>CAZOSF010000001.1:0-17008 GCA_964582415.1 uncultured Alteromonas sp.
GCTTCGGAATTGTAAGTGGGAGTAATTATGCTAACAAGTGACTCAGACATGTTAATAGGCTTTTTCCTCTCCTCTCAAAGCATTATATACCGTTTGGAAAACTATTTTGATGTCGAGCAACAACGACCAGTTTTCCATGTAAAAAATATCATATTTCACACGGTTGATAATATGATTATCATCTTCCACTTCCCCGCGATACCCGCTTACCTGTGCCAATCCAGTAATTCCAGGCTTGATAAAATGGCGCACCATGAACTTATCAATCCGCTCTGCATACATGTGTGTATGGCTCACCATATGGGGCCGGGGACCTACTACGGACATCTCTCCTTTTAAAACGTTGATAAACTGAGGCAATTCATCGATACTCGTTTTTCGAATGATTCTACCCACACGGGTAACCCGAGGATCATTTTTTCGGATTTGATGAAGGTGTGCTTCTGGATTTGGTCGCATGGATCGGAATTTGTAACAATAAAATTCCTGGTAATCTAGCCCATTTCGCTTTTGCTTGAAAAACACGGGTCCGCGAGACTCTAGTTTAATGATCAATCCTAACAAAGGGGTTAACCAAGATAAAATCATAATAATCACGAACAACGAAAGGGCTACGTCGAAACTGCGTTTGACAAACTTATTGAAGGGTTCGTCAATGGGAATTTTTCGAAGTGATAATATCGGCAGATAGCCATAATAGGTAAAATCTAAACGTTTACTGTAGATTTCTTTATTGTCTGGTAAAAACTTCAGTATTTTCAGATTGTTGTCGGCATAATCGATGAGCTTCGTGATATCTTCGTTGCTCAATTGTGCTACGGAAGAATAAATCTCGTCGATTTTGTTTTCATCCATATAGGCAAGACAATCCTCGATGGACGACTTATTCTTGCTTACATCGAAAGTCTTGGCAAGCACATAGCCATATTCTGGATTTTCTATAAAGAACTTTCGTAACTGATCGGTTTTTTGGTTCAGTCCAATAATAATCACATTACGAAGGTTTCCTTTTAGAAGCACTCGATACTTTTTCAAGAGGTAATAGATTCCCAGCTTGGCAATCGTGATGTAGATAATTACCTCTGCGCAATAGCGAATCACCTCCAACGGCATTACCTCCAACTCGTGGTAGAATCCAAAAAATGCAAATACCAGCAATACAAAGAGAACACCTTGCTTCGCAATTAGCGAAAATATATTGGTGACACGAGTAAAACGATAGATTTCATAGAAATCGGAGCGCAGTGCTATCACTATCCAGGCAAGGGACACAAAGAGGATATAATTCAGATAGATCAGGTTTTCCTCGAAAAATCGAAAAGCCAATACGTTGACAATCAGCAAATCGATGATGTAGGAAATCGGTCGTAAAAAACCTGAATATCTACCCCTTTTAAATATCATAATCAGCGCCTATTGTGGGCGGAAAAATCTTTATGTTCACTCCTGTACAATTCCTCTTTGGTCAATCCCTTAAAGTATTCATAGGTTTTTTTCATGCCTTCGGCACGCGAAACTTTAGGCTCCCATCCTAATATTTCCTTCGCTCTGGTAATATCTGGTTGCCGTTGCAACGGATCATCTTTTGGGAGTGGTTTAAATACAATTTTCTGGTGGGAATCTGTCAATTTAACTATCTCCTTGGCAAAATCCAGAATACTAATCTCATCCGGGTTACCAATATTCACTGGCATAGAATAGTCGCTCATCAATAATCGGTAGAGGCCTTCAACCTGATCGTCAACATAACAGAAGGAGCGTGTTTGGGACCCATCTCCGAAAACAGTTATGTCCTCCCCGCGAAGCGCTTGCCCCATGAAGGCGGGAATCACCCTGCCATCATTCAGACGCATTCTAGGGCCATAGGTATTAAAAATTCTAGCGATTCGCGTTTCCAAACCATGAAAACGATGGTAGGCCATGGTAATAGACTCTTGGAAGCGTTTTGCTTCATCATATACCCCTCTCGGACCAATGGTATTCACATTTCCATAATAATCCTCACTTTGTGGATGTACCAGAGGATCTCCGTATACCTCCGAGGTAGAAGCAATTAAAATCCGAGCGTTTTTTTCCTTAGCGAGTCCCAACAGATTATGAGTTCCCAAAGAACCTACCTTAAGCGTTTGAATTGGAATTTTCAAATAGTCTATTGGGCTAGCTGGTGAAGCGAAGTGAAGGATATAATCTACCTTTCCTGGCACATGCACGAATTTGGTCACGTCATGATGATAGAATTCAAAGTTCTTTTCCGAAAAAAGATGTTCGATGTTTTTAAGATCCCCCGTAATGAGGTTATCCATCCCCACCACACAAAAGCCTTCCGACAAAAATCGGTCACATAGGTGAGATCCTAAAAATCCGGCGGCACCGGTAATCAATACTCTTTTTTCAGTGTACTTTGTCATACTCCAACTTTATTTCTGCCAATGGAAACGTAGGTGAATCCTTCCGATGCCATATCTTCTGTCTTGTAAAGGTTCCTTCCGTCGAAAATTATCGGTTTGTTCAGCAACTGTTTTACCTTCTGGAAATCAGGAGAGCGGAAAATGCTCCATTCCGTACAGATTACCAAAGCATCCGCATTTTCCAAAGGTTCATACATATGATTTGCATAGGATATGGCATTTCCAAAGCGTTTGCGGATATTAGGCATGGCTTCAGGATCGAAAACCGTTATACTGGCATCGTTATCCAACAATGCATTCATCACATCAATGGATGGGGCTTCTCGGATATCGTCGGTTTCAGGTTTAAAGGCGAGTCCCCATATGGCAATCTTCTTCCCTTTCAAATCGCCTTTGAAATGCTCGAGTATTTTTGGCACCTGAATGGTCTTTTGACGGTGATTAATATCAATCACCGCTGAAAGTATTTTAAAGTCATATTGCACATCCTTACCAGCTTTCTGAAGCGCTTTCACATCTTTTGGAAAACAGGATCCGCCATAGCCAATCCCAGGAAACAAAAATCGTTTCCCTATTCTGGAATCGGTGCCCATACCCACGCGCACTTTATCTACATCGGCACCTACTAACTCACAATAGTTGGCAATTTCATTCATAAAGGTAATCTTGGTAGCCAAGAAGGAGTTCGCGGCATATTTGGTAAGTTCTGCCGATTTCTCGTCCATGATGATGATGGGATTCCCTGAGCGAACGAAGGGATCGTAGAGTTTTTTCATGAGGGCAGTAGCCCTATCACTGCTTGATCCCACCACAATTCTTTCTGGCTTCAGGAAATCGTCTACGGCGAATCCTTCCCTTAAGAACTCCGGATTCGATACTACATCAAATTCACATTTTGCGTTTTTGGCAATCACATCTGTTACTTTTTCAGCAGTTCCCACAGGAACGGTGCTTTTATCTACAATGACCTTATAGCTTTCCATTTGTTTTCCGATTTCTTCGGAAACGTTCAATACATAAGAAAGATCAGCAGATCCGTCCTCATCTTCGGGTGTTGGCAGGGCTAAAAAGACGATATCTCCATGATCCAACCCCTCTTTTAAAGATGTGGTAAAACGCAAACGGTTGGCTTTGATATTTCTCTCAAAAAGAACATCTAAATGCGGTTCATAGATGGGCACTTCCCCACTGCGCATTTTTTCTACTTTTTCCTTGTCGATATCTACACAGATAACTTCATTCCCGGTTTCTGCCAAACAAGTTCCTGTTACCAATCCAACATATCCGGTGCCAATAACTGAAATCTTCATAGTTTTCTAAGTCCTAAAATTCGCGGCAAAAATACGATTTGCCTAGGGAATTACCTCCCGCTTTCCTGTTTTTCCAAAACGGTCTCATTGTTTATCAATAACATCAAAAGAACAAAGCCTACATAATAGGCCCCTATCTGTCGGTGAAACATATTTTCCACTCCCAAAAACAAACAAAGGGCCAGGAGTAATGCCGTAGGATAAAACCGTTTCCTGTTTTTTATAAACAATAGTACAATCCCCAAAACAAAACATAGCAAAACCAATGCCCCTGATGCTACGTATAAGTCTAAGAATTGATTATGGATGTTGTATTTCTGAGTGAGAAACCAGTCTCTTTTTTTACCGAATTCGATGGTTGTATCGTAACACGCCATCATTAAATCATTCGTTTCAGTAAAGCCCAATCCCTCGATAGGCACCTCCTCCTTTTGGGCCAACTGCCATGCGCAATCCCAAATAACTGCCCTGGGCTCCAATGCTAGGGTGTTGGCCACCAATCCCTCTTTCTGGTGGTCGTTATTGTTATAAAAAAACTGTTTCCTGAGATCGTTATTGAACACGAAAATCAAGGATACGGCAAGCACTAAAAACCCAGCGAAAAAAAGCACTTGTGGCCCTCGCTTCTTGCTGTAAAACAAACTTAAAATAAAGATAGCCACCAGTGTGATAATTGCTATCCGGGAAACAATCAACAATATAAATAGAACATTCAACACAATGTTCCCTAAATAATATTTGTTTGCGGGGTCATACTCTCGTTTAAGCAATTGATAGGAGGCAAGAATACTCAGCACACTCAATAGGCCTAAATAAATTCTATCGATTAATAGGGCTTCAATAATTCCTCCTGTTTCCAAAAAATTAAAGACTGCCCCTTGATGAATCATTATGGGTAACTTAACAATGGAGTATATGATGGCCGCCAAGGAGGAAAATACGATGGCTTGATTTAGTTGTTTGCTACTCTGAACGGGCAGGTAAAGGAGCACCAACCCTCCAACTAAAAGTATTTTTTTAAGTATTACCCAATCTTGTTCCCACCGAGAATGAATCAAGGTTTGAAGAATTACTGCAATAAAAAACAACAACCAGACGATCGTCGATGTCCTTCTGAACTTTTGTAGATCTTGTTTCTTTACCACAAAAGGAAAAGCCACTCCTAAAACAATCAATAATATATTAGGAAGTGCCCTAAAATGATCATCGAAAGGAATAGTAAAATAGAGCAGTAGGAAGAGATAGGGGTATATGGAAGCTAAAAGGACCTGCAAGTGCTAAATTTAGATAGTGAAAGATATGAAAATTCGGGCATATGCTATTGCTTCAAGTTCATTTCCTTTGGTTGTTCTCCTCTAAAGCTTTCAGCATTATAGACGCCGATTCTTCCCATCGATATCGCTCCTCAATCTTCTTTTTTACAAGTTCAGCATCCTCCGTATTTCCTCGCAAAACATCCATAATGGCATTTTCTAATGCATCCTGATTCTGAGGATCGATATGATGTTGGAAAAATTGAAAGTCTTCCATTGCCGTGGCATTGGAGCAAATCACAGGCGTACCGACCATTGCTGCTTCCAGGGGGGGAATTCCAAAACCTTCCGCCAAGGAGGGATACACAAATGCTACTGCATTAGCATAAAATTGCTGTAAGTCTTTCCCAGAAATACCTGGGAATTGGTAAACTTTCTCCTTTATGCTCTCGGGTTGTTGTTCGAGATATGCATCCAGTTCGGGATAGGGCAAATCGTTGGCTCCAATAAAAACCAATGAATATCCCTGGGAATGAAGTTCTAGGTTGAAGAAGGCTTTAGCCAAAGCCAAATGGTTTTTTCGCGGTTCCACCCTGCTTACATAGAGCAGGTAGTTGTTGATTCCATATCGTTTATTAATGTACTCTATATCCCTTTCAAAAATTGGCTTCTTTACCGCATTTGGTGTCACATAAACCTTATTTGAAGGTAATTTGAAATGCTGAATTACTTTTTCCTTTGAATAATCAGAGACCGTTAATACAAAAGACGATTGCTTTGCCGATCGCTTAAATAATTTTCCGTTGATAAATCGATATTTCCATGGGAAATAGTTTTTGAAGCGGTTTTCCAAAAATAAAATATCATGCGTGGTGACGAAATAATGACAAGCCCGAATTGGCGGAGCAATGTATTGAAAGTGGGCATAATCGATTTTATACTTTCTAAGCACCCTCGGAAATTCAAACAGCAGTCGCTGATACTTGTTTGAGGAGGTAAGAGCGATAAAATGTACATTTTGATGCTTCCCAAAGGTCATTTCCAGGGTGGCAACATTTTTAGCAAAAAAGAAAAACTCCCAAGTAGGTCGCATTCGAATCGCTTCCAAATAAATCCCTTCCAAGTAGGTTCTGGATCCTTGGAATTTTTCGTCAAAAACATGAGCATCTACACCTATTTTCATCCTTCCTCGGTTCTTTTTTTTCTAAAGGGATACATAGAAACCAGCATCCCGAAAATAATCAAGAAGTGAAACATTCCCCTTTGTCTCCAGATATAGGTTTCGGTAAAAAAGATAAAGGTGATGATCAAAAACACAAATAGTAGGAACGGATCTCGGTGTTTTAGATAAAGGCGGAGAAGCACCCATAGCAAGGCGATCAGGAGGAAGAATCCTATGATTCCCAATTCGGCAAAGGTTTGAATGTACTGGTTGTGGAAATTATACTCGTTATAACCACAGTATAAAAAATAATCGTCCTGCTTTTTTGCAATTTCTTCCTGGACGGCATTAATGCCGAATCCTGTTAACCAACGTTGCTGTTCCTGCATCAATTCAAAAAAAACCCTTGCCTGAAACACCCTGAAACTCGTCCCAGTCCAAATGTAAACGTCGGTAAACCCTTCACAAGTTAAAGCTTCATGTATATCTGAACCAATTTCAGCCTTCCATCGATTTTTTATAGGTCCAATAAATAGGGAAGTGCCAACAACAACTCCCATAACGCCCACGATCAACCATCGTTTGATGGACCTTCCCTTACCCAGAAGAAATCCCAATACTATACAGACCGCAGTTATTGCTATCACATTTTTGGAAGCCAGCAAAAAAAGAAATAATCCCAAAGCGCATAGGGTCAGGATACTTGTCATATTCCTTTGCTTATAAAAAAGCACATAGAGCAAGCTTAAGGACGTCATTACCGAAATGTAGATTGCGTTGAGGTTGAACAGGTCCACCAAAGAATGATAGGTGAATGCCCATGTACCACTTCCTTCCCAATAACGAAAGGCTGCTCTAGCAATCAAAACCATACCAAACAGGGCCATCCAATACGCAAATAAGCTAAGCGCCTTGTTAAACTGTTCCTTTTTGATTGTGGGCATCATCCAAAACGCGAGGGGAATAAGCAGAAAGGGAAGCTGCCGTTCCAATCCTCGAATGGATTTATGTATATCTACAGACCAACTAATCGAAAGTACCATCAATAAAAAAAGAGCAGCGGGAATAATATACCCAAATCGCAGTACTTTGGGACGATACAGAGCATGTATCAATGATACCGCTAAGAGAATAATCAAAGTGATAGAACTGTATGCATATCGAAAAGGAATGCTCATCAATACCAGTGCCAGTAGGTATGCATAGGTGCTTTCCGCGAATGCGATGCTTTTAATGCGATTCATTGATTTTTTCAAAGAAATCCAAGTACAGATAATTGATACGTTCCCAAGAATATAGTTGCTCTATTTTGTCCTTGTTTTTTTTCAAGAAATGGGAATATTGATTTTTATCTACTATGGTGTTTAGGATTTGTGCCACCTCTTCGCTGGTTTCAAAATAGAAGGCCTCGTCTTCTAAGACGTTACCATTGAATTCGTTTCTGTGTGCGGCGATAAGGGCGTTACTTGCCATAGCTTCCAGCAGTGAAGGGTTGGTGCCGCCTACACTATGCCCGTGAAAATACAAACGGGAATAGTATCGAAGGTTATTCAGCACCTCAATATTATAAATACCCCCCAAAAATCGAATGTGCGATACCCCTTTGTATTTTTCCACCAGATAGTTTCCAAAGTCATTAACGTTCTGTTTTCCAACAACCAAAAAAGGAGTTTTTAGCTTCGATGCCACCACCCCATCCAAAATAGTTTCAATATTATTCTCCGGTTCCATACGGGCAATGAGCATATTGTAATTGCCTTGGGTCACGCTATGTTCTTTCAAAACAGTAGCATCGGGCGTTGTATACAAATCGGCACCATAAGCGATAAACTCCGACTCGCGGTTATAGGTTTTCTTCAAATAATTCTGAATCCCGATGGAATCTGCAATAAGATAGTCACTGCTTTTAACGGCCCATTTTTCGGCAACTTTCAAAAAGGACTGAACATACTTGTTAAACTTCGTGCGTTTCCATTCCAAACCATCCATATTGGTAACGATAATCGGCTTCTTCGGAAGAAGCCAATACCATACCGAACTACTGGTATACCCCAGCTGCAATAAAATGTCGAAATCGCGTTTTCGGGCGTCGCGGATACAATTCAAATCGTAGAAAAACTGTCCCACGGTACCCATTTTGTTTTCAGGGTCTTTACAATGGATTAATCGAACCCCATTGAAAGTACTTTCCTGAAACGGATGATTACTAGAACTATAAACCCAGACATCGTGCCCTTTCTCCACCAAATAAACAGCAAAGTACTCACAAAATTGTTCAAATCCGCCGTAATAATTGGGAATGCCTCTAGTGCCTAAAATTCCGATTCGCATCAAACAATACAATTAGATAGCAAATATACCATCATTTAATGGGTTCACCCAGCGGTTTCCGTTTGGAATGAATCCAGTTCATTGTGTAAGTAGTAGTGGCGGTAATACAAGAAAACTCCCAGGCAAATCGTGAGAATATCATCTTGATTATAAAGGCCCGTAATAATGAAGGAAGTGAAGAAGAAGTAAACGGCTAAACTGGATACCAAACGATCGAAGAACAAAGATTTATTGTTGGTCTTCTTGTAAGCAAAAAGATAGATGTAGACCAAAAGCACCAAGTAAATCAAGAGCCCTACCACGCCCGTTTTGAAAATTACATAGGCAAAGCCGTTATGTGTCACGGGAATGAAACGAATCCCTCCCTCCTGTAGCGGGGCTTTAAACCCAAGATCTACTTGCGCCCCAAGTCCGCGGCCAATCAAATATCCCAATCCTCCAGGGGTTTTGTCCAATTGCGAAAGTGCTTTCCCAGCTTCATACCCCCGCCAATGATCCCATAAATCTGCGTGGTTATTGACATCGATTTTGGTGGTGAAAATCTCGGAAGGAGCAATCTTTATTTTGTACAGAAAACCTTCGAAACCATCGGCTTCCCGGTCAAGATCGAGCGTATATAAGTATGCAAAAAACAGCACCACCCCAATGGCGAAAGAAGATAGAATAACAAATCCCTTTCTAGTCAATTTGAGATAGCCCAGGGTTCCCAAAAACAGAATTAGAAAGCCCAAAACCATGGTTCTAGAAAAATAAAACACAAAGGAAACCGCTAATAGAATCAATATCAATTTTTGATATTTCACCCGTACATCGATACGTTTTAATTGGGAATTTGCCAACAGCAACACCAAGGCAATCATTTCGATATAATTCGACTTTCCAAAAATGGTCCGAATCCTTGTGAAATTAAATCGAATCACCGGAAGATAAATCGCCAATTTTATGAGATGATAAAGGGAAAAGCAAAGGGCCAAATAGATTATGAACTTAAAGAAAAAGTGTTTGTCCTGAATTTTTCCAAAAAGATAGTACCCCAAGCCGATGAACATGATGGGGCGAATAAAGAAACTTATGTCTTTTACAATATCGTACGCCTTGTAGGATTGTAGAAAGGTTCCAATAAAGCCCACACCCAACATAAGCACTAAAAACAGAAGGACATTTACAATTCCCCTGCTATACTTGAATTGGGTATCCATTAATAAAATACCCGTCAAAAGTACCCCAAGCCCAATGTTCAATTCTACCGATTCATAGAAATAGGGCACACAGAAGAGCAGTAAGGCACTGATTTTATAGACTAAGTCTTTGGACACTATTTCTTGGCTAGTTTAACAAGTTCATTTTGTATTCGATTGCGCACTTCGGGGTGACTACCGCTTCCATATTTTAAATAGTCGGTCATTCCTAGATAAATGGCTCTGGAACGCATCCTTTCGCCTTTCAATAGCGATAACAACCATTTACCAACCACCGACAAATATACAAAGGGGAAGGTCATCCGCTTGTACTTGGAATAGAATTTCAATCCGTTGAGAATGTAAAGGTATTCTGGTATGAAACGATGGGTTTGCTCCGTTCCTCCTTGGTCATAGATTTTGGAGATTCGATTAACAGCCAATTGATAGCCCATAGACCGTGCTTTGAAGCAAAAATCTGTTTCCTCCCAATAAAGAAAATAATCTTCGGGGAGAAGCCCCACCTCCCGAAATGTATTCAGGTGGGTGAAAATAGCAGAACCATGGAGGGAGTCCAGCTGTGCCAACTGATTAATTTCTTTAATGGTTCGAACACCATGTACCCATGTTTTTACCAACACCCCCCCCAATTGAATCAGTTTGTCTTTTTCATTCAAATCATAGAACACATTTCCGGCGAGGGTTTTCTCGTTGGCCGCTAAAGCGACAAGGTCGGAAATAACACCAGGGGTCAACTGAAGATCGGGGTTCATAATACCCACAAATTCGTCCTTCCTGTTTTTAAGCAAATAACGCAACACAATATTATTGGCGGGAGCGTACCCCGAATTGGTGTCATTTTCAACCAAAACAATTTCGGACTTGTCTAACAACTCCTTTGATGAAGCCTCCATCAAATCCTGCTTTTTTACAAAATGCGTTTGATAGGATTTGAGAACTTCTTTCAATTTCGCTTTGGAAAAAGGTGTGGAATCATTATCCACAATAAAAATCTGGGTATTGGGATAGGTGTTTGCTTGAAGTGTAGGCAGACAGGTTGCCAATTCCGCTTCCGAATTGTAATTCACCAAAAGAATATTTACCCGCCTTTCCTTCATTCCAAAAAACTCTCCTTCCAAACCGAAAGGTTCAAATTAAATTCCTTTTCCAAAAGATGCACCTCTTCCTTGTAAAATTGGGTCAGATACTCCCGGGCCGCTTCTTCCATTGGAGGTTTTTCCGCAGATTTGGACATCAGCGTCTGTTTCAATCGTCTCCGTAGGTTTTCGGGGAAAAGACGTCCGAAGAATTGCGTTTTTTGGTTCCACTGAATCAGTTTGGCAGCCAATTTGTTCTTGGGAGACGCAAACACATTGCTTTTTCCTTGATCATTGCCTCGTATCATTGTTGGAGGAGAGATTTCCAAAAAATCGCAAAGTTCATTATAGGATACCTCCAAGTTTGAGAAGAACTCCTCGTAAACAAATACCTTTATTTGATTTTGACCGAAGCAACTATAACGTTTTAACTGCTCATGATACATCCCCAACTCGGTATAAAGGTGGCTTTTTCCACCCCAAACCTTCGGAAATTCAGCAGCGTCGTTTTTCAAGGCAGTAAAAAAGTTCCGCTCCGATTGAAGTCCCTCGCGGATGTCCATGAGGTAATGTGAATAGGCTCTCTCTATGGGGTTGCGTAAAATAACCACTATCCTCGCTTTGGGAAAGTCACGATGAATTTTTTCGGCAGCTTCCTCATCCCACAAATAGGAAGGACTGCAATCGCCAACGGCTTTAAAGGCTTCCGAGCCCGAATAAAGTGCTTTATAATCTCCTTCGGACTGAATGATCCGGGTATGATAGGTTTTGTTTCGATCTACTTTATCGTAATCCGACTTGCGCTCCGATTGTACATTAGCGTAGTAATGCGGTTCCTTGACATTCGGCAAAAACACCTCCGGATGCTGTTTTAAAAAGGCATACAAGGTTGTAGTACCTGCCTTCGCAGCACCAATAACAAAAAACCGTATGTTCTTTTCCGATTCCATCCTCCTATGGTTTCAGATGTAACTTTGGCCAGCGAAAGAACACTCGAATCCGGTCCTTTTTGTAGATATAATAAATTCCAAGGGCGTTCCAAAAAATCATGCTAATGCTTGTCGCAATTGCAGCACCCATCATCCCCATGGAAGGAATCAATAACAGATTCAAACCGATATTGATGACCAAGGCGGTCAATAAAATATTCTGAAACGCCTTTTCCTTACCCGTCATATTGAGATACGTTCCCACTGGGCCACACAACGAATTCATTATTTGGCCGGCCAAAAGGACCCACAGAATGTACTTGGCCACCATATATTCCTCGCCAAATAACGATAAAATAAAGGCGGCGAATAAGGTAAATATAAGAATCATTGGGGCGGTCAAAAAGAAGATAAGTTGCGTAGACTTGCGTATCTTCTCTCGCAATTGGTCGAAATGTTTGGAGGTGAACAAGGCGGCTATTTCTGGGCCAATTACCGCATTCACCGAAGCAAGTACCACATTGATAAGCATGGTCAATTTAATGGCAATACTATAATAAGCTACCGATTCATAATCGGTAAAATGTGCGAGCATCATCACATCGAAACTCTGCATTAACAGAAAAGCCGTACTGCTCAGTGCCATCGGCGCCGATCGCTTCACAATCCCTTTGAATGACAAATAGGGATCCTCTGCAATAGTGCTCGGCCCCAATCTGTATAAAAAGTATCCGATCCAAAGAGTTGAGATTCCTGCAATGGCTACAAAATTCCAAAGGAATATTGTTACGACCTGATCGTGAGTGTCGGCAAAGTACAGCATTAAAATACCCACAAAGAAAAAGGCATAACGCACAATATTCCGAAACACCTCGGAAAGGGTAATTCTGTGTATTGCTCTGAAAGTTTCGAAATTTAAAAGGGTAATACTATAGGCGGCCAAAAACGGAACTGTTTTTTCTATGAGCGGCAATAAGTCGAGTACTCCTAAGGCTTTGCAAATCGATTCTCCAAGAAATACATTCAATGCCATCAGGGAAATGGAAAGTATCAGTATCAATGCCACCATTTTCACATAGACTACGCGAAGGTGGGGTATGTCTTTTTTCGATTCCAGGTATCCGGAAAAAAACAAAATGGACTGGTTGGTCCCGAAGATGGTAAACGCTCCTAAGAAGATTAGGAAGGACCTACTGAAATCGTATTGTCCAACGAATTCGGCTTCAAAGAAGTTCGTTAAAAACAGGGTGAGGCTAAAAAACAAAAGCATTCCCAGTCCTCGTAAAAATAGAACCAAGAAGCTTTTGCCTGTTAGCGAATCTTTTCTAAGATGCTGAAATCGTGATTTGAGCAAATTCCACATTCGCATTCTTTTGTTTCGGAAGGTTCATTCCTTCCGAGTCGGCAAACGGTTAGTCTTCAGTTGCGTAACGCTGTCCTTTTCTATATCCGTCCCTAACCACAAAGAAGGCGATAAATAAGAATACCAACAGGAAGGGCACCATTATCGTTTTCTTATCGGTTAGCTTTGCCATTCCATAGAAACGTGGGTTGTTCATTACTGTAACCACCGAATCGTATTTGGTAAGTTCTGTTTTAAGCTCCTCGTTTTCATCCATAATTTCTGTTTTCTTTTCAAACAGCATATGGATGTTATTGTTTTCTTGAGTATTGAAGTAAACCGAAGCGCCAGAATTGGCATCATTCTGCCGCTGGTTGGTGTACTCTTCCAAGAGCTCATCGATTTTCTTGATGCTGAAGTTATTTCGTTCGATACGAAGCTGGGTTTCAGCGATCATGGTTTCCTTTATCTTATTGAATTGCTCGGTGCTATTCAGATAATTCACAAGCTGTTGTATGATTCTATCATCATTCTTTTTGGTGGTCAGTGTAATTTTATGATAACGGTATTGTGGATAAAATACCTGAGACTCCATCACATCGTCTTCCACGCTGATTTCTGTCATATAGAAATCGATATTTCTATCGTTCGGTTCGCTTTGATCCAACAGGTCCTTTAAACTTACGATAGGTTCAATTACCACCTCAACTATTTCCGGTTCCGTTCCATCGAATCCGTTTTGTTTGAGGAAGCTCATATCGTATTGCCCGCTTTTAATGTTCAACAATTCGATCGCATTGTAAACATAATTTGTGCTGCCAAAATTGTTCTGAACCAGAATGACGGCATCTTTCTTTTTACCGGTAATATTCTGCCATAACATCCCTAAAAAATATCCTCCTACGATAAGGACGACGAGGATAATCCAATACTTGAATACAAATTGAGCCATGCGGTAAAATGCCGCCAAAAGGCTGTGATAAAAATCTTTGATCCTTCCTAAAAGGAACATCAAGTCGACTTCCTGTTGCTGTTCTTTTGCCATATTAAGAAACCAATTCTTTTACTAAATTATTTAAGCTATTTTCCCAGTTGGGTATGGGGTTTGCTAGCTCCCCAGAAATCTTTTTAAGGTCCATTACACTGTATTCCGGGCGCTTTGCAAATGTAGGATAATAATCTGTTTTACCAACATGGACACGCTCCTGTAGGCCATGGGCCTTGACAATAGCACACGCGAAATCGTACCAAGTAGCAGCTCCTTGATTGCTAAAGTGATACACCCCATAATTTGTGGTGCCACTAGCAATCATTTCCAAGACAGCCGAAGCTAAATCGTTCGCATTCGTAGGGGTGCCAGTTTGCTCTGTTGTGATGGTCAAGGAATCCCTTTCTTGAGCAAATTTCAGAATAGACTTATAAAAGTTGTGTCCATATTGTGAATACAGCCAAGAGGTTCGGATGACAAAATACTTTATCATCGATTCCTGAACCGCCAGTTCTCCAGCCAGCTTCGACGCCCCATAAACATTTATAGGATTCACGGGATCTGCTTCCACATAGGGGGTTTTCTTGCTCCCATCGAAGACATAATCTGTAGAAATATGCCATAAAACGGCTTCGTATTTATTGCAAGCTTCAGCCAAGTTTCTAGCACCTTCCGCATTGATTGCAAACGCCAATTCTTGGTCCGATTCTGCTTTTTCAACATTTGTATACGCCGCTGCATTTATGCAGTGATTGGGTTGGTGTTTATCGAAATAGGCTAAAACAGCAGTTTTGTCGGTGATGTCAAGGGTATCCCTATCCTCATATAGAAACTCTGTGTCTGCCACCTTGGAAGCCGCATCTTTGATACAATGCCCCAATTGTCCGTTGGCTCCTATGACTAAAATTCTATTCATCGCATGGCTTCTTCAAAAGTGGGAAGTTGTCTGTCTTTTTCTGAAACGATCAAATCATCCTCTGGAAGATGCCAGTCCAAATTCAAGGTTGCGTCATTGTAGATTATGCCTCCTTCCGATGTTTTATCGTAATAGTTATCGCATTTATAACAAAAGATGGACTTTTCAGATAAGGTGACGAACCCATGAGCAAACCCTCTTGGCACAAAAAGCTGTAGTCCATTTTCTCCGGTAAGTTCTATCGCAAAATGTTTTCCAAAACTGGGAGAATCCTTTCGTAAATCGACCACAATATCCACGACTCTTCCTTGGGCAACCCGAACCAATTTCGCTTGGGCCATTTCTCCAACCTGAAAATGCATTCCCCGAACCACTCCTCGGGACGATTGTGATTGGTTATCCTGAACAAACTCAATATTCAGTCCTGTGACCTTCTGAAATGTCTTTCGGTTATAGGTCTCCGAGAAAATTCCTCTCTCATCCTTAAACTGGGCCGGTTTTAAGTAGAAACAGTCCTTTAAGGGAGTTTGAATCAATTCCATAGTTAATCCAGTTGTATCAAATGCGTCCCGTAGCCACTTTTTAATAAAGGCTCGGCCAAGGTTTTTAGTTGTTGTTTTGTAATGTACCCCATCTCATAAGCTGCTTCCTCTATAGCACCAATCTTGAGTCCTTGTCGCTCTTCAATCACCTCTACAAATTGTGCCGCCTGCATCAAAGAAGCAAAGGTGCCAGTGTCCAACCAAGCAGTACCCTTGTCAAGTTTACTCACACTTAATTTTCCGCGCTTCAAATAAACATTGTTCACATCGGTGATTTCCAATTCTCCTCTAGCACTGGGTTGAATATTATGGGCAATGTCCACGACGTCATTGTCGTAAAAATAAATACCAGGGACTGCATAATTTGATTTGGGGTTTTTAGGTTTTTCCTCAATGCTCAAGGCTTTGCCTTTCTTATCAAATTCCACCACCCCATAGCGTTCAGGATCATGAACGTGATAGGCGTAAATAATGCCTCCTTCTGGGTCATTGTTCGATTGCAATAATTCTTTCAATCCAGAACCATAGAAGATGTTGTCTCCAAGTATGAGTGCCACCTTATCGCTTCCAATGAAATCTTTTCCAATAATAAACGCTTCCGCAAGTCCATTGGGTGCTTCCTGAACCGCATATTCAAAACGGCACCCCAGCTGACTCCCGTTGCCCAATAATTTTTCGAAAAGTGGCAGGTCCTGAGGCGTTGAAATGATTAAAATTTCCCGAATCCCTGAATACATCAATGTGGAAAGCGGATAATAAATCATGGGCTTGTCATATACCGGCATCAACTGTTTGCTTACAGCTAGTGTTAACGGGTGTAGTCGTGTTCCCGATCCGCCTGCTAAAATGATTCCTTTCATGGTTGTTTTTGTTTCTATTCTGTCAATCTGCCTTCGTTATCCAAATACCATTTCACGGTCTTTTTGATACCTGTTTCAAAGGTTTCCTCTGCTCTCCAACCCAATTCACCTTCCAATTTTGAAGCATCAATGGCATAGCGGAAATCGTGCCCAGGCCGGTCGGTAACAAAAGCTATTTGCTCGCGATAAGAGGAACCTTTTGGCCGCTCTTGATCCAAGATATCGCAAATGGTGTGTGCTATATACAAGTTCTTGCGCTCATTGCGTCCACCGATATTATACGTTTCCCCCAATTTCCCCTGATCCAATACTCTTTTAATTCCGCTACAATGGTCTTTCACATAAAGCCAATCACGAATGTTCTGGCCATCTCCGTAAATTGGAATGGGTTCTCCGCTCAGTGCCTTTCGAATGATGGTCGGAATCAATTTTTCCCGATGCTGATACGGTCCGTAGTTGTTGGAGCAGTTCGTGGTTACTACCGGCAATCCATAGGTATGGAAATAACTTCTCACCAACATATCAGAAGAGGCTTTTGAAGCACTGTACGGACTGTTGGGTGCATAGGGCGTTTCCTCGGTAAACAAACCTGTTTCCCCAAGGGTTCCATATACCTCATCGGTTGAAACATGAAGAAAACGGGCATGTGAAAATGCTTCTTTTAACTGATTCGGGCCAGTCATCCAGCATTT
>CAZOSF010000001.1:17108-63742 GCA_964582415.1 uncultured Alteromonas sp.
ATGCTTCCCCTTATTTTAGAAGCTGCCTGAATGGCTTTCTGATAGTGGGCGCCTTCCATTTCCAGACCGATAACATCCCATGTGGAATCATGGAAAAATTTCAGAATATCCTTGTTTTGAAGTGAAGTTCCCAATACGGTGATCATTGCTCCCGAACAAACGTGCAGGTCTTCCGTAAAATGACTTTTTTTCAATTTGTTTTTAAAAGGATAATTATCGGCCGTTCCTTCAAAGACATGGGAGGTTGGAATCATGATGTCTCCCTTCCCGCCTTCCAAAATTCCAGCTTTCCCCATAATGGATATGGAGGCAACATTCATAAACTGTTTTTTTCCGTTGGTAAGGAAAGGCTTCAGCAATTCATCCATGGTCTCATACGCCTGCTCTCCGAATGCATAATCCATTACTAGAATGATGGGGGCAGGTTCTGTTGAGGCACTTGCCAATTCGTTACCTACCTTTTCCATGTCAAACAATTGCACGTCGATGCTTGTACCGCTTTCATCTGCTAGATACACCATTCCGTGCTCCGTTGCGTATTTAGTAACTTTCTCCCTTAATTTTCCGCTTCCAGACTGGCTCAAGGTTTCATACAATTCTAATCGTGACTTCCCTTTGCTTTCGACAGTTAATGCGCGTTCAGCAAAGAGGGTGTTCATCACACTATGCATATTGGCGCTGATAATATGAAGTGGGCGTTGGAACCAATTTCGTTTATGCAATTCCTGTTTGATACGATGGGCCCATTTTTCACCGTAAATGTGATGTCCAATGCGTTCCCTTAGTACCGTACTGAAAGTAATGAGTCTCTTTTTGTTTTCCAAGACCTCTTTTAAAGCACCTTTCCCCAGATAATAGATAATTCGCAAAAAACGATGCTCGTCTTCCTCGCAGGCAAATTCAGGATAGATTTCACTCACCTCTTCAAAAGTTCTTCCCAAGAAATTAGCGGTATGAGTTAGTGCAATTTCTTTTTCGTTTTGGGTGAGTTTTTTCTTGCTAAGTACCGTCTCCTCGAGCTTCTCCCAATCACGAATCACATCTCCCTCCTCATTGATCAATATCTGCGTCATGATTTTATGTGATTCGATGTACAAGAAAGTGAGATGGGTAAGAATATCATAAATATCACTTCGCCCACGGGTGATTTCTATATTCATCTGTTCCTCGTCAATGCGATAGCAGTTTCTACGGCGTTTGGCAGGAATAATGGGCTTGAAATGAGAGTTCTTGTAGCCTTCGTCACCCGTAAGATTGATATAGGTAACCTCTTCTATGCCGTACGGCAACCGGTCCATAACATACAACAATCCCTGAAGTTCAATCTTTTCTTCGGCGATAGAACCATAGATTTCAGGTCTAAGAGTAAGAAGTGCGTCCCTCAGGGATTCGCCACTTATTCCCATGGGCTTGTAAAACCCTCGATTGAACAAATGGCGCATGGTAATATATAGCCGCTCTATGGCCCCAGAACTTTCTTGAGCCCTTGTTCTTGTATGGGTGCTAACCGTTTTCATAATGCTGCAAAGATACTACTATTTTAAGCTTGAAGCCGAATCAATGCGTCGGCGATTTCCCGATCATTGGAAAGCCGTGGTACTTTATTCTGACCGCCTAATTTACCCTTTTGCTTCATATAGGCTGTGAAGGAGTCCTGCCTTAATGGACGTATTTTCAATGGTTGCAAAACTTTTCCAGCAATCAAATCATAGTAATAGGTGTTCTGTTCTTGAAGTTTTTGGTCTAAATGACTTGCTATTTTCTCCAAGTTCGATGGCTTCTCCTCAAACTCTACCAGCCATTCGTGATAGGGCAATTCATCCGCTTCCGGATTTGTTTGTGGCGCTACGGTGAATTCCGTAATCGAAAAACCAAAAGATTCCATGGCTGAACGCATGGCTTCCTCCACTTCCTTCCCGATAACATGTTCTCCAAAGGCCGATATAAAATGTTTTATCCTACCCGTAACAACAATTTTATACGGTTTTAACGAAGTGAATTTGACGGTGTCTCCCAGATTATAGGCCCATAGTCCGGCGTTGGAAGAAACCAGCATCACATAATTAACCCCAAGCTCCACCTGACCTATCGTAAGCCGTTTGGGATGCTCCGTAAAGAATTCATCGGCTCGAACGAATTCATAAAACATTCCGGAATCCAATTGTAACAATAAGCCGGGATCTTTTTGTTCGTTTTGAAAGGCAAAAAATCCTTCGGATGCTGGGTACAATTCGATACTGTCAACCGGCCTGCCAATAAGTTTTTCGAATTTATTTCGATAGGGTTCATAGTTCACGCCTCCATAAATGAAAAGGTCGAAATTAGGAAACAATTCCCCTACCGGTTTGCCAGATCGCTTCACCAATCTTTCGAAATACATCTGGACCCACGAAGGGATGCCACTGATGATAGACATGTTTTCCTTGAGGGTTTCCTCTACGATAGCATCCACCTTTTCCTCCCAGTCGTCAATACAGTTCGTTTCCCAGGAGGGCATACGATTTTTCTGTAAATAGGAGGGCACATAATGAGCTACAATCCCCGAAAGTCGGCCCAATTTAATTCCGTTCTTTTCACTTAATTCCGGACTCCCTTGAAGAAAAATCATCTTCCCATCCACGATGTCCGTGTTCCCGGTTTCATTAATATAACACAGAATTGCGTTCCGGGCTGCCCGAATGTGGGTAGGCATGGAAGCCTTAGTTAGGGGAATATATTTGGAACCGGAAGTGGTGCCCGAAGTCTTGGCAAAGTAAAGTGGTTTCCCGGGCCAAAGAATATCTTCATTTCCCGCAACAACCTTGTCAATATACGGCCGTAAATCTTCATAGTCACGAATAGGCACACGTTCCACAAAGTCGGCGTGTGACTGTATTTCTGCGAATTTATGGTCTTTTCCAAATTGCGTCCCTTTGGCAGCATCAATCAATTCTTCAAAAACCGCTTCTTGGGTTTCAATGGGATGGGAGGACCAAACCCGTATGCCCCGAACCACCATTTTTGCGAACAATTTTGCGCCAAATGCTTTTAGGGACATAGCTAGTTGAAATCGATAAAGTTTCTTGGATTGATTGGATATCCTTCACTCCACAACTCGAAGTGTAAGTGCGGACCAGTAGTAAATTCTCCCGTGTTACCAGAAGTGGCAATTACCTCTCCGGCCTTTACCAAATCTCCTTGCTGTTTCGTTAAGGAGGCATTATGTTTATAAACCGAAATCAGGTCATAGGGATGCTTGATAATAATCACATAGCCGGTTTCAACGGTCCACTCGGCGAAAATAACCACTCCGTCTGCAACGGCCTTTACGGGACTATTTTTGGGCGTTACAATATCCACCGCATAGTGGCGGTCTTCAGGATTATAATCTTCCGTAATTGTTCCCGAAGCAGGTGGAAAAAGAACAAAGTTAATGGCGGGATCCTGTAATAGGGGATTGTATTTATCCTCTTGTTGTACCCGTTCCCGAAGTAACGAATCTTCTCTCGAGGGTAAAAGTAAGGCTTCATTTATTTCCTGCTGTACCGCCTCGAAAATAGAATCCTTATTGAGCTGTTCTGCGCTAACATCTCCGGTAAGCACTTTTCGTATGGAAGCAAGATATTGTTCGTTGGCAACCAATTTTTGCTGAAGGGAATCGGTCTTGTATGCCAACTCGGTAGCTTTTTTCTTCAATGCCGTAGAAGAATACCCAGGGATATATTCTCTTAGCGGGGTAAAAGCGATTAAAATTGTGGTAGCAGTAATAAGTACTAGGGCAAAAATCATGCTGAACACAAATACGTTCAGTCGGTTCAGTTTGAACGAGAAACGCTCTTCGAAAGTTTCTTCATTGAGCACCACCAACCGGTACTTATGAAGTAATTTTCGCTTAATTTTTTTCCCTCTTTTCTCTTTCTTTTCCATAAAAAGCTAAAGGTTGCACAAATGTACGTTGATTCTATGAAACTTAGCTGGAAAACGTTGTATGTTCATATTTCTTGTTACCTTTGCTCTATAAATTTTTAAAAAATGGAAGCATTGGTATTACCCCTAGCGATTGGCCCTTGGCAAATTGTATTGATCGTAGTCGTTGTATTGTTGTTGTTTGGCGGTAAGAAAATTCCAGAGCTGATGCGTGGATTGGGAAGCGGAATCAAAGAATTTAAAGATGCTTCCAAAGAAGATAACAACAACGATAAGTTAGAAGACAAGAAATAACCCTTGGTTATAGATACAAAAAACCCGAAGGTGAACTTCGGGTTTTTTTATGTTTTATTGAATCTTTGCCGATCGTATGATGGATTCCAGTTCAAACTGGAGATCGCGTTTTTCCATCGAGGGCGCATAGGTGAATCCCTCCATGATTAGATAACGGTCATTGGCTTCATCCCGAATGGCATAATTAAGAAAAGGGCCCGCCATATAAGCGTCTTTTACCTCCCAAGTTCCCTTAGTTTCATAGGCAAATTTACCGTCTATTTGAGTGGTAAACAAGAAGGGGGAAAAGGCTTCTTCGGTAATAAAAAGCGCGTCGTCTTCAACCGGTAAATAGCTGGAACCAATCGTGTCGCGCATCCTGATGATATCCCCAATCAATGAAGAATCTTCGCGAATAATATTCAGCGGCACTTCGTAAATCAAAATGTTGGTGCTTCCGTTCGACTTCAAGTCTTTTCGAATCCAGTAAAAATCGTCACAACCAGAAGCCACGCGATAGGCAGATGGAATCTGCAGGGTTACCCCAAAACGTTCCTTTAAAGAATCTATCTTTAATAGCGAAATCCGAGTGCGTTTTTGTCGCTCCTTAATTTCAGATAATTTAAAGTTGTGTATAATATTCTGATAATTTGAGTCGATAAGGGAGATTAAACCTTCCTCTGAAGTGGCTTTTATATAAGCACCGATTTGCGGTTTTGCATAGGAATTCTCCTTTAGGGATACCGCATTGGTGTCGGCCACGGAAACATACATAAAGGTTCTGTAGCTACGAGCAAAGTCCGTAAAGTTTTCTGGTTGGATCTGATTAATGCTGAAAATCGGTTCTATCTGCGGTAAGCCATCGGTAGGTGCGGCAAAATATTCACGGATTTTCTCTCCCACTTCGCCATTCCATAACTCATTGGTGATAACGACCTGTAAACCGTTGATCGCGCCCACCGATTCGGGCAAATAGGTGGTATCCCTTTTACCGGTAGTGGATTCGCAGGAAAAAAGAAGTATGCTGAAAAAAATAAAGGGATATATAAGTACTCTCATGGTTCTAAATTAAAGGAATTTTAGCCTCTGGAAACCTTTAGCGTCATTCCTGGTTTTAAATCATCACCACTAATATCGTTCCACTTTTTCAAATCCTCTATAGAAACCGAGGGAAATTTTTTTGAAATACTCCACAGGGTATCGCCCTGTTGTACGGTGTAGGTTTTCGCATTCTCAGTTACAGGCGCTTCTTTCTTGGTTGTGGAACCTTTCGAAGCAACCGATTTTCTGGGATAGATCGTCAATCGTTGCCCGATTCGTATACGATCGTTTCTGAGTCCGTTCCACTGTCGAATTTGATTCACGGAGACCCCATATCTTGTGGCAATTTTACCTAAAAAGTCACCGCTTTTCACGCGATAATGAATCTTGTCGCTCTGTTCAGTATATTCCGGTAACGTGGCCTCTTTTGTTTTAAATTCGGAGTCTGCCAATGCATAAATTGCTGGTTCATTGGTAACAAATTTGCCAACGGCATCTACTGGAAGTCGAAGTACATACTCTTCATCCTTTACGACAGGAATGATCCCCAATTTATAAGAGGGATTCAAGAATTCCAGTTCGGCCAGATCGGTATTCGTCACCTTGGCAACCTGCTCCAAGGAAATCATTTTTTTAACTTTTATGGTGTCGGTGGCAATGTATGGAAACTGTGGTCCTTTTGGTTGGAATCCATGTTCCTCGGCATACTCAAAAATGTACATGGTTGCTAAAAATGCCGGCACATACCCAGCCGTTTCCCTGGGCAAATAGTTCCGAATATTCCAATAATTTGTTCGCCCGCCCGATCTTCGAATGGCCTTGGAAACATTCCCAGGACCACTATTATAGGCGGCAAGTGCGAGATCCCAATCTTCCAAGCTGTTGTACAATCGACTTAAATATTTTGCAGCGGCCTCAGTAGCCAGAATAGGGTCGGATCGCTCATCGACATAACTGCTAACTTCCAATCCGAAAATCTTCCCTGTCTGAAACATGAATTGCCATAGTCCCTTAGCGCCAACCCTTGAGGTAGCTCTTGGATTTAATGCCGACTCGACAATCGCAAGGTACTTTAGTTCAAGCGGAAGTCCGTGCCTGTCTAGTTCTTCTTCGAACATCGGGAAGTAATATTGGCTCAACGCCATCAATCGGGTAAGGGTTTTTCTCCTATTCTTAAGATAGCTTTTTATAACGCTTTCCAAGGAAGGGTTATACTCAACTCGAAAAGGTGTGCGGGCATCCAGTTCGGCCAGCCGCTCCTTAAGTAACTCTGTGGATAGTTCTGGATAGTCGATGCTGTCTTGCTGCAGGGAATCTTGTTCACCCCAAGCAGTAATTGCTCCATAAATTTCCTCAAAAAGGTCATTATTGTATAAATGATCCAGCCAAAGGGAATCGATCCTACGTGCTTTGGCCACGTCCTGAAGATTGTAAATAGTGGTATCTTTTTCCCTTAAAGTGATGGTGGTTTTGGGAAGATCATTGTCCATTTCGGTAATAGCTAAAGTATCCACCATCCTCATCGATTTTGTGGGTAATTCGGACTTCAGTGTGTCCTGAGGAGTGTCTACGGCAGTCACTTCTTGAGCAAACAAAGGAGTGCTCAGAAGCCAAAATGAAGCTATTAAAACCTTGAAATTCAAATTTTTATAATACATCAGTAGGTAAATTCGCCGTTAAAAATACGGATTTACAGCCATTTAGCAATACTTTACCTATTACTCCAAGATTGCGGCTATTCCAGGGAGTGTCTGCCCTTCCAACATTTCCAACATGGCGCCCCCTCCGGTAGACACGTAGCTTACTTTGTCTCCGTAGTTAAACTGTTTCACAGCGGCAACGCTATCACCTCCGCCCACAAGGGAAAAAGCACCCGCTTTTGTTGCCTGCGCTATCGCTTCACAAATAGCTATTGTACCCTCGGCGAATTTGGGCAATTCGAAAACTCCCACAGGGCCATTAAACAAAATAGTGTTGGAGTTCTTTATGATGTCGGCAAAATCGGCGCGGGTAACAGGCCCGGCATCCAATCCCATCCATCCGTCTGGAATGTTTTTAATATCGGAGGTTTTTATTGTAGCATCGTTCGAAAAGGCGTCTGCGATAATGCTATCTACAGGTAAATGGACAACCACGTCTTTTTCATCTGCTTTTTTCAATATCTCCAAAGCTAGCTCCATTTTGTCGTCCTCAACCAGCGAGTTCCCAATCTTACCGCCTTGTGCCTTGATAAAAGTAAAGGCCATGCCTCCACCAATGATGAGGTGGTTAATTTTATCTAAAATGTTTTCAATAACGGTAATCTTAGACGAAACCTTTGCCCCTCCGATAATTGCCGTAACAGGGCTCTTGCTGTCGGTAAGCACCTTATTTACATTTTCTATTTCAGCAGCCATCAAATAACCAAAGCATTTGTTGTCGGGGAAAAATTGTGCAACGATTGTAGTGGATGCGTGCGCCCTATGTGCGGTTCCAAACGCATCATTTACATAGATATCGCCCCATTGGGAAAGTGCTTTTGCAAAGTCGATATCGCCTTTTGTTTCCTCTGGATGATAGCGTAAATTTTCCAACAATAAAATCTCTCCTGATTTCAAATTACCCACTGCCTTGGCCACATTGTCTCCAATACAATCATCCACAAACTTGACATTTACTCCCAAAACTTCTGAAGCCCTGGAAACGATATGTTGAAGGGAAAATTCATTTTCCCTATCCTTGGGTCTCCCCAAGTGAGACATTAAAACACAGCTGCCACCATCTTCCAATATTTTCTGGATAGTAGGTTTGGCTGCTTCTATTCGAGTAGCATCCGTTACCTCCAAAGCGTCGTTTAATGGGACATTAAAATCTACTCGAATCAAGGCTTTTTTGTTCTTGAAATTAAAGCTATCTATGGTTTTCATATTCTGAATTTTGAATAACAAATATAGGGTTTTATAGGATGTAGGGGTGCATAAAAAAGTGTAGATTTGCCTATGGACTTTTCCAATGTTATTGGGTTGGAGCATATAAAGAGCCACCTACTTTCCACGGTGGAAAAGGGGCGTATTGCACACGCCCAACTGTTCGTGGGCAAACATGGAAGTGGTTTGTTGCCTTGTGCTTTGGCCTACGCTCGGGAATTGCTTTCCTCCCAACATCCTAAGGGTTCTGAAGCCTATCTGAGAACGGCGAAGAAGGTGGATTTATTGACGCATCCCGACTTGCACTTCGTGTATCCCGTCAATACAAACGACACTATTAAATCGAATGCCATTTCGGATTCCTTTGCGGAAGAATGGCGCAATTTTATTACTAAAAATCCCTACGCCTCTTTATTGCAGTGGTTTCATTATTTGGGGATTGAAAACAAGCAAGGAAACATCTCGGTAAGAGAAGCTGAAGATATGTCCAAAAAGCTTTCCTTAAAGTCGTATGAAGGTGGTTATAAGGTCATGATCGTTTGGATGGCCGATAAAATGAACACTGAGTGCGCAAATAAAATCCTCAAATTGGTTGAGGAACCCCCCGATAAAACCGTTCTCCTGTTGCTCACAGAACATGAGGAACAGATTATTAATACCATTTATTCGCGTTGCCAAAAATTACACCTCCCTATGCTTTCGGAAGCGGCTATCGCAAAGGCCCTAATGGAGCGAAAGGGCTTGAATGATAACGAATCCATTACCATTAGTCGAAAATCGAATGGTGATTTCAACAAGGCCTTACAAATCATTTCACATAGCGGTGAAGAAAGCGTTTTTGAACAATGGTTTCTGGTTTGGGTACGTTCTGCCTTTAAAGCAAAAGGAAATAAGAAAGCCATTCAAGACCTGTTGCTTTGGAGCGACGATATGGCAAAACAAGGGAGGGAGACCCAGAAGAATTTTCTTGGCTATTGTACCGAAGTATTCCGACAAGCCTTATTGAAAAATTATAAAGTCAACGATTTGATTTATATGGAACCCCAAGATCCAAAATTTTCATTGGAAAAGTTCGCTCCTTTCGTCCACCCCAACAATGTTTATGAAATTGTCGAGGCTCTTGAAGATGCCACTTATCATATCGAACGCAATGGAAATGCAAAAATCATTTTTACAGATCTTTCCATTTTATTAACCCGACTTATTCATCGAAAGGAATTGGCATAAATCGTTTCTATCACAATTAAATCAAACAATAATTACTTCTTATCGAAATTAACGGCAAATAAGGGCCGATAAGAGCGTTTTTCTCGTTCAGCGACTCAATGTGCCACGCTCGGTAAAAAGATGGCGCCAGAGTCTTTATTTGGCCTATTCCGTCTTTCTGAGGCAATATATCAACGAAGAATACTCCTTGGTACGACGGGCAAGCCAATTTGACTTTAACCCTATCCAAAAAGCTTTTATTGAAAAATCGTTTCCTGTTTTATGTTTCTCGGAAAGCAAACTCACATAGTAGGCGTCGAAAACCATGGGCAACGTTTCTTCCAGTATGAATCCCGATGAGAATAAGTGTTCAATGCTTCTTCTTGAAAAATGCCAAAGGTGGCGAGGCACATCATATGCCGCCCAATATCGGCCATAATAACGTGCATCGAAAGAACGATGGTTCGGAACGGCAATGACTAAGCTTCCGTCTTTCTTCAAAAGCTTCTGCAATCTTTGTATTTGCTCCTTTAAATCGTGCATGTGTTCCAAAACATGCCAAAGGGTAATGACGTCAAATTGCTTTTCCTTTATAGCATCAAGATTTGTCGTCAAGTTCAATCCTTTCTCGGTCGCACGATTTCGAGCTTCCTCATCCACTTCGACTCCATGAACTTTCCATCCATTTTTTTGAGCTTGAATTAGAAAATCTCCCGTGCCTGCACCTACATCCAACAAGGTGCCCTTGCCTTGGTTCAATTTCCCAATGAGCCGCACCTTTTTACTCAAGCTGAAAACTTTTACCTGTTGGTAAAGAAAATTTACTATCCCTTTTTGTGAGTCAGTATGAGAAATATATTCATCACTTTGGTAGTACTTCCCGATCTCTGAAGGCGATGGCTGAGGCTTGGTTTCTAAACAAGCGTACGCTTCATTATTGACCAAATGAAAAGTTTCGCCACTTACTAAAAAATCCTTAACCATCATATCGGTGTACTCGGCTTTCACAAGAATGTGTTCGTTTTGTTTCACGTGGAACAATAATTTTTAGCGTCCCATATACACCAACATAACTGAAATGTCATTGGGTGAAACACCGCTTATCCTTGATGCCTGTGATACAGTTCTAGGTTGTATTTTGGATAGCTTTTCTCGAGCTTCGTGGGACAATGATTTCAGTTTGGCATAGTCAAAATTCTCTGGAATGATAATGCCCTCCAGACGATTTAACTTGTCGGCGTTGTTTTTCTCCTTTTCTATATAGCCTGCGTACTTGATCTGAATTTCCGTTTGCTCCAAACTTTCATAGTCCAAGTCGTTATCTTGTATATACTTTTCAACTTCTTGGATTTTTCGCATATCGTCCATGGCAATATTCGGCCGTGAAAAGAACTTATACATCTTATCGCTCTGCTTCACCGTCGCAGAATCTTTTGATTCCAAAATAGGGTTTATTACTTCAGGCGCTGCACTCGTGTCTTTAAAAAACTGAATGAACGCATCGCTTTTGGCGTATTTCACCTCCATTCTGCGCATGCGATTTTCCTTAGCCAGCCCCATTTCAAACGATCTTGGCGTTAATCTATAGTCGGCATTGTCTTGACGCAATAATGTTCTGTATTCCGCCCTTGATGTAAACATTCGGTAGGGCTCTTTGGTCCCCTTGGTAATTAAATCATCAATGAGCACGCCGATATAGGCCTCATCTCTGTTTAGTATGAAAGGGGCCTTCTCTTGAAGTTTGAGGTGCGCGTTGATTCCCGCTATTAATCCTTGGGATGCGGCTTCCTCATAACCGGTGGTGCCATTAATCTGTCCCGCGAAATACAATCCCGAAACCAATTTTGTTTCCAGGGTGTGCTTTAGCTGCGTAGGAGGAAAATAATCATATTCAATGGCGTAACCCGGACGGAAAAATTTCACGTTTTCAAATCCGGCGCATTCCCTTAAGGCACGAAACTGCACATCCTCAGGTAAAGAGGTGGAAAACCCATTTATGTAATATTCTACCGTGTCCCAGCCTTCTGGTTCTACAAATAATTGGTGCCGATCCTTATCTGCAAATCGGTTGATCTTATCTTCAATGGAGGGACAGTAACGTGGCCCCACACTTTTAATAGCGCCATTAAACATAGGCGACCTATCAAACCCTTCTCGAAGCAAATCATGAACCCTTTCGCTAGTATATGTCATATGGCAGGATCGTTGCTGTTTTAATGGTCGTGTTTCTTCCGAATATGAAAATTTTTCCGGCACCTCATCCCCAGGTTGTTCAATCATTTTTGAGAAGTCCAGTGAACGACCATCTACCCTTGGTGGTGTGCCCGTTTTCATCCTGCCGCTTTCAAATCCAAGCACAATCAGATCTTCCGTAATTCCGGTTGCAGCTTTTTCTCCAGCACGACCCCCTCCAAATTGTTTTTCACCAATATGTATGAGTCCATTTAAAAAGGTTCCGTTCGTTAACACGACACTTTTTCCTTTAATTTCAAGGCCTAACGACGTTCTTACCCCGACAACATGATCGCCCTCTGTTAAAATCCCAGAAACCATCTCTTGATAAAAGTCAAGATTCGGTGTTTGCTCCAGCATTAGTCGCCAAGTTTCAGAAAAACGCATGCGATCACTTTGAACCCTCGGACTCCACATGGCCGGACCTTTCGATTTATTTAGCATTTTAAACTGAATCGCTGTTTTGTCCGACACAATACCGCTGTACCCTCCCAGTGCATCAATCTCACGAACAATCTGTCCTTTAGCAATGCCTCCCATGGCAGGATTGCAAGACATTTGCGCGATATTCTGTAGGTTCATGGTAATCAACAAGGTTCGTGATCCCAAATTGGCAGCGGCCGCCGCAGCCTCCGATCCAGCATGCCCGGCACCTACAACAATAACATCGTATTCCTTATCAAACATAGCCTATTGTTCCACGTGAAACATTTATTTCCCACAAAGGGGGCGCAAATATAACACAAAGTATTGAAATTCAGAAAATTATAGGTTTATAATCCTGATTTTCAGGTAGATAAAAATAAAGCCTTTTGTAGACTCTCATTTTCTTTGGTACGCATTGCACGTTCTTCCTCCTCATTTTTATCCTTATAACCGCATAAATGCAACATTCCGTGTACCACTACCCGGGCCAATTCATTCATAAAATTCTCCTTGAATTCTTCAGCATTTTCAGATACCCTTTCTGTAGAAATATAAATCTCCCCATGAATTTCTTTGCCCAAATTATAATCGAAAGTGATAATGTCTGTCAACGTATCATGTTGAAGGAATTCCTGATTTATTTGTAGTAAGTACTCATCATCACAAAAAATGTAAGAAAGCTCACCAACAATGTATCCTTCTTGCTCGGCTATCGCAGTCAGCCATTCCTTGAAGCGCTCCTCATTGGGTAGTTCAAAACTATTTTCTGAATAAAACTCAATCATTGGATCCGTCAAAATAGCGTTGAACTTCTTTCCTGTATTCCTGTTGTAATGGCAGGGCTTCTCGATTTAGAATTTCAATTTGATTGAAATATTTCTTTATCTCTTCCGGTTGAAGTCGAAGTTGGTTTTCATATTCTTGTCTATTGGTTCTAGATTCTCTCTTTTCTTCTTTCCCCTGTTCAAAATCAGCTTCGTCTAATTTTAATAATTCATGCTGCAAATCCAACATCCGCTTTAAGGTTTCATCGTTAAAACCATGCTCCAGTAATCGTTGTTCAATTCCCTCCATTTCCTTGAGCAATTTGCCGCCCAATCCTTCTAGCCCCTCCTTGCTCAATCGGTCTTTAAGTTGGTTCCTTAGATCTTGTTGTTGCTTGTAAATTTCGAAAAGCTTACCGTTCATTTCTTCTCGGTACTGCTGGCCATTCTCCCCTTCTTTTTCGTCCTGGCTGCCATTATTGCCCTCTCCATTTTCTCCATTCTTTCCTTGCGATCCTTGCTGTCCTTGTTCCGACTCACCCTCTCCTTCACCCTGTTGTCCTTGACCTTGCTGTTGACCCTCCTGTCCAGGCTTCTCCCCAGGCTGTACGCCCTGTTCCATTTTCTGGTTCAGGCTTTCTTGCTGTTTTATGATATCTGGCAACTGAAATCCTTGTCCCTTACCTTCTCCCTGGCCTTGTCCCTGCCCGGGCATCTCCATAGACATGCTTTGCATGTTGTTCAGCAGTTCGCTTAATAAAACAGCCAACTCATTAGCTCCAGTTACCGTGTATTGTTGATTGGCCACGCCATTACGAACATTGTTTTCGGCTAAATTTTCTAAGGATTTATCCAAATTGTAGGTAACATTTATCAGTGCTTCATTGATGGTTTTACTAATCATTGGTTGGCGCAGGGAAAGGGAGAAAAGACTGTCGTCTATATGTTCGAAATTCCTTTTCAAATCATTCTGCACATTCAGTTTTTTTCCAAAGGCAGCACTGCCATAATCAATGCCTTTAAAATCAACCATTAGATCTTCCTGTTCAAAAGAGAAGGTAACTAGGTTGTCCAAAATCTGGCGCAACATGTCGATATCCTCATCTAGGGTTTCCATCTGACCAGCCGCCATTTGAGCCTGCATTTGTTTGCCCATTTGTTTCATTTTCTGACCTGCCTTTTTTTGGTTCTGTTTGGCTCCCTGTTTATTTTGTTGCTGCAATTTTTCTGTTGCCTCCTTTTGTTCTTGTTCTACCTCTTTCTCCCCTTCAGAATCCAGTGGAATGTCCATGGGTTGTTTCAGCCCTTCGTTCTCTTTTTGAAGCTCCTCCATTTCCTTTTGGAGTTCATCAAACTCCTTGTTCAGTTTTTCCTGAGCCTCTTTTGAATTTTCTTCCGATGGTTTATCCGCAAGCTGCTCTTGCTTTTCTCCTAATTTAAACAATTCATCTGCTAGCTTTTCCGCCTTTTTGGCAACATAATAGCGCTTCGTTAATTCTACTAATTGTTCGAGATTGCGTTCCTGGTTTTTGTTTTGTTTCGATAGTTTATCGAGCCGCTCCATCAACTCTTCTTTCTCGATTTTGTCCTGCAATTTTTCTAATTCTTCCAACAATTTCTCATTTTCCTCCAATTGCTTTTCATTTTCTTGAAAACGCTCCTGAAGCTGTTCCTTCATAGGGTCGCTTTCTTCATTCGGTTGGAATTTCTCCAAGTCCTCCTTCATCTCTTTGGAAAACTTTTGCATCAATTCATCCTGTTGCTTCTGACGTTTTAAAAACTCCTCTAGTTTTTTCTTGTCGTTCCAATTAAGATTTTCCTTTTCGCGCTGGGTTTTGGTTATATCATCCAAGCGTTTCTCTTGGTCTTTCATCCCATCCAATTGTTTGGATAAGTCCTGGATGCTCTCCTGCTGTTTGTTCAACTGTAACGTTTCTTCTTCGTCTTTAGTCAGCTTTCTAAAACTAAAAACATTCGATTTTGAAGATTTACTGCCATGTATTCCGTCATTATCAAATACCTCGAAATAGTACTCATAGGAAACCCCTTCTTCCAATGTAAGATTGCCGGGAAAGACGTAAGTAAATTGATCCACATTAGAGTTTCCAATGGGTATATTCTCATAAATTACATGTTCGGGTTGTCCCACAGGAAAATACACCAGCCGAAGTTTGGACAGCCCGTAATCATCCGATACTTGGCCCAAAAAGAAAAGCGTTTGAAGCGCTGTTGAATCCGGTTTGGACTGCACCTTAATGTCTGGATATGCATCTTTAATCACATTGATGTCGAAGGATAGATTTTCATATTCCTTCAAAAACTCATTGGAGGTGGTTAAAGCATATTCCAATCGTTTAAAAATCCTTCTGTTAAGCTTAAAGTTGTTTCCATGCTCGGTAAACCGCAAAACCGTATCGGTCGTTTTCAGTAGCACTTCTTCGGTGTTTTGAGCTTTTACCCGCCACTGTATTTGGGTACCCTCTGGCAGTGTGGCATTCCCAGTACTTTTAAGGACCTCATCGCTTCGGCCGGTGTAGGAAGGATAATCCAACGCCATCTCAAACTCTAATAAAGTTGGTGTCTTAAGCACTTCTAGGGAATAGGTTTGGGACGTAACTTTATTCGACTTAATTTGAAAGTCGAAACTTTCTACAGGCTGGTCAAAAACATATTCAAAATACCCCGGTGCTGTCTGATCAAGGTAATACGTCTGGCCCAAATATTCTATCGAGGCGCTCTCTGGCAGCACATCGCCATCTGTTACAACCTTTAAAGTAAATCGCTTATTTTCTATAGCCTGAAGCGATTCATTTAAGACCCTAAACGTAAAAGGGGCTGGGGGTTCGTAAGCCGTATCATAATGCACTACCCTCTCGTAGCTATTGGTAAATAAGCTTTTATCCCAAACAAGAGACACTAAAAGCACAATAGCTACCGGAATTGCAGCATATTTGAGGTATTTGGCATTTCTTCTAAAGTTTATGGCCCTTTTGAATGGTATCGGTTGGAGCTCCGAAGCCTTTTGGTCGATACTGGCCGCCAATAATTCCGATTGCCGCTGATTTTGGTTCAGTTGGATCACATTCAGCAGCTTGTCGCTTACTTGGGGAAAGTGATTCCCAATGATTTTGGAAGCCTGTTCTTCCGTTATGCCCTTTTGAAGGTGAAAGAGCCGGGCTAATGGCATGGCGATGAATTTCAAAAACAAACCCATCTCTACCCCCACAAACACCCAAAACAAAATTGCCCTGCCAGTGGGTTCAAGCCAAAGAAAATGTTCTATCAGCAACGTAACGATGAGGTAAAGAAGCCCTGTGGCGAAGAACAAAATACCTCCTTTTATCAACTCATTGATATAGTATTTTTTGATAAATTGTTCTAGCTTTCTTTGTATGATGCTAAAATGACTCACAATGGGATAATTTCTGAAGGTTTGGCACGATTCCCTAAATTAAAGCAAATATCGTTCCTACACTGAAATTTATGAAAGATTTAAAGTATTTAATGGGCTATACCCTTCCTTTAATGACCATAATTGGTTTGTCATTTAAGGGGGTTTGGTCTTTCTTAACCCCAATTGTAGCCTTTGTGGTCATTCCCGTTTTTGAGGTATTGCTTCCTGAAGACGCCTCGAATTTGTCTGAAGAAGATGCCCAAGAAAAAAAGAGCCTTCCAATATTCGACTGGTTTTTGTATTTAAACTTGCCCTTGGTGTTTGGAATTGTTGCCTATTATCTCTGGTGGGTGTCCGCTCCGTCTTCTTTATTTGAAACAATTGGGTTGACCTTTTCGGTGGGTACTGCCTTGGGATCAAACGGAATCAATGTAGCCCATGAATTGGGACATCGGGAACGGTTTTTTGAACGCCTGATGGGAAAAATTCTGTTACTTCCTTCCCTGTACATGCATTTTTATATAGACCATAATTTTGGTCACCATCAAACAGTTGCTACCCCCGAAGATCCCTCAAGCGCTCGATACAATCAACCCGTATATGCCTTTTGGGTGCAAGCCGTCGTAGGAGAGTATTTTAATGCATGGAAGTTGCAAAAACAATTACTCTCGATAAATCAGGCGAGCTTCTGGAGCCTTAAGAACGACATGCTTTGGTTCGCTATTATTCAATTGGGATATTTGGCCTTGGTCTATTTCCTTCTTGGGCCAAAAGCCGCCGGAATGGCTTTAGTAATTGCCGTTATCGGTATTCTTCTCCTTCAGACTATCAACTATATCGAACATTATGGTTTGAGCCGAAAAAGGCTTTCCTCAGGCCGTTATGAAAGAGCCCGCGAAATACATTCTTGGAACAGCAATCATGTACTCGGTAGAATGATGTTGTATGAGCTCACGCGTCATAGCGATCATCATCATCGGGCGCACAAAAAATACCAGCTGTTGGAGTATCAGGAGACCAGTCCGCAATTGCCCTATGGTTACCCAACTTCCATGGTGTTGAGTCTGGTCCCGCCACTTTGGTTCTCCATAATGAACCCAAGGATTCCTTCGGAAATGAAACCTTAGAATTGTATCTTTGCCCATCAATTTTAATCCGCATTCTATGGCCTCCAAAGTTCGCGTTCGATTTGCTCCCAGCCCTACTGGTCCACTTCATATCGGTGGAGTACGAACAGCATTATTCAATTATTTGTTTGCCAAAAAGCATCGTGGCGATTTCATACTTCGCATTGAAGATACCGATCAAACACGTTACGTAGAGGGGGCCGAAGCCTATATCATTGAATCTCTCCATTGGCTGAACATTCCTTTCGATGAAGGCCCAGGAAAGAACGGTGGTTTCGGGCCTTATAGACAAAGTGAACGCAAAGGCCTGTACAAAGAATATGCGGAAACCTTGATAGCCAAAGAAAAGGCCTATTATGCTTTCGATACCCCCGAAGAATTGGATGCCATTCGAAAGGAATATGAATCGGAAGGACAAACCTTTATTTATAACTGGCATAACCGGGAAAGCTTGAAAAATTCCCTAACCATAAGCCCTGAAGAGGTTGCCTCGTTGATCGAATCGGGGGCGCCCTATGTGGTTCGATTTAAAATGGTCGATTCCGGTAAGGGGACTTCAAACAAACTTGCCGCCCATGATATTGTTCGTGGAGATTTGGAATTTGACCTGAATTTGTTGGACGACAAAGTCCTTTACAAAAGCGACGGAATGCCTACCTATCATTTGGCAAACATCGTCGATGACCGTCTGATGGAAATTTCCCATGTTATCCGTGGGGAAGAATGGCTGCCAAGCCTTCCATTGCACTTAAAACTATATGAAGCGCTGGACTGGGAGGCCCCCAATTTTGCACATTTACCGCTAATAATGAAGCCCGTAGGAAAGGGGAAATTAAGCAAGCGTGATGGGGAGGCAGGAGGTTTTCCCGTATATCCGCTGGAGTGGAAAACGGCAAAGGAAACCTATATGGGCTATCGAGAAGAGGGGTATTTTCCAGAAGCTGTCGTAAACATGCTCGCCTTACTGGGATGGAATCCGGGAACTGAACAAGAACTGTTTGACCTACAGGGTTTGGTGGATGCTTTTGATTTGTCGCGGGTGAACAAAGCAGGGGCTAAGTTCGATCCTGAAAAAACGAAGTGGTTCCAGCATTGCTATCTCCAACAAATGAAGGAAGAAGATTTGGTAGAGGACTTCATTACCTATTTGGAAGAACAGGGCATTACTCCTATCGGAAAGGAAGCTATTGTGGTGCACATGATGAAAGAAAGAGCCACTTTTGTTTCCGATATTTGGGAGCAAGGATCCTTCTTTTATATCGCTCCTAGTGATTATGAGGAAAAAGCTGCCAAAAAGGCATTTAAAGAAGATACTGCCGAGTTGTTGTTGCAGGTAAAAACACTAATAGAGTCTCTCGAAGATTTTTCTTCAGAATCCCTTTCAAATACTGTGAAAGGCTGGATTACCGGTCATGAGATCGGTTTCGGGAGGGTCATGATGCCCCTTCGTCTTTCCTTAGTGGGAGAAATGAAGGGTCCAGACGTTTTCGACATCGTTCATGTATTGGGAAAGAAGGAATCGATTCGAAGAATTGACAAGGCGATTCAGGTCCTTTCCTAAAATAGTATATAAAGTCCGAGGATAATGGTTGACGTGTTCCCTTTGAATCCTCCACTTGGCTTTTCCTCTGCCAATACCTCTTCATCGTTAAGTCGGTTTAAGAAGTTAGTTACCCCGTACTGGTATTGAAAATGAGCCCTAAAGTGTTTGGTTCCTGCGGATAATCCGGCGGCCAAATGAAAATTAACCCTAGAAACATTTGCTATATCTTCTGCTCGAACGGCATTATATCCCTCCAAGATATAATCGTTATACGATTCGCTATTGGGCTTTAGCTTACCATTGACATTTAGAATAGGGGCAAACTCTATCCCTAGATGGTGGCGAATGATATGGTACCCCATCTGAAAACGAATCTGAACCGCCGAAAGGGTATAGTCGATAAACTGTTCGCTATTATTTACACTAGGGTCGCTTCCTAGAATACCCACTTGGTTTTGAAAGAAGTTCACACCGTATTCTGCATAAAATCGATTATACCAATCGCCACGGCCCAGAAATCCCGCCGTGAAGCCATCACCTTGTTCTGTGGTAAATTGATCGGTGTTGATATTGAACAGGGTGTATCCTCCGTGGATCCCAATATAGCTGTATTCTTCACGAACGCGTTGGGAAAAAGCCTGCAGGGTAACCCCTACAAAAAATGTAACAATAAGCAGGTTTTTAAGACTCATAGGGCATATAATTAGGCTATAAATGTAGCTTTTATTTCGTATCTTCAAAATCATTATCCACTTAAATCAAAACTATGGGCGGTATTCTATTTATTCCTATTCTAATTTTTGCGTTTATGATCCTGCTGGCGTTCATCTTTATCGTCAAGCAGCAAACCGCAGCAGTAATTGAGCGCTTAGGGCGATTTCAAAGCATTAGGAACTCTGGGTTGCAATTCAAGATTCCTGTCGTCGATCGAATCGCTGGACGTATTAATTTGAAAATTCAACAATTGGATGTGATTGTTGAGACCAAGACCAAGGACGATGTGTTCGTCCGCTTGAAAATATCTGTACAATTTCAGGTAATTAAGGATAAGGTCTACGAGGCCTTCTATAAATTGGAAAGTCCTCATGATCAAATAACATCCTATGTGTTTGATGTGGTTCGTGCAGAGGTGCCAAAAATGAAATTGGACGATGTGTTTGAGCGAAAAGATGATATTGCCATTGCGGTAAAAACCGAATTAAATGACGCGATGATCGACTATGGTTACGACATTATCAAAACCTTGGTAACCGACATCGATCCCGACATGCAGGTCAAGGCGGCCATGAACCGAATCAATGCCGCAGAGCGTGAAAAGGTAGCCGCTGAATATGAAGCAGAGGCAGAGCGTATTAAAATTGTCGCTAAAGCGCGCGCAGAAGCAGAAAGTAAACGACTTCAGGGGCAGGGTATTGCGGATCAACGTCGAGAAATCGCACGCGGATTGGAAGAATCGGTGGAGGTGTTAAATAACGTGGGTATCAATTCCCAAGAAGCTTCTGCCTTGATTGTGGTCACACAGCACTATGATACCTTGCAATCGATAGGCGAAGAAAGCAACACCAATCTTATCCTCTTGCCCAATTCACCACAAGCAGGCAGCGATATGTTAAACAATATGATTGCGTCTTTTGTGGCGAGTAATCAAATAGGTGAAGAGATGAAAAAGAAAAATCTTGAGGAAGGACTTCCGAAACGGAAAAAACGAACCCCTCCTTCCTCGGATGAGGATGTCACCTTTTAAAATAAAAGGCGCCAATCGGCGCCTTTTTTATTGCTCTATTTTTGCCCATGAATCTCGCAAGGGCACAGTTCTATTGAACACTATTTTTTCTTCCGTGGAGTCTTTGTCCACGACAAAATAACCCAAGCGTTGGAATTGGAAATTTTCTCCCTCCTTTGCCTCTTTAAGGCTTGGTTCAGCATAGCCAGTGATAACATTCAAGGATTCTGGATTTAAATATTCCATGAAATCTCGTTCCTTATCAGCATCTGGTGCGGGCTCGGTGAAAAGGCGGTCGTACATACGCACCTCAACGGGTAAGGCATCCTTGACAGACACCCAGTGCAATGTTCCTTTTACCTTGCGCATCGAGGCTTCGGTTCCGCTTCCGCTTCGGCTTTCGGGATCATAGGTGCAATGGATTTCCAAAATATTTCCTTCTGCATCCTTCACAACGCTTTCTGCTTTGATAATGTAAGCGTTTTTTAAACGCACTTCCTTATCGATCGACAGTCGGAAGAACTTTCGGTTGGCTTCTTCCTTAAAGTCTTCCCTTTCTATATACAACTCTTTGGAAAAGGGTACTTCGCGATAACCTGCATGTTCATCTTCTGGATTGTTTTCTGCTTCCAGCCATTCTGTTTTGCCTTCAGGATAATTGGTGATAACCAGTTTTACAGGATCTAATACTGCCATAACACGTGGCGCTGTTTTGTTTAAATCCTCCCGGGCACAGAACTCCAAATGAGAAACATCAATTAGATTTTCTCTTTTTCCCACACCAATACTGTCGGCAAAATTGCGAATTGCTGCGGGAGTATATCCTCGTCTTCGTAATCCCGAAATCGTAGGCATTCGTGGGTCATCCCAGCCGGAGACTACGCCTTCTTGAACCAGTTTCAACAGTTTTCTCTTACTCACTACGGTATGACTTAGGTTCCTTCGGGCAAATTCACGCTGTTTTGGGCGCAGTTTGGCTGGATCATGCACTTGATCTAGGAACCAGTCGTAAAGTTCCCTGTGGGGCAAGAATTCCAATGTACAGAACGAATGGGATACTTGCTCCACATAATCGCTTTCCCCGTGAGCCCAGTCGTACATGGGGTAAATATGCCAATCATTACCTGTTCTATGGTGACTTTTATGAAGTACCCTGTACATTACAGGATCCCTCATTAACATATTCGGAGAGGTCATGTCTATTTTTGCCCGTAATACATGTTCTCCTTCCCCTACTCCCCCGTTCTTCATTTTTTCGAATAGTTCCAGATTTTCTTCCACACTCCGATTGCGGAAGGGACTGTGGGTTCCTGGCTTATTTGGAGTTCCCTTCTGTTCAGCAATAGCTTCAGAAGTCTGGGAATCTACATAGGCTTTTCCTTCCTTGATCAGTTGAACTGCCCAATCATAGAGCTGCTGAAAATAATCGGAAGCATAGCATTCATTCGCCCATTCAAAACCAAGCCAGGAAATATCCCTTTTAATGGCGTCTACAAATTCCTGCTCTTCCTTCACGGGGTTAGTATCGTCGAATCGCAGGTTGACAGGAGCCTGATATTTCAATCCTAGGCCAAAATTCAAACAAATCGCCGAGGCATGTCCAATGTGGAGATAACCATTAGGTTCGGGCGGAAATCGGAAACACAATTGATCTTTTGTATATCCATTCCGCAAATCTTCTTCTATGATATGCTCAATGAAATTTAGGCTTTTCTCTTCGCTCATATGTATAATTCAAGTAGCAAAGATACCAAAACCCACTAAAAAAGTATCTTTGTAAAAACGATTTAAATGAGCACGATACGCCTAAAAGACATACGTATTTTTGCCAATCACGGCTGCCTAACGGAAGAAGAAAAAATAGGAAGCGATTATCTGGTCAATCTTAAGGTAAAAGCTAATCTGGAAAAGGCTGCCCAAACCGACAATTTAGCAGACACTGTGGACTATGTCCATCTGAATAAGATTGTGAAAGAACAGATGTCCATTCGCTCGAAGTTATTGGAACACGTGGGCCGAAGAATCATCGACACCATCTTTGATGAGTTGCCTTTGGTAGAAGAAGCGGAAGTAACAGTGGCAAAAGTAAATCCACCCATTGGGGGAGATGTGGCAGAAGTGAGTGTCTCCATGAAAGCAAAACGATCGTAAAACTTGGAATTCCTGTTTTGTTTCTAGGGATTCTTATTATATTTGCCATCGCAATGGCGTCTTGGCCGAGTGGCTAGGCAGAGGTCTGCAAAACCTTTTACAGCGGTTCGAATCCGCTAGACGCCTCGAAAGCCTTCTTCTTGAAGGCTTTTTTTATTGGGATAAGTTCTCGATTCTCTCGGATGTGCTCGGTATGCGTTCCAATCCCTTCTTTACCTCGTTCGGAAAAATGCCCTGCACCAAAAGCGCCGCCCCAAAGATGATAATCAGTATACTCACCCACTTTTTAGTACGATAGATAAACCGGGGGGTCAATTTGCTTTTAAGGCGTTTCGCTAAAGTGATTTTAACCAGATCGGTCAAGAAAAAAGTCGCCAAAACAGTGGAAAGAAAAAAGAAGACGCCGTTTTCTGAAGAGGTCAATGCAGTTGCCAAAATAATGGTTCCAATCCAACCAGCCAGTACCCCAAAATTCACAAAATTGAGCAGAAACCCTTTTAAGAAAAGCCCCCAAATATTCTTTTTGACTTTCACGGCATAGTGCTCCCTTACGATCTTAATGAAGCTTTTTGCAGTTCGTATGTACGAAATGATTCCGTAGGCAATGAGCACGGCTCCGCCAAAAATCAGCACTCCTGGCTCATCCTTAATGCGTTCTAAAATCTTACTGGTACTGAAATAGGCCACCAAAATGAAGATGATATCTGCAAACATGGCACCCAGATCAAAAAAAACGCCTGCTCTAAATCCTTTGGTAATACTGGTCTCTATAAGAGTAAAGAATACGGGGCCTATAGCAAAGGCCAACAAGAATCCGTATAGGGCCGCATATAGCAATCCGTCAAACATCCCATAAAATTACAAATTCCTTCAAGGATGTTTAACGGATTTTAAAATAAATTAATCCTGTTGGAATGGCTTACATCTTAACGATGCGTCCGCCGGCAAAGCGCTTTTCATTTACTACCTCGGGTTCTCCGTAAATGTATACGTCTCCCCCTGCGGTTATTTTTACATCTACTTTCTCTGACGCATAGACATCGGCTTCCCCTGCGGCAAGTATTCCAATTTTTGTGCGTTGGGTCTTTAGATTTTTCCCTTCGAAAATACCACCTGAATTCAAACTAATTTCCTGGTATTTAGACAATCCCGATGCCTCAATAATTCCGCCACTAACCGCTTTGATTTTTGTATGATCCACATCTAAACCAATAACGATGCTGCCGCCTTCTTGTGCGCGTAACTCTATTTGAGGTTGGGTAAGCACAGTATTTACAGTAATTCTTGCACCTTCATTGGCGTCGATGACATCAATGTTTGTGAAGTATACTTCAATATGGGTGTCTTCTCCCCTGAAACGGGTATTTAAATTCATACGAAGTTTTAAGGTGCCATCATCATTAATAATACGAACATCTTCGCTATGGTCTCCTTTAATTACTACGCGGTTTTCTTCAGATTGAATCAAGTTAATTTCAATCAAGTCGAATACTTTGATTTCAGAAAAGTCACCTACTTCTTTGGTGACCATTTTTTGAGCGTTCAGTAAGGTAGAACAGAATACAAACAATAAGGTGGTGTAATATTTCATTTTATTGGTTTTTTCTAAAGACCACCCAGCTCAAAAATTGTTACACTTTCCGGTTTTAAATTATAGATTTCCACAATGGGTATTATAATATCTTCCAATATTCAACAGATCATTTCTTCCAAAGCCCTCTTCCTCGTTTTTGATTTTCTCGACTAAACTCGGACAATCTGTAAAATACTCTTCGGCCAATTTGCTGAAAAACTTCCACCGGTTATATAAATCGGCAAACCCATCTTCTTCGGTTCTTTTCAGGTAGTAAAAAGTGGAAGAAAACGCACCATAAGCGGTTACTGTAGTCGATTGAGAAGTGTATATATTTACTTTTCCGCGGTCTACCAATTCGAAGAGATATCCCTTTTTCCCTATTGAATGAAACACCCGATTGGGTCCGTCGCAAACAACCACCACACTGTCTAAATCTTTGCATTTGAATTTTATGGCTTTGGAAATTTTGTCTTTTTTTAGTTTAAATATCTTCCCTTTGTCCTGCCCAATGGCACCTACCGTAACCATACCGTTGGACTCATAAACCATTATTTGTGCTTGCGATGCTCCGATGAAGAGGGTGATGAAAAACAGGAGAAAATTTATTTTCATGAGTGTTAGCTGTTGTTTGATTTGAAATTTTTGAAAGTTGCCAACTATTCCTGTTCCTCCCGATGGCCTAACATAAAAAAGTCCAAGTGCTTTTTCACTAAATCGGCATTCTTGACCTTCACATAAACTTCATCACCCAATCTATAGATGTTATGGGTTCTGGAACCAATAACCGCAAATTCGTCTTTATCGAAAACGTAGTGGTCGTCGCTTAAATCACCCAAACGCACCATGCCTTCACATTTATTAGATATAATTTCCACATAGATTCCCCATTCTGTGACCCCAGAAATAACTCCCAAGAACTCCTGGTCTTTGTGGTCTTGCATGTATTTCACTTGCATGTATTTGATGCTGTCCCTTTCCGCATTCGTAGCAAGCTGCTCCATATCACTTGAATGCTTGCATTGTTCCTCGTATTTATCTTCCGAAGCACTTTGCCCACCGTCCAAATAATGTTGCAATAGCCTATGAACCATCACGTCGGGGTAACGTCGAATGGGTGAGGTAAAGTGGGTGTAATAATCAAATGCCAATCCGTAGTGCCCAATATTATTAGTGGTATAAACCGCCTTGCTCATACTTCGAATAGCTAAAGTATCAATTAGGTTTTGTTCCTTCTTACCCACTACATCCTGTAATAATTTATTCATGGAGGTAGCGGTACTTTTTCGATCTCGGGTATTCAATTTGTACCCAAATCGCTTGATGATATTTTCGAGCTGCGCAATTTTCTCATCATCAGGTTCATCATGAACACGGTAAACAAAAGTTTTTTTAGGGGATTGTTTACCGATAAATTCTGCAACACTTCTATTGGCTAACAACATAAATTCTTCAATGAGCTTGTTCGCATCTTTGCTTTCCTTAAAATAAACCCCTTCCGGATTGTTTTGATCATCTAGTATAAACTTCACCTCAACTTTATCAAATGAGATAGCACCATGGTGCATGCGTTTCTTTCGAAGTATTTTTGCCAACCTATCGAATTCTAAAATTGCCTCTTTAATGGGTTCCTTAACCAAGTAACTGGAACCTGTTAACGAAATATTGGCAGGAATTTCATTCGATTGTGTTTCAATGATATGCTGTGCCTCTTCATATGAAAAACGCGCATCGCTATAGGTCACTGTTCTTCCAAACCATTTTTTAATTACTTCCGCTTTGGTATTCATTTCGAACAATGCAGAAAAGGTATATTTTTCTTCATTTGGACGTAAAGAACAAGCATTGTTGCTTAGTATTTCAGGAAGCATAGGCACCACCCTATCCACTAGATAAACTGATGTTGCCCGTTCATACGCTTCATCATCCAAGATAGTACCAGGTTGCAAATAATGGGAAACATCTGCAATATGAATTCCTATTTCATAGTTACCATTTTCTAGTTTTTGAAAAGAGAGCGCATCATCAAAATCCTTGGCATCCTTTGGGTCTATGGTGAAGGTGAGCACTTCTCGTAAATCCTTCCTTTTTTTAATTTCCTTTTCCTGAATGGTAGTGTCTAACTCATTGGCAAAGGCCTCAACCTCATTTGGAAATTCATAGGGTAAACCATATTGGGCAAGGATAGCATGGATTTCAGCTTGGTGTTCTCCGGCTTTTCCAAGAACTTTCATGACGTGTCCTATTGGAGATTCGCTATGTGCTTCCCATCCTTCCATTTTTACCAAAACCTTATCCCCAGTTTCGGCATTTTTAATCTTGCTTTTCGGAATAAAAATATCGGTATACATATTGTATCCAGGACATTCTACAAAAGCGAACTTATCCGATACCTGTATGGTTCCTACAAATTCTGTTCGTTTTCGTTCCAGAATTTTGGTTATTTCTCCTTCTGGTTTTCCGCCTTTTTTGCGTTTAAATATATATGCCTCCACAATATCACCATGCAAAGCTTTATTGAGGTTTTTTGGTTTTATTTCTATATCGTCTTCCATACCTTCAACCATCACAAATCCCCTACCCCTGGAGGTGATGTCTATCACTCCGGTGACGTAATTTTTTGAAGGGGTTAGCTTGTATTTACCTCGACTGATTTCTTCGATAGCACCTTCTCCTTGAAGTTTCTTTAGAGATTTTACTATTTGGTTTCTGCTGCTGGGATCATCTACTCCCATGCGTGCCGCAAGTTGCTTGTAGTTAAAAGTAGCGGAATGTTCCTTTCGGAGGATGGTTAGTATTTGTTGGGCAAAGTTATCTTTTCTCTGTTTCTTTCCTCCTTTTCTCCTTCTTGCCATAATAAGTAGTTAGCAGCTCTAAAAGTACATTTAATAATGCAATGTAACAGCCCCTTTTCGTAAGAATTAGTAAATTAGTAGTATCATGGAACACTTCGAAACCATAGCAATTTTTACCTATCCAAGCGAGTATGCCATTCTCCGTTTGTTACTGGAACAGGAAGAAGTTCGTTTTATTTTTCAAAATGAGACCATGATTGGTGTTTTACCCTTTCATTCCAATGCAATGGGAGGGATCCGACTCAAAGTTCATCCAGAAGATAAGGAGATTGCGCTTGCCATTTTGGAACGATGGAAAGGAGCTTCCCATTTAAGGATTGTTCCTTAGTTATACACAACCTACAATTCATTACTTTTCTTTTTATTTTTTAAAATTTTCTTTTTGTCTATTATTATAGATTGTTAATAGTTGGAATAACTTTTTTCAATAAAATTTTGAAATTGATTTATCATTCTTTTCAAGCAGAATATTAACAAGTAGAATTTAAATCAACTTACTGATATTCATCGAAAATTGATATTCTATTGACAGTTGTGAACAACCCTTATGAACGAAGAATTATTAATAATTTTTTTTAGATTCCAGGTTATAAACTCACTTTATAAAGCTGAAAAATGATCTAAAAATGACTCATTAATTTTTTGGCGGTTCGCAGTATTTTTTCATATTCAAAATCCCTTTGAATTCACCAATAATATTTTTAGGTTTTCTATCAACAAATATGAACAAGGTTGTTAACTTAAATCTATTCTAAAGGTTAAGAAATTATAAAGTATTGATTTTTAATTCCTTTAAAAAATCTGTTTAAGGATGCTTCGAAAGAGTATCTTTGCATAAAACCATTTATATGAAAATTGCCATTGGAAACGATCACGCCGGTACGGAATATAAAAAGGCTATTGTTGCTCATCTTAAGGCCATGGGATATGAGGTTCTTAATTTTGGAACCGATACCAATGATAGTGTTGACTATCCTGATTTTGTACATCCTGTTGCAGATGCTGTGACCTCTGGAGAAGCTACTTTCGGAATTATTATTTGCGGAAGTGGCAATGGTGTTGCGATGACAGCAAATAAACATCAGCAGATCCGCGCGGCCTTATGTTGGACTAAAGAAATTGCCGAATTGGCAAGACAACACAATGATGCGAATGTTATAAGTATTCCGGCACGTTATACAAGTGAACCTCAAGCAGTAGCCATGGTGGATACGTTTCTTTCTACCGATTTTGAAGGAGGAAGACATCAAAATAGGGTAAATAAGATTGCCTGTCAATAATGGAAGGTTTACATGGGGCACGGACATCATCATCACCATCATCACCCTGACACAAAAGGTAGAAACCTTTTAATTTCCATTGTTCTTAATATTCTTATTACCGTTTCTCAGGTAATTGGAGGATTTATCTCGGGAAGTCTTGCCTTAATTTCCGATGCGCTGCACAATTTTGGAGACGTAATGTCTCTAATAATAAGTTTTATTGCGAATAAATACGCAAAGAAAAGGGCATCCTTCGATAAGACATTTGGCTATAAACGGGCAGAAATCATTGCCGCCTTTGTGAACGCTGCTTCATTGATGATTGTAGCGGTCTATTTGATTTACGAAGCCATCCACCGATTTTTCGATCCAAAGATTATCGAAAGTGGTCTCGTCATTTGGTTAGCGATATTGGGAATTGTTGCGAACGGAATTAGTGTATTGTTACTTCGTGAAAGCTCTAAGGAGAACATGAATCTTCGCTCTGCTTATTTACATCTTATTACCGATATGTCTGCCTCTGTAGCGGTATTGATTGGGGGATTATTGATGAAGTATTTCAATTGGTTTTGGGTGGATAGTGTACTCACCTTACTAATTGCTATTTATCTTTTGGTGATGGGTTATGGGCTTCTTCGAAATTCCTTTAGGGTTTTGATGCTTTTTAGTCCAGAGGATGTGAATTTACAAGAATTGCGGGATGCTATTTCAGCCTTTCCAGAAATTAAAAATGTTCACCATATGCATATTTGGCAATTGAATGAGCAGGAAAATCACTTGGAAGCGCATATCGATTTTTATGAGGACATTACCCTCTCCCAATTTGATGCTATATTGAACAAGGTAGAAAAAGTATTGCACGATAAATTTGGTATCAATCACGTGAATATTCAACCAGAATATCAAAAGGACGATGCCAAGGATATAATTGTACAAGATTAGTCATGACCATTCGTATAAAAACATTTAAGGAACTTTCTACAAATGAACTTTATGAAGTACTGCAGTTGCGTTCAGAGGTATTTGTTGTAGAACAGGATTGTGTCTACCAGGATATTGACGGCAAAGATCAAAAAGCACTGCATGTTTTGGGATTTGAGAACGATGCTTTGGTGGCCTATACCCGATGTTTCGCCCCCGGTATTTATTTTCCAGAAGCAGCCATTGGAAGGGTGGTTGTTAGAGAATCTCATCGTGGCAAGTCGTACGGACATGTCATAATGAAACATTCCATTCAAGCAATTAAAGAAGGGTACCAAACAGAAACCATAAAACTTTCTGCTCAAACCTATCTCATTGCATTCTATGAAGCACACGGCTTCCAAACTATAGGGGAAGGTTATTTGGAGGATGGTATTCCACACATAGGAATGATAAAAAATCCCATCTAGTTTTATCGATTTTACATATTTAGGGGTATTATTTCATAAAACCTCAATTTTAACCACATAACCCTAAATTTTATAGGGGTGTGGTTATATTTTTTTATTTTTATATCCAATCAGTTAATTAATTTATAGGGTATGGGACGCAGATTAAATTTTATTGCCTTAACCATTTTGGTGTTTGTATGCTTGTTAATGGGATCGGAATATCAATATTTAGATAACACTTCAGGGATAGATACAGGCGATACGGCGTGGATGATTGTTGCCAGTGCTTTCGTTTTACTGATGACTCCGGGATTGGCCTTTTTTTATGGGGGCATGGTAAGCCGAAAGAGCATTATTTCTACCATGTTACAAAGTTTTGTGGCACTTGGAGTAATTAGTGTTCTCTGGGTTTTAGTGGGTTTTAGCCTTGCTTTTGGAGAGAGTTACTATGGAATCATCGGCAATCCATTAACTTACTTTGCCTTTAATAATGTAACCGTAAGTCCAAACCCCAATTTTTCGGGGACAATACCATTTTTACTTTTCGCTCTTTTTCAATTAAAATTTGCCATCATTACACCCGCTTTGATTACAGGAAGCTTTGCAGAGCGTATTCGATTTCGTAGCTATATTTTGTTTATGGTGCTCTTTTCTTTGTTCATCTATTCTCCATTGGCGCATATGACCTGGCATCCGGACGGCTTACTTCGTAATTGGGGTGTATTGGACTTTGCCGGGGGAACCGTGGTTCATATGTCGGCGGGAATAGCAGCGCTTGCGGGAGCTCTTTACCTAGGAAAACGCAAGCAAGTGATGGAAAAGCCGGCCAATATTCCTTATGTAATCTTGGGAACGGGTCTCCTTTGGTTTGGTTGGTTCGGCTTTAACGCCGGTTCGGCACTTGGGGCTAATGGAGACGCTGTTATCGCCTTTGCCAACACAAACTTGGCCTCTGCCGCAAGTATGATAGCCTGGATATTCCTCGATCGATTTCAAAACAGGAAAATGTCTGCTCTCGGTGCATGTATTGGAGCCATCGTAGGTTTGGTCGCTATCACCCCAGCAGCGGGATTCGTCACCATTGGTCAAAGTATTTTCATTGGTTTCGTAGCTGCTATTGTAAGTAACTTTGCGATCCGTTTAAACAAACGCACTGAAATAGACGATACGCTGGACGTATTTCCCAGCCACGGGGTAGGAGGTATAGTGGGGATGATATTAACCGGGGTGTTAGCTAAAGATGTGGGTCTTATTTATGGGGAAACCACCACCTTTTTCTATCACTTGATTGCCCTAGTAATTGTTGCGGTATTCACCTTTATGGGTAGTTTCCTACTCTATAAGATTACCGATTTATTATTGTCGATGCGGGTAAGGGAGGATCAAGAGTATAGGGGATTGGATATCTCCCAACACGGTGAAAACATCGACGATTAAAGTTTGATAAGATCCTTTTCCAAGTTCAAATCCTTCAACATTTCTTGGGTGAATTTGTAATGACCTCTTCGGGTGACAATCCTAAAGCGATGATTTTTCATACGGGAAAGTACCTCCAAAAAACGCCATTTCGATTTCAATAAATTTGGTTTTTCGCTTTTTAAGCTTACTTCGAAATAATGTCTTACCCCTGCCCGTTCTGCAACAATATCCGGGGTAATGGTCACATCGCTACCTTTTTTGTGATAGGATTTTGGGGATTCATAGCCCTCAAGGTCGGCCTTAATATTTTCAAATCCTTTTTTCTGTAGATACTCAACAGTATCGATTAAAATCTCTGTGTTTTCTTGTTTTTCTACTTGCACCATATCCCTCATAATAACTAAAATGGAGGACTTATGCAATTAATATTTTGTTAAGAAGGGTTTGAAACTAGTGGTTTCGGGGCTTAGACTTGACCGTTTTGTTAAATGGAATGGCCAACTGAACCCTAAGATTTTCATCGTCTGTATGGTCTGCAATATCCACTCCATACACGATCTTTGAAGGGTCTCCATATACATAGGTTCCGAAAATTCGATCCCAAATAGAGAGTATGTTACCATAATTACTGTCTGTCCATGGCAGTTGGTAATGATGATGAAACTTGTGCATATTTGGGGTTACAATGATATAGCTAAGGCCTTTATCCAGCCATAATGGAAGCCTGACATTGGCATGGGTCCAATAGGTAAACAACACGCTTAATATTCTATAGAAAAAATAGTAGGATATGGGCATACCCATAATAATTACCGCCGATAATGCAAAAAGCTCTCGAATTAGGAAATCCAAAGGATGATGGCGGGTTCCGGTGGTAACATCAACATGCTTATCGGTATGGTGTACCAAATGGAGCCTCCACAGCCATCGTACCTTGTGAAGAAAATAATGCACACCGTATTGAGCGATTAAATCCAGAACCAACAGCGAAAGCAATAATTGAACCCAGACAGGTGCTTCAAAGAGATGAAGAATACCGAATTTGTTTTCTCCCAACCATAAAAATACACCGGCTGTAAGCAGTCCAAAAACCAAATTAATAATCAGCACAAAACCCAGTAAACTCAGGTTTACCCCCGCATGTTTCCATTTTCGATAGGGTTGTGTGAAGAGGCTGTAGTTCCCTTCCAACACCCAAAAAAGGGCGATACAGAATATCACCCAACCTAATTTTTGCCAAACCGGCATGTTCTCGAAAAACAAAAGAAATTGCTCCATTACTTCAATATGTTTCGATAGCGGCCTTCATCTTTCAGTACCGCTACAGCTTCCAGTATTTCGGGATTATGTTTTACTTGATAATCGTACAGTCCTTCCGCATAGAAATAGCGCTTTAAAATTTCATTGGTTAATAAGGACTCAATTTCCAGCTTTTTTTCTGTCAGACTTTTTCTCTTAGCCACCGAAATACTCTGAAGTAAGGCATTGTAACTATTTTGAATATCGTTTTTTAGACCATCATCTTCTGCCCTTCGCAACGCTTCTTCAAACTGTTTTTCGGTTTCGGTTTCATAGGAAAAATTCGTTTTATCCAAAAAACTCAAAAACTGATTGAATTCGGCCTCGCCCATTTGAAAATTTTCCCAATCGGCGAGACTATGAGAATAGTAGTATTCAGTAGCGTAATCGAAAATGGCATCATCCTTTAAAAGGGCGGTGGTAATTGGACTGAACTCGGCAGATTTCATTTCCACATCGGGCAAGATTCCACCACCATCATATACCGTCCTTCCCCCTTTGGTTTTAAAGGCATTATAGTTTTTTGGATCCAGGCGAACAGGATCCCCATTTTCATCCCGATTCCAATAATCCAAAGCTTGAATACATCGTCCACTTGGTGTATAGTACCGTGAAATAGTTACTTTTAATTGGGTGCCATAGGTTAATTTCTTGGGGCGTTGCACAAGCCCCTTACCAAAGCTTCGTGCACCCACGATGACGGCACGGTCTAAATCCTGTAATCCACCAGAAACGATTTCGCTTGCAGAAGCACTTCGACCATTCACAAGAACCACCAAAGGAATCTCTGTATCCACTGGCGCCTCCAACGTTTTATAGACCTTGTTGTATTTTTCTACCACAGATTTGGTGGTGGTAATTACCTCGCCTTGAGGCACAAAAAGATTCACCACACTAATTGCCTCGTTAAGAAGACCTCCTGGATTGCCTCTTAAATCCAAGATGATTTTTTCAGCCCCTTTAGATTTCAAATCTTTCAAAGCCGCTTTGGTTTCTTCAGTAGTTTTCCTGTTGAATTTGCTCAATACGATATAACCAATATTTCCATGGATTAGTTTGTAATAAGGAACGGCCTTAACATCTACTTTTTCACGTACCAATTTGGTGGTTTGTTCCTTTCCTTGTCGTTTAAAGGTAAGAGTCACCTCGGTACCCACGGCGCCCTTCAACAATTCTCCAGCGTCATCTTCGAAATCGGAAACAACAATGTCGCCAATTTTAACAATTTCATCCCCGGCTTTTAAACCTGCTTTATCGGCAGGATAATCCTTGAAAGGCTCGACAATGATAATTTTATCCTTTAAGGTTTTGACGGTGGCCCCAATTCCAGTATAAGTGCCCGAATTTTTGATTTTCGCATCTTCCACCTCTTGCTCATTCCAGTAAACCGTGTAAGGATCCAAGTCCTCCAGCATCCCTTCAATAGCCTTATCCATCAGGGTGGCAGGGGTTGTCTCATCTACATAATTCATGTTTAACTCTTTGAAAAGCGTGGTAAAGATTTCAATCTGCTTGGCAATTTCAAAAAAATCTTTGGTGTAGGTAAATGCCGAGGTGGCCAATAAGACACCAATGGCGATTATCGGATAAACGAATTTCTTTTTCATACTACTTCGATTTTGAACCCACCCCACGCAATGCTATACAGGAATTGGAATAGATGGAACAAGATACTAAATACGGATTGTTTCTCAAACAGTTTGTATTGGGAGAATATACCTCAAAAGCACCGTTTTAACACAGAAACCATTGTGTTTTCCAATTGGGAATATGCAGGTAACTCTTTGCCCAAATAAATAAAAATCACTGCAAATTTCTTGCCGCTTTTCGATAAGAAAGCGTCCTTATGCAAACGATACGCTTCTCTCAGTTGGCGCTTGATGCGATTGCGATCTACAGCCTTTTTGAAGTTCTTTTTGGGAACGGAAAAAGCAGCTTGTGTTTGTTCTAGGGCGGGATCTTCCAGTAAAATAGCTTTGACAGGAAAGATTTTAATTGCACGCCCCTCTTCGAACAGGCGCTCGATAAGTAGCTGTCGCTTTAACTTTTCGTTTTGTGGAAAGGACTGCCTCATATGGGGTAAAGATAAAAAAAGACCTTTCCATCGAGATGAAAAGGCCATAATTAGTTCCTTGCCTGGAATTATTTCTTTTCTGCCGGATATAAATTGTTATCAGGATTTATGTCGGCCATGCGGTTGGTTTTGTCGATGACAATCGACGTTACTTTTTTCTCGTGGTTGAATGAAAAGGTGTAGGTTGGATACGCCCAGGCCCAATCCTCCATGACGGTGCGTTTCATCTCTGGAAATGGATTTTCCTTTTCTCCGCGCATCATCCGCAATGGAATGTAAAAAGCCTCTTCTGTTCCGTCATCATAGGTTACATAGACATCAATCGGCATTGGCATAAGCCCAATACGCTCTAGGGTAACTTTGGTTCGATTTCCCAAATCTTCCACATTCTGAATTCCATAATCAATAGTATTGGTGGTTTGCCCAAAATCCTGTAAGTACCAATCCAATTCAAATCCGGAGACTTTTTCCGCTACTCGGATAAAATCGTTGGGAGTGGGGTGCTTAAAGGCCCAATCTTTATAATATCGTTTGAGGGTGGAATCCAAGTTTTGATTCCCAATCACATAGCCCAATTGAGAAAGAAACACAGCCCCTTTACTGTATGCAGAGATCCCATAAGCGGCATTTAATGCATAACGATCGGCATGGGTTGTGAGGGGTTGCTCTTTTCCACTTTTAACAAGCATATAATAGGTTTGATAAGAACTGGACAAAGGAAATTCTTTGTTTTCTTCCAGCACTTCGTTCTCTGCCAATGTTGAGATATAGGTGGTAAACCCTTCATCCATCCATTCATGAAGGCTCTCATTCGTGGCCAAAACAAATTGAAACCAAGAATGCGCCATTTCGTGCGCTGTAACCCCCACAAGGCTTTCGTAACTACGCTGACCGGTGATAAAGGTACACATACCATATTCCATGCCTCCATCACCTCCTTGAATCACAGAATATTGTTCGTATGGATAAGCGCCAACATGTTCATTAAAAAACGCCATCAGTTCTGCGGTTTTTGGTTGTAGACGTTTCCAATTATCAATAAATTCTGGATTGTTTTTGTAGTAAAAATGCAGGGTCACGCCGTTAGGCCCCGGATAGGTGTCGTGGATATATTCGGGGTCTGCACCCCAAGTAAAGTCATGAACATTTGGAGCGATAAAATGCCAAGTTTTCTTTCCTTTCTTTTTTTTAGGCTCCTGTTGCAAATATCCTGTACCTCCAACGGTATAGTCGGCATCAATCGAAATACGTACATCGAAATTTCCCCAAACACCATGGAATTCTCGACCGATATATGGATCGGCATGCCATCCTTGATAATCGTACTCCGCTAATTTTGGATACCACTGGGCCATCGAAAGGGCGACGCCTTCAGAGCTGTTCCTTCCGTTTCTACGAATTTGAATGGGCACCTGTGCTTCCCAATCCATGGTGAATTTGGTAGACCTACCCGGTAACACAGGTGTGTTCAAAGCCACTGTCATAACGGTGCCTGAAATCTTGTATTCAACCGGTTTCCCATCCTGTAATAGTTTGGAGGGCCGAATGTATCCTATCTCCGAAGCTTCCAGTTTAGAGATACGATCTCCAACGCGCGGATCGGGATCGGCAATGGACCTTGAACGAACATCCATTTCACTTCCGGGCTGGAAAGCATTGAAATAAAGATGATAATAGACCCGCTTCAAAGTATCTGGCGAATGATTGGTATAGGTAAGCTCCTGATGCCCTTCATACTGCCAATTTTTGACATTCATATCGATGTCCATTTTGTAATCTACTTCCTGTTGCCAGTAGGCATAATTGTTTTGGGCCATGCTGATAGTTGCTACCAACATGGCCCAAACAAGACTTAATGATTTGATCATTGTCTGGATATTTTATCTGCTAGGATTAATGCATTATAAAGGTTCGCCATTTTTCCAGAAGCGGAAATATTGGTGAATTTGTCGGTGTTCGAGGCATCTCCACCCAAAATAACAGTGGCCGAAGAAGCTACTCCGCTATCCATAAGAATTTGCTTCACCTGAGCTGCGGTTAGTTTTGGGAAATATGAACGAATCATGGCAGCAACACCGGCTACTTCAGGAGAAGCCATTGAGGTCCCTTGAAGAAACTCATAGGTGTCTAGTGGAGTAGTAGACCAAATGCGAACTCCAGGAGAGAACAAGTCTACACTGGTTTTTCCATAGTTGGAGAAAGAGGCGACCATTTTTTCACCATACTCATAATTCAATGCACCAATCGTGATGAAGGTGTCCCCTATTTCTTTGGAGCTGCCCACTTTTTGGTCGTTAGGATATACTTGAACGGTATCCAAATCCAACCCTTCATTTCCGGCTGCATTGACAATCAACACATCTTTTTTGGAAGCATATTCGATAGCATCCCAAACCCATTCTGGGTGTGGAGAGTAGTATTTTCCAAAACTTGTATTGATTACTTTGGCACCATTATCAACGGCATATCGAATAGCGAAAGCGATATCTTTATCATACTCGTCACCATCTGGTACGGCGCGAACTACCATAATTTCTACGTTGTTAGCAACACCGTTCATTCCAATGCCATTGTCTCTTTTTGCAGCAATGATACCAGCGACGTGTGTTCCGTGACGTGCATCTTCTTTTTTAGGATCCGGACCATCCACGTCGTTATTTCCATAGAAACGTGAAGAGAAGTTATCAGGATCATCGCCCAATTTTTCCTTGCGGAAATTTCGATTCATGTTGAAGTGGCTGTCAAGACGCCCTTGGAAGTAATCGACGCCCCTGTTGATTTGTTTTAGCAACTCTGAAACTGTTGGGAAGCGTCCCATCATCTGGGAAAGCATAGCAATTTGCTGTTGCTCTTCGGTGGTCGGGCTTTCAATAGCTTGTAAATCCTCAAGGGTATATTCTTCTTTTCCCGTGCGCTTCATCATGGCTTCATTGGCCGCAGTGATTTGACTTTTTAGCATGGCATAGCGGTCTAGATTGCCCTTGGTTTCTCCAAATTCTTTGTCGTATTCGGCTTTAGCCTTCATGTATAAATCATATTCGGCACGATCTTCAGCGCTGATGGAAGAGGCAGACTTGCCTTCGTATTTTGGCCCTAATTTCTTAACGTAGCGAACATACTCCATGTTTTCTTCCACAATGTCACCCAAGAAATTCCAACCATGGACGTCATCAACATAACCGTTTTTGTCATCGTCGATACCATTGTTTGGAATCTCGTCCTCATTTACCCAAATAACGTCTTTAAGGTCTTCATGTTCGATGTCAATACCACTATCGATAACGCCAACAATAACTTTTTTGCCTTTTCGGCCTTTTAATATTTCAGCGTAGGCTCTATCCACGCTCATTCCTGGCACAGTATCCTTCGTCAAATCGGCAGCGGCCCATGACTTCATTTCATCGTCGGATAAGGAGCCAACCTTTAAAGGGACGGCATCTATGTTTTCAATGGGAGTTGAAACGATAGGGGGAACGGAACTTCCGCAACTGCTTAATAAAACACCCGCGGTAGCCAGTAGCAAGGTACTCTTTAGAATTCTCATAGTATTTTGTTAATTAAATAGTTCGTCAAATGTAAAGCTCTGATCAAGGCGCACCCCTTTGTCGGTGTGCTTTACGGAAATTATTTCATTGTGCGCATCATGTTCTAGGAACAGATAGTAGTTATTGTCGGCAGCTTGGTTAAGGAATTTTTCTTTTTCGTCGAGGGTGATAAGAGGGCGGGTGTCATATCCCATAACATAGGGTAGGGGCAGGTGGCCCGCGGTAGGCAGAAGATCGGCCATAAACACCAAGGTTTTTCCTTTGTAATGAATATGTGGAATCATCTGTTTATCGGTATGCCCATCAACAAACAACACACCAAAATTTAATTCTGTAGTTTCCTGAAAATCCTCGTTTGGCAAATCAACAAATCGCAATTGGCCACTGTCTTGGATTGGAAGAATGTTTTCCTTGAGAAAAGAAGCCTTTTCCCTTTTGTTGGGCTGTGTGGCCCATTTCCAATGATCTTCATTGCTCCAAAAACGAGCATTTTTAAATGCGGGCTCATACCCAGTACGGTCTTTATTCCATTGAATACTTCCGCCACAATGATCAAAATGCAGATGGGTTAAAAAAACATCGGTCACATCATCCCTGTGAAAACCAGCATTCTTAAGAGAGCTATCCAAATCATGAGGCCCCCACATATCGTAATACCCAAAAAACTTTTCACTTTGCTTATTTCCCATGCCGTTATCGATAAGAACAAGCCTATCACCATCTTCAATTAAGAGACAACGAGCAGCCATATCTATCATGTTATTCGCGTCGGCAGGATTTGTCCGAGACCAAAGGGATTTGGGTACAACGCCAAACATGGCCCCTCCATCCAATTTAAAATTACCAGATTCGATTGGGTATAGCTGCATAGAACCTGCAAATTAGCAAATCCGCAAGAGATGGAAAATGGGTGTAGTCACTAATTTGTATGATTTTAACAAAAACTTAGGCATTCTGGACTTCTTTTTTGAAAAATCGATGAATTTCACCCTCTGTTGGGGCGAATCCATTACAAGAATTGTGTGGATCTCAACTTTCTTCCTATTTTTAAAATCTTGAAGAAAAAATAATGCTCGAACTCGCCGGAATTATAGTGCTAGGAATATTCGCCCAATGGGTTGCTTGGAAATTCAAACTTCCAGCGATTCTACCATTGATATTGATCGGCCTGTTTGTTGGTCCCATCGCTACTCTTATCAGTACGACGGGTAATCCATATATTCAGCCCATATGGGATGGCAAACGTGGGCTTTTTCCTGGCGAAAATCTTTATAATTTTATTTCCTTGGCCATTGGAATTATCCTTTTTGAGGGAGGACTTACTTTGAAACGGGGAGAAGTAACCAAAGTAGGTCCCGTCATCGGAAAACTTATTAGCGTTGGAGCTGCGGTGACTTTTTTTGGAGGCGCCTTGGCAGCCCATTACATCTTTGGTTTGAATTGGCGAATCTCATTTCTCTTTTCCTCATTGATCATCGTTACGGGGCCGACGGTAATATCTCCAATCTTAAGAAATATTCCACTAAAGAAGGACGTATCAGCGGTTCTAAAATGGGAAGGCATTCTGATTGATCCCATCGGGGCATTGGTTGCCGTATTGCTCTTCGAATTTATTAGCATTGGCGGGGATGCGGGATATTCCAAACAAGCCCTGATTGAGTTCGGAAAAATATTGCTGATAGGATTCTCTTTCGGAATTACCGGTGGGTATGCGCTGTATTTTTCCATCCGAAAGAATTGGATCCCGCACTACTTGATGAATGTTGTAGCACTCTCCGTGGTGTTGCTAATTTTTGTGGAAAGCGACCTATTTGCCCATGAATCGGGACTTCTATCTGTAGTGGTAATGGGAATGTTCCTAGGGAATAGCGATCTTCCAAATCTGAAGGAACTTCTCTATTTCAAGGAGTCTTTGAGTGTGCTGCTCATTTCGATTCTTTTCATTCTCTTGTCGGCGAACATTGAAATTGAGGACTTGTTGCTAATTTACAATTGGAATACCGCTATCTTGTTGGCGGTAGTCATTTTTGTGCTCCGGCCCATTGGAGTATTCCTTAGTACGATGAAATCTTCCTTACGCTTTAATGAAAAGCTATTTATAAGCTGGGTGGGTCCACGAGGAATTGTTGCTGCAGGTATCGCCTCTCTATTTGGAACCCGGCTGGTACAGAATGGGGTGGCAGGGGCGCAGTACATTACTCCCTTGGTGTTTGCTGTTGTATTGGTAACCGTTTTATTGAATGCTACCACGGCGCGTTTTGTGGCATCCTTGGTAGGGGTATTTTTGAAAACTTCGGAGGGCATTCTTATTGTCGGGGCCTCAAAAGTGTCCCGATTGATTGCCAGCTATCTGCAAAAGAATGGAAGACACGTGGTTTTGATCGATTCTAACCAGGCCAACGTGGCTCAAGCCAGGGAATTGGATTTAGAGGCGATCGAAGCGAATATTTATTCGGATGATCTGGCCAATAATATCGAACTGAATGATGTAGGGTACCTTCTTGCCTTGACGGGAAGCTCTGAAATCAACAAACAAGCTATTAAACGATTTGGAGAAATTTATGGGGAAACAGGAACCTTCCGACTTTTGTCTTCCGAGGAAAAAGAAGTTGGCGCTGAAATCAACCCCAACGAATTGTTCTCCACGACACACGACTATGTAATGCTGGAAGAGGTGGCTCGAACATACCCTTCCGTTCAGGAGATTCCTATCAACAATCAGAATCAATTTTTAAAGTTGAACCGTATTATTGAAAAGGATGATGACACCGTTGCCTTGTTCCTGAAGCTTCCCAATGGGTATCTGGAAATCATTAATAACCCAAAAGAAATGAAAGCGTCTGAGGGGTGCCATTTAGTATATCTCGGGAAACCTTTGGATATCGAAGAGCTCAATAACGCAACTCGTGGTCGGTAAAATATTTTTACAACGGAATCAATGAAAATTCTTCAGTATTACCTAATAACTTTGCTAATCACTTTTGGTGTGATGGGCTGTAAAGAGGACGATTCTGTTAGTTGTGTTCAATGTGCCTCAGATACAACAGTTCCCTTCGAGGTGTGTCGAGAAAGCAATGGAAATGCGTCTGTAAACGGAGAAGATACAGGTGCCGATTATGATGTGTACATCAATGATTTGGAACAAGCCGGGGCCAGTTGCGGAAGGTAAGGCGTTAGTCGTTTAGCTTCAATACCGCCATAAAGGCCTCTTGTGGAATCTCCACATTACCTACTGCCCGCATTCGCTTTTTCCCTTTTTTCTGCTTTTCTAACAGCTTGCGTTTTCTGGAAATATCCCCACCATAACATTTTGCCGTTACGTCTTTTCGGAGCGCTTTGACCGTTTCCCTTGCAATAATTTTAGCGCCAATGGCAGCCTGAATTGGGATATCGAACTGTTGACGGGGAATAAGCTCCTTCAATTTTTCGCACATCTTTTTTCCGATGTCGTAGGCGTTATCTTGGTGAAGCAAGGCAGAAAGCGCATCAACTGTTGTACCGTTAAGCAGCACGTCCACCTTCACCAGTTTTGAGGCGCGCATTCCGATTGGGGAATAGTCGAAAGAGGCATATCCTTTGGAAACGGTTTTCAATCGGTCATAGAAATCGAAAACAATTTCAGCCAGGGGCATGTCGAAATTCAACTCTACCCGATCTTGGGTTAGATAGGTTTGGTTGGTAATTTGTCCGCGCTTGTCAATACAAAGCGACATCACCGCCCCCACAAAATCGGCTTTTGTGATAATACTGGCTTTTATGTACGGTTCTTCTACTCGATTTAAGGTAGAAGGATCTGGAAGGTCGGTTGGATTGTTAACCAAAATCGCCGTTTCGGGATCTTTGTTGGTGTAAGCGTGATAGGATACGTTGGGGACGGTAGTAATTACGGTCATATCGAATTCCCGTTCCAATCGTTCTTGAATGATTTCTAGATGCAGCATTCCCAAGAAACCACAGCGGAACCCAAAGCCAAGAGCAGCTGAACTCTCTGGCTGAAATACCAAAGAGGCATCATTAAGCTGTAATTTTTCCATGGAAGATCGCAGTTCCTCATAATCTTCGGTATCAACAGGGTAAATTCCAGCAAATACCATAGGTTTTACGTCTTCAAAACCAGCGATCATATTGGTTGTTGGGTTTTTGGCATCCGTGATGGTATCTCCCACCTTCACCTCACGGGCATCCTTGATACCAGTGATTAGATACCCTACATCTCCTGTTTTGATTATGGGCTTGGGTTGTTGTTTTAATTTAAGCGTACCCACTTCATCAGCAAAATAGGATTTGCCGGTAGCCATAAATTTTATTTGCTGCCCTTTTGTAATTTCTCCGTTCAATACCCGGAAATATGTCTCAACTCCACGGAATGGATTGTAAACAGAGTCAAAAATCAAGGCCTGAAGCGGTTCCTCCGGATTTCCTTTTGGGGCTGGAATCCTTTCTATGATAGCTTCCAAGATATCCTGGATTCCGATTCCAGTTTTGGCGCTGGCTGGAATTACCTCCTCTGGGGTACAGCCCAACAAATCCACAATATCATCGGTTACCTCTTCTGGTTTTGCCGAGGGCAAATCTACTTTATTTAAAACAGGAATAATTTCTAGGTCGTTCTCTAGGGCTAAGTACAGGTTGGAAATGGTCTGTGCCTGGATACTTTGCGCCGCATCCACCACTAACAACGCCCCTTCACAAGCAGCGATGGAACGGGAAACTTCGTAAGAGAAATCAACGTGCCCAGGAGTATCGATAAGGTTCAAGATGTAGGTTTCTCCATTATGAACATACTCCATTTGAATGGCATGACTTTTAATGGTAATTCCACGCTCACGCTCCAAGTCCATATTGTCCAACAACTGATCTTGCTTTTCGCGATCGGTTACCGAACCAGTTGCATCCAACAACCGATCGGCCAAGGTGCTCTTTCCGTGGTCGATATGGGCGATGATGCAAAAATTTCTAATATTCTTCATATGAAATTACTTCCAACCAATAAGTCCGCAAATATAGTTCAAAAATGATGCTTTTTTACCGCTTCATGACGAATACCAACAATTTTCCTCTTGTAGGAATTTCTAGGTTAAAATAAAAAGCAGATATTTGTTAGTAATATACAGTAAGATTATTGTTTAAATAACGAACCCAACCGGGCTTTATGGCCTGTTCCCATTCCTGTAATAACTTATGCCGTCCAAGATATTGTTCTTTTTGTTCCTGCTTCCCTTTGGCCTATGGGGTCAGGAATTGGTCATTGACGGGAGAACAGTAGATTCGGAGGGTGCACCACTTTCCTATGTCAATGTGTTGTTGTATAAAGAAGGGGTTGAGGCTCCATTAATGGGGACAACAACAGAAACCAACGGAAGGTTTCATTTCGCAAAATTGGATGCAGGAGATTACAGGGTACGCCTAAGCATGATTGGGTATGCACCATTGGAGATTGCTATTAGCTTGCCAGGAGAAGGAGAAATGGGCAATCTTGTCTTAAAAGAGGAAGAGGAAAGTCTTGGAGAAGTTACAGTTACAGCGAAGCGACCTTTCCTTCAAAGAGGAAACGGAAAGTTAACCTTCGTGGTTGAAAACTCCTCACTATCTACCGGAAACACCTTGGAATTATTGTCCAAAACCCCGGGCGTAATCGTTCTAGGGTCAACAATTCAAATAAAAAACCGACCCACTACACTTTACTTAAACGGCCGAAGGGTTTATTTGTCTGCCACCGAAACGGAAAGCTTTCTCAAGAACTTGGATGCGGCCTCCATCAAATCGGTAGAGGTAATCACCAATCCAGGGCCTGAATATGATGCCGAGTCAGGTACGGTGTTAAATATTATCACTTCCAAAGCGGTTAATCCGGGTTACAAGGGAAGTGTTTCAGGGAATTACCAACAAGCTGTTTTTGCGAAGTATCAAATTGGAACTTCCCATTTTTTCAAAAATAATTGGTTGAATCTTTATGGAAGTTATAGCTATAGCCCGAGAAAAGAGAATAAGGACCAGGATACCTACATTCGCTTTACGAAAATGGATCCCAGTAAGACAGCAGCCATTTGGGAAAGTGATTTCAATCGGGTAACCCACAGTTATGGACATCAAGGCAACCTTGTGGCAGACATGGACTTCGACAAGAATAATAGCCTAAACATTACCGCTTCTCTTTTTTCATCTCCAGACAGGGAATTTGTAAATAGACAAACGACTTCCATTTTTGATGCCAATAGACAACTGGACTCTACGTTTCATACCAGTAGTGTTGTGATCAATGACACTCGAAATTTTACGGGAGGAATAGAGTATAAAGCCCATCTCAGGGAAAAAGGCCCTAGCTTAACGGTTGGAGGAAATTTAATTTCTTATACGAGCGATCAGACGCAAACCCTTCAAAGCGATTATTTTTTGCCCGACAATTCTTTTTTGAAAACCATTGCTTTCAATACAATCTCGTTTCAAGACACAGACATTTATACGGCATATGCCGATTTTCATACTCCCGCTATGACTGGCGATCTGCTGGTTGGGGTTAAATTTTCCGATATTGAAACAAAATCGGGATTAGACTTCTATGATGTGGCGAATGGCGATGTGACCTACAACGGAGCATTATCGGATGCCTTCAATTACAGTGAGATTATTGCGGCGGCATATTTCAATTTTGAAAAGTCATGGGAAAGCTGGAGCCTATCCCTTGGTTTAAGGGGGGAAAATACCGAGGTGGAAGGAAAGTCATTAACCCTAGGACTAGTAAATACTCAAGAATACTTCCGATTGTTTCCGTCGGCATCCCTTCGCCATGAATGGCAAGAAAAACACGGTATGGAGTTGAGCTATGCAAGAAAGATTCAGAGACCACGCTACCAAAGCCTGAACCCTTTCCGGTATTTTGTCAACGAAAACAATTTCAATGTAGGGAACCCAAATTTAGTTCCCTCCATCGATGATAAGGTGAGCTTGAGTTATTCCTACAAGAACAGCCTGTTCCTTGAGGCCTATTACCAACACGTTGACAATTCTCTTGAAATTTTGAATTTTCAAGATAACGATGCCTTTACTTTGCGACAATTGGACGCCAATATTTTAACCTATCAGCAGTATAGCTTCGACATGGTTTATTCTGCATCATTGAGTGAACGGATATTTGCCAGTTTAATCACATCAACCTATTACTTGGAAAATGAATTCTATGCTATCGAAAGCGCCCAGGAAACATATTTAAACAGCACCATGGGTTTCTTTGCACAAGCTTATAGTCAAATTTCTTTCGATAAGACAGGTGACTTTTTCTCTGAAATAACGGTTCGCTATATTTCGAATTTGATCTCAGGATCGATAGATTACAACAATATCTTCAATACGTCTCTGTCCTTCCAAAAATCATTTTGGAACAAGAGCGCACAGGTTTCCTTTGGCATAGACGATATCTTCAACACAAACAACGTGGAGGTGGTTTCTAGGTACTATAATCAGGACAACTCCTATTTTGCTCGACCTGAATCTCGAAAATTTTGGATAGGGTTCCGCTATCAATTTGGAAACTACACATTAAAGGAAAATAATCGCCAGTTGCAAATACAAGAAGGCGATAGACTGGACTAGCCCTTTTCAAATTATAAATTCCTTATTTTTGCGCCATGGCAAAGATTGGCGACATAGATGTTGGGGAATTTCCCCTGCTTTTAGCTCCTATGGAAGACGTAAGCGATCCGCCATTCCGCGCATTGTGTAAGGAACAAGGAGCCGATGTTGTATTTACCGAGTTCATCAGCAGCGAAGGGTTAATTCGTGAAGCCTCGAAGAGCGTCATGAAGTTGGACATCTATGAAAAGGAACGGCCTGTTGGGATTCAGATATTTGGAGCCAATCTAGAATCTATGTTAAGAAGTGTAGAGATTGTTGAAGCCAGCGGTCCTGATATCATCGACATCAATTTTGGTTGTCCTGTGAAGAAAGTTGTTTCTAAAGGCGCCGGGGCGGGCATTTTGAAGGATATCGACTTAATGGTTTCCCTAACCGAGGCCATGGTAAAGCGCACCAAATTACCGATTACCGTTAAAACCCGTTTGGGGTGGGATCATGAATCCATTCGCATTGTGGAAGTAGCGGAAAGACTTCAGGATGTTGGTTGTAAAGCACTTTCGATTCACGGTAGAACCCGCGCCCAAATGTATAAAGGGGAAGCCGATTGGGGCCCCATTGCTGAGGTAAAGAACAATCCAAGAATGCACATTCCTATCTTCGGAAACGGAGATGTAAACACTCCCGAACGCGCGGTGGAAATGCGCGATAAATATGGTTTAGACGGAGCTATGATAGGTAGGGCAAGCATCGGTTATCCTTGGTTTTTTAAAGAAGTCAAGCATTTTTTCAAAACCGGAGAGCATTTGCCGCCACCCACCCTCTTGGAACGGGTGGAAGCGGCGAGACGCCACCTTCAAATGTCTATCGACTGGAAAGGGGAAAAGTTGGGTGTTTTTGAAACCCGAAGACATTATACCAATTATTTTAAAGGTATTCCGAACTTTAAAGAATATCGTACACGAATGGTTAC
>CAZOSF010000001.1:63842-84454 GCA_964582415.1 uncultured Alteromonas sp.
AGCTCAATAAGATTGCCATAATCACGAACGGGAGCCGACAATTTAGAAGAGATTCCGAAACCCATGACCACTTCATTTTCGTTTGGAACAAACCACTCCCCAACAAATAATATGCTATCGACGGGGGTCACTTTTCGATAAAAGCTATCCACACCTTTTAAATAGCAGATGTGGTGTTTTCCCTTATATTGAACGAAAACGCGTTCCTCCACAATCTTGGAAACCACATCAATTCCTTCGATGGATTGTAATTTTTTGAATTGTTCTGCCGATAAAGTCAATGTCTTGCCTGTGGCGGGTTCGACCTTTAAATCGCTGTCGAACACGTTGGTGAAATCTATGGCGAATTCTTTGAGGCCCGCAAACCCTGACAGCACAATAAACAAAGCCATTGCCCCAAGGATAACGGCTACAATGGCTACTCTTGAGATAATGTTTACAGCATTTCTATTGCTTTTGGAAAACAAATACCGCTTTGCTATGTATAGGGGGTAATGCAAGCCTACAGTTTCTTCCTTTTATCTAATAAATCTGGATTTTTAATGGGGTTATCCGATCCTTTAACGGCTTTTTCGATTCGTTCAATATATTCTAAAGAGTCGTCGTTAAAAAAGAGCAGTTCGGGCATTTTTCGCAGCTGATTCTTAGTAAGCAGCGCAATCTGATGCTTGATTTTTGGCTTGATTTCATTCAGTTCGGCCACCAAAGTTTCCGCATTATTAGAAGGGAAGATACTAACATACACCTTTGCGATGGAAAGGTCCACGGTCACCGATACCTTGGAAACAGACACGATGATACCTGTTTGTCCACTTTCTCGGAGCATGTTTTGGAGGACACTGGCCAAATCTTTTTGGAGCACCCCGGCGATTTTCTTTTGTCTATTCGATTCTTCCATGGTACAAAAATACGATATTTCGATGTCGGGCAGGCGAATTTCTTACTTTTGACATAGTAACAAACAAAAGAGCATGAAAAAAATTGAACACCTCGGAATAGCGGTAAAGGATTTAAAGGCAGCCAATGCCGTATACGAGTCTTTGTTGGGATTTCCGCCATACAAGCAGGAGGAAGTGGCGGGTGAAGGCGTGATGACGTCCTTCTTTCGGTGTGGAGAAAGCAAAATAGAATTGTTAGAAGCCACACGTGAGGACAGCCCTATTGCAAAGTATATAGAAAAGAAGGGAGAGGGGATTCATCATGTTGCATTTGCTGTTGAGGACATTCAAGCTGAGGTAGCCCGTCTAAAGGAACAAGGCTTTGTGGTACTCAATGAGGAGCCAAAGAAGGGGGCCGACAATAAGTGGGTCGTTTTCCTGCATCCAAAGTCAAGTCATGGGGTGTTGGTGGAATTGTGCCAAGACCGAAACACCGATTAAAGTTTTGCACTGTAAGAATTGTGTTTTACATTTGCAGCTTGTTTTAGGTCCCATAGCTCAGCTGGTTAGAGCACCTGACTCATAATCAGGGGGTCCTTGGTTCGAGCCCAAGTGGGACCACAATACGATCTAGTATGGCAGTAGACCCTTATTTACTCTGAAGAATTGGGGCTTGTGAGTAAAGCAACTACAGCTGTAAAAGCGGGCAGGAAATGTACCGCTGGACATAATCGATAGGCAGTATCAAGAGAAGCCTTCGGTTAATAAAATGTTGACAACCTGCAATTTTTGTTTGTTGTTTAAAAAAAAATTGTACTTTAGAACCCTAATATGCGACCCCAAATCGTATCCATATTAACCCTATTGCTATTTGTAGCGAGTAGCAGCGGTATGCTTGGACAGAGCTCTTCGGCCGGTTCAGGCCCACCCCCTCCATCTGGTCCACAGTACGGACCATTATTACCGATAGATACTTACGAATACCTTCTTTTTGGAACAGGAATATGCCTTGGATTATTCTTTTTACTTCGAAAAAAACGAGTTCTTAATACCCCTCGGTAAGCCTTTTAACATATTTCCCTATTACATCGAATTCTAGATTGACGACGCTACCTACTTGAAGGGTCTTGAAGTTGGTATTTTCGTAGGTATAAGGTATGATGGCCACGCTGAATGTGCCTTCTTTGGAATCGACGACCGTTAGGCTAACGCCATTTACCGAAATGGAACCCTTTTCCACCGTAATATTTCCTGGAGCTGTGTCGTATTTAAAAGTATATACCCAGCTTCCGTCTTCTTCCTTCACTTGGGTACAGATCGCCGTTTGGTCGACGTGCCCTTGAACCATATGACCGTCCAGTCTATCGCCCATTTTCATAGCGCGTTCCAAATTCACAAGACTTCCAATCACCAAGGAACCCAAGTTGCTCTTCTTTAGGGTTTCATCAATAGCGGTAATTGTATAGTTATTTCCATCAAGGGCCACCACTGTCAAGCATACTCCATTATGGGCTACGCTCTGATCTACTTGAAGTTCTTCCGTGAAAGGGGCCTTGATGGTTATGTGTAGATTTCCCCCTTCCTTTTCCAAGGAAACTATTTCTCCAATTGATTCTATAATACCTGTAAACATGCGTTCAAATAATTACCTTTGCAAAGTTAGCAACCAGCATTTTGATATGAGCAAAAAGGAACAATTAATTGTCGGAATTTCGATAGGCGATTTAAATGGCATTGGAAGCGAGGTAGTGCTTAAAACTTTTGAGGATAGCCGAATGCTTGATTTCTGTACTCCAGTGATTTTTGCCTCGGTGAAGCTAATGTCATTTTATAAGAAGTCGTTCGGATCGGAGGTAAACTTTTACGGGATTGATTCTGTAAAGGATGTTGTTCCCAAAAAAGTAAATGTTTTAAATGTCTGGAAGGAACCGGTGGAGGTTTCCTTCGGAACGGAAGACCCCAAAGCTGGCGAATATGCGATAAAGTCATTGAAAGCGGCGGTAAAAGCTTTGAAGGAGGAAGATATTGATGTATTGGTTACGGCTCCTATCAATAAAAGCAATGTTCAATCCAAAACATTTAATTTCCCCGGCCATACCGACTATTTGGCACAGGAACTTGAAGGAAACAGCCTTATGTTGATGTTATCCAACGGATTGCGGGTGGGGTTGCTAACCGATCACGTGCCCGTTAAGGATGTTTCGTCTAAAATTACCCCGGAGTTGATAACCGAAAAGGTGAATACTATTTATTCGGCCTTAATTCAGGACTTCCGCATATCGAGACCTAAAATTGCTGTTTTAGGAATTAATCCACACACTGGCGATAGCGGTGTAATTGGAAAAGAAGACGATGAGGTGTTACGTCCAACACTGGAAAAACTGCGAGAAAGCGGTAAGATCATTATGGGCCCATACGCAGCCGATAGTTTTTTTGGCTCTGGGAATTATAAGAACTTTGATGCAATCATAGCGGCATATCATGACCAAGGATTGATTCCTTTTAAAACACTCTCCTTTGGCAGGGGAGTAAATTATACGGCCGGTTTGAACAGAATTCGCACCTCGCCAGATCATGGAACTGCCTATGAATTGGCCGGAAAGAACGAAGCGAGCGAAGAATCCTTTAAGGAAGCTGTTTTTGCTGCCATTTCCATTTACCGGCACCGAAAGGAATTCAAAAAATATTCTAAGAATCCACTGAAAAGCCTGTCAAAAAAACAAGGCAATAAAAAGAAATCTTAAATGGGTGGGGCAAATGAAATTATTTTTTATCTTTGCAACCGCCTTTTTCGGAAGGTAATTGATTAAATACAGGTGTGATAATGAAGGAACTGAAAGATTTTACAATCCCGTTTGTGGGGTTGAAGCAGGGGAAACACATCTTTACGTATGAAATCACTCAGCCGTTCTTTGAGCATTTTGAGTACGATGATTTTAATGACGCCAAGGTGGATTTACAGGTAGAACTGGATAAAAAATCGACCTTTTTGGAGTTTACGTTGAACTTTTCAGGGCACGTAAATGTAAATTGTGACCTTACCAATGAGCCCTTTGATCAGCCCATTTCCGGAGAGTATCATTTCGTGGTGAAATTTGGAGAGGACTACAATGACGAGGATGAAGACATTTTGATCCTCCCTCATGGTAGTCACCAGGTAAACATTCAACAGTTTGTTTATGAATCCATCGTTTTATCCCTTCCTGCCAAACGAGTGCACCCCGGGGTAAAAGATGGCACTTTAAAATCGGACATACTTAAAAAGTTGGAAGAATTGCGCCCCAAGGGGGATGATACATCTGGTAAAGATGATACTGACCCTCGCTGGGATAACTTAAAAAAACTATTAACGGACAAATAAGATTGAGCCATGGCACATCCTAAAAGAAAAACCTCGAAAACAAGAAGGGATAAGCGTAGAACGCATTACAAAGCAAGCGTTCCACAAATTGCTACCGATCCTACTACAGGAGAAGCCCACCTATATCACAGAGCCCATTGGCATGAAGGGAAACTGTATTATAAAGGGCAGGTTGTTATCGACGCTGCTGAAGAAGTAGAGGCATAACACTCCTAAGCTTGAAAAGTATGTGACTCTCACAACCATTTGGAAGTGAGAGTTTTTTATTTTGTCTTATAAATGTCAAAATCATCCAAAATTGGCCTGTTTTTGATTAAAAATTAGTACTTTTCCATCCAATTTGCAGGTTTCGGACCTTAATTGTGAAATTTAATTTCAACTCCTTATGACGAAAATCACAGCAGCCATCACCGCTGTGGGAGGATACGTTCCTGAGTACGTCCTTACCAATAAGATTCTGGAAACCATGGTCGATACCACCGATGAATGGATTACCACCAGAACCGGAATTAAAGAGCGACATATACTTCAAGATAAAGGCAAAGGAACCTCTTATTTAGCGATTAAAGCCGCAGAAGATTTGCTTAAAAAAAGCAATACCGATCCTCGCGACATCGATATGGTGATTATGGCCACGGCCACACCCGATATGCCGGTAGCGGCAACAGGCGTTTACGTAGCAACACAGATTGGAGCCGTAAACGCTTTTTCTTATGATCTGGTAGCAGCATGTTCCAGCTTTCTTTATGGGATGTCTACAGCGGCACGTTATATTGAATCTGGGCGATATAAAAAAGTACTGCTAATTGGCGCAGATAAGATGTCTTCCATCATCGATTACGAAGACCGTACCACATGTATCATTTTTGGCGACGGGGCAGGGGCGGTTCTTTTTGAGCCTACTACAGAAGGCCTCGGGGTTATTGATGAATACCTTCGTTCCGATGGCATTGGCAGAAATCACCTTAAAATCGATGCTGGCGGTTCTTTGTTGCCAGCTTCTCACGAAACTATCGATAACAAACAACATTACGTATTCCAAGACGGGAAAACGGTGTTTAAATTTGCTGTTTCCAACATGGCTGATGTCTGTGGAAAGGTGATGGAACGTAACGACCTAACGAGCGATGATGTGGCTTGGTTAGTTCCACATCAGGCGAATAAACGTATCATCGATGCCGCTGCCAATAGAATGGGATTGCCAGACGAAAAGGTGATGATGAACATTCATAAATACGGAAATACGACCTCTGCAACATTACCACTATGTTTGGTCGATTATGAAGACCAATTAAAAAAGGGAGACAACCTCGTGTTCGCTGCATTCGGTGGTGGATTCACTTGGGGAGCTGTTTACCTGAAGTGGGCATATAACGGATAAACCTGACGATTTTAAAGAATTAAACTATGGACCTAAAGGACATTCAAAATCTAATCAAATTTGTCGCCAAATCTGGCGCAAGTGAAGTCAAGCTGGAAATGGATGATGTAAAGATTACCATTCGAACTGGCTCAGACCATGACAAAGGGGAAACTACCTACATTCAACAGATTCCGACCATGTCGTCGGCACCGGCCCCTGTAATGCCACAACAGCCTGTGGCTTCAGCAGCAGCTCCTGCTCAGCCAAAAGAAACCCCAACTACTTCCGATGACTCTAAATACGTCACTGTGAAATCTCCTATCATCGGAACATTCTATCGCAAACCTTCTCCAGATAAACCAGCCTTTAAAGAAGTTGGAGACTCCGTATCTACTGGCGATGTACTTTGCGTCATTGAAGCTATGAAGCTGTTCAACGAAATCGAAAGCGAGGTATCAGGAAAAATAGTAAAGGTATTGGTAGAAGATGCCAGCCCCGTTGAGTTCGATCAACCGCTCTTCTTGATAGATCCATCATAAACAGTACATCCGAACATTTTGCCCCCAAACTAAATGGGTGCGAAGTAGTTTGAAAATCGAATAGATATGTTTAAAAAGATACTTATTGCCAATAGAGGTGAGATTGCCCTACGGGTAATTAGAACCTGTAAGGAAATGGGGATAAAAACCGTTGCAGTTTATTCTACTGCCGATGCGGAGAGCCTCCATGTTCGATTCGCGGATGAAGCCGTTTGTATTGGACCCCCGCCTAGTAGCGAGAGCTACCTGAAGATGTCGAATATTATCGCAGCGGCAGAAATTACGAACGCCGATGCAATTCATCCCGGATATGGATTCCTATCTGAAAATGCCAAGTTTTCCAAAATCTGTGAAGAACACGGCATAAAATTTATCGGGGCATCTGCCGAGATGATCGAGAAAATGGGAGATAAAGCAACGGCCAAAGCCACGATGAAGGCGGCTGGAGTGCCTTGCGTTCCTGGTAGCGATGGTATTATCGAAGACTTTAAGGAGTGTAAAAAAATAGCCAAAGAAATTGGTTATCCCGTAATGTTGAAGGCCAGTGCCGGTGGTGGTGGAAAAGGAATGCGTGCTGTATGGAAGGAAGAAGAACTGGAAAACGCATGGGAATCTGCCCGTAAGGAGAGTAAGGCAGCCTTTGGAAACGATGATATGTACATGGAAAAATTGATTGAAGAACCACGGCATATCGAAATCCAAATTGTAGGCGACAGCACCGGAAAGGCATGTCACCTAAGTGAAAGGGATTGTTCCATCCAAAGGAGACACCAGAAATTGACCGAAGAAACCCCAAGCCCTTTTATGACCGATAAACTTCGGGAAGCCATGGGGAAAGCAGCTGTTAAGGCCGCAGAATATATCAATTACGAAGGAGCGGGAACCATTGAATTTTTGGTAGACAAAGACCGCAACTTCTACTTCATGGAAATGAATACCCGTATTCAAGTAGAACATCCTATTACCGAACAGGTAGTAGATCATGATCTGATCCGAGAGCAAATCATGGTAGCAGCGGGAATTCCAATTTCAGGAAAAAATTACTATCCTCAATTGCATTCCATCGAGTGCCGTATCAATGCGGAAGATCCCTTCAATGGATTTAGACCTTCTCCGGGTCGGATCACAACATTACATGCTCCAGGTGGGCATGGAGTGCGTTTGGATACCCATGTGTACGCAGGTTATGTAATTCCTCCCAATTACGACTCCATGATTGCTAAGTTGATTACTACAGCTCAGACTAGGGAAGAAGCTATCAATAAAATGAAGCGTGCCCTGGACGAATTCGTAATCGAAGGTATTAAAACCACTATTCCCTTCCATAGACAACTTATGGAAGACCCAGAGTATGTGGCAGGGAACTACACTACTGCCTTTATGAATACTTGGGTTATGAAGGAAGAAAAGGAAGAAGAATAAAACGGAAGAACCTTTCGTAATTAAAAGCACCGAAGCTCGAAATTGAATACCTTTGACTTGGGTGCTTTTTTATTTCCAGCTATGAGCATATCTTATTGGGAACGGGCTACTTGGTTAGAAGCGATCGATTACCTCATCGTGGGTAGCGGGATTGTGGGCCTTACTGCGGCCCTAAGTTTGAGGGAAAGGGATCCCAAAGCCAAAATTGTCATCTTGGAAAAAGGAATATTGCCCAGCGGTGCGAGCACTAAAAATGCGGGTTTTGCCTGCTTTGGGAGTGTTTCGGAAATACTGGATGACCTTGGTTCACACACCGAACAAGAAGTAATCGCACTCATTCGAAAACGATATTTAGGTTTAAAGCAGTTGCAGAAGTTTTTGAGCCCGAAAGAGCTCGGTATTGAATGGAACGGAGGTTATGAGCTTTTCCCAACAGAAGATGAAGAAACCTATACGCGCTGTCTGGAAAATCTCCATTATATCGATGCTTTAGCAAAGGAGGCTATTTCTTCGAATAATTCGGTTTTTTTGCTAAAAAACGACCCGTTTTCTTTTAAAAACATTCAAAAAAAACTCATTTTTAATCAATTTGAAGGACAATTGAATACGGGATTGCTCATGAAAAATCTTATTCAATTGGCCTATTCCAAAGGGATTCAATTGCTCAATTCAGTAAAGGTAACTTCCATTTTAGAAGAAAACGGGCGCCCGATACTTCATACGGATTGCCTAGGAGAGATCTATCCAAAGCAAGTACTTGTTGCCACTAATGGTTTTGCACAAGAATTGTTAAAGGAACAAGTGCTTCCGGCCAGAGCACAAGTCTTAATCACCAAGCCTATTGAGGACTTACATTTGAAGGGGACATTTCATCTGGATAAGGGCTATTATTACTTCAGAAATGTAGATAATCGAATCTTATTTGGAGGGGGAAGAAATCTGGATAAGGTGGGAGAAACGACTACAGACATGATTACTACCCAACGTATTCAAAATCGATTGGAAGAGTTGATGGCAACAGTTATTCTTCCTGGAAAGAAAATTGAAATTGAACAACGCTGGTCGGGTATTATGGGAGTTGGAGATCAGAAGAAGCCCATTGTGAAGTCCTTGACACCCAACATTCATTGCGGGGTACGATTGGGCGGCATGGGAGTTGCCATAGGCAGTCTTATAGGGGAAGAACTTAGCCAGTTGTGTTTAGCACAAGCATAAAAAATATTTAATTTTTCAAAACCAACTATGAACCCAAGTGAAATAAAATCAGCGTTATTTGAAGAGTGCCAACAACGCGTGGAACAACGCCTGCAATCGATTCGACAGTCGCTTGTGGATATAGAGGAATCCTTGGAAAGTGCAGATTCTGATGGCGGTGATGATGAAATGGACAACAGTCGGGCAATGATGCAATTGGACAGGGAGCGCATCAAAAAGCAAGAGGGGGAAGTAATGGCACTTAAGGAACTTCTCAAACGCGTGGATCTAAAAGCAAGTTCCGATTATGTTCGCTTGGGAAGTTTGGTAAAAACGGAAATAGCCACCTATTTCATTTGTATTTCCATAGGAAGCATTCCTTTTGACGGACAAAATTTCTTTTGCGTGGCCCTAAATTCACCAATTGGACAGGCCATTAAAGGATTAAGGGCCGGGGACCGATTCGCCTTGAATAACCAAGAGCATAAAATAGTAAAAGTACTTTAGACTCTTTTACAGCTCGAAATTCAATTTATAGTCTGTGTTCGAACTACCGCCAACAAAAATTTCAAACAGGCCTTTTTCGACTAACCAATTTCCGTTATTATCATAGAAACCTAAAGCGTCTTCTCCAAGTTCGAATTCAATGGTCTTGCTTTCTCCCTTGTCGAGATCAATCAACTTCATGCCTTTTAATTCCTTCACGGGCCGTGCAACACTGGCAAAAGCATCATGTATGTATAATTGAACCACTTCTTTTCCTTTCCGTTCTCCGGTATTGGTCACAACGACACGAACCGTCACTTTTCCATTTTCAGCATAGGTGTTTTGTACTTGAAGCTCGCTATAGTTGAACGTCGTATAGCTTAAACCATGGCCAAATGGATACAATGGTTCATTCGATTCGTCTATATAATGTGTCCAAAAGACCAATCCGGAGCTGGGTTTGTTATCTCTTCCGGTCTTATGATGGTTGTAATAAATTGGAACCTGTCCCGCGCTTTTGGGAAAGCTCATAGGAAGCTTTCCGCTTGGGTTGTAGTCACCATAAAGCACTTGTGCAATGGCATGTCCTGCCTGACTTCCCAAATGCCACGCTTCTACAATCGCAGGGATATGTTCATCTGCCCAAGGAATGGTTAAAGGCCTGCCATTGTTTAGTACCAGCACAATATTTTTATTTACTTCATAAATTTTCTCAAGTAATTCTTGTTGAACTCCGGGAAGCCCCAATTGCGTCCGACTTCTGGCCTCACCACTCATAAAACAGTTTTCACCTAAAACCATGACTACCTTGTCGGCTTTTCGAGCCACCGCAATCGCTTCATCAAATCCACTCCTATCGGTTTCATTTATTTTCACATCCTTAATAAACAAATTATCACCCACGGTGACATCTGCCCCTTTGGCATAGATTAGGGTATTTCCATTGTATGCCTGTAATCCTTCCAAAACAGAAACCGCATCATTTCCCTCTGCAGCTATCCTCCAACTTCCTAATGGACTGTCTTTGTCTACTGCTAGAGCTCCGATAACTGCAATGGTTTTACCCTCTTTTTCGAGGGGGAGGATGGCATTATCGTTCTTCAAAAGAACGATTGATTTTTTCGCCATTTCCAAAACAGCTTGATGATGTTCTTGGGAATCTATGACACGGGCTTCCCGTTCTTCATCACAATAACGATAGGGGTCATCGAATAGCCCTAGCTCGAATTTCACCCTAAGGATTCGTCGAGCAGCATCCTCAATTAGGGAGGCATCTATTTCACCACTTTCCACCAAGTTCTTTAAATGTTTCACGTATAAATACGACTCCATGTCCATATCGCAACCGGCTAAGGCAGCCATACGGGCAGCATCCTTTCCGTCTTTTGCAAAGCCATGGGGAACCAGTTCGCCCACAGAGGCCCAATCGGAAACGACAAAGCCGTTGAAGCCCCACTTACCTTTTAAAATGTCCCTTTGTAAGAATGTATTGCCCGTGGAGGGAATGCCATTCAATTGATTGAACGCATTCATAAATGTTCGCACCCCTGCATCGTTCGCCGCTTGAAATGGAGGAAAAATAATATTATAGAGGGTGGAAGTTCCTACATCTACGGTGAAGTACTCCTTACCTGCGTCCGAGAAAGCGCCCCCTGCAAAATGTTTGGCACAGGCAGCAATGGTGTTATTGGCAGACAAATCATCGCCTTGGAACCCTTTTACGCGAGCTTTAGCAATCAAACTCCCAAGATAGGGGTCTTCCCCAGCTCCTTCCATAACACGCCCCCATCTAGGATCTCTGGAGACGTCAACCATGGGCGCAAACGTCCAATTAATTCCAGCAGCCGACGCCTCCGCAGAAGCTACTTGGGCCGATCTTTCAATTGCTTTTAGGTCCCAACTGGCGGCTTCTGCCAATGGTATTGGACTAATAGTTTTATATCCATGGATGACATCGAACCCAATAATTAGAGGAATCCCTAAGCGAGATTCCTCAACGGCAATTTTTTGTACTTTTCGAACCTCAGCTGCTCCTCGAACACTCAGCATGCTCCCCACCCAGCCTTTCTTCAGGTGCTCATATTTTAGAGCTTCATCCCCCTCTTGTGGTACCGGTCCGGTGACATCCCAAAATCCGTTATATTGGTTCATTTGACCAATTTTTTCTTCCAAAGTCATGATAGAGAGCAGAGAATCTACTTTTCGTTCGATAGATTGATTCATGTCAGGAGTGGTTTTAGAGGTTGAAGAAGGTTGTTGACAGCTTACAATCAACAATACGAGTAGTAAGTGAAAGTATCTCATAAGTAATTTATTTTTGGAAACCGGAATAAACGGTTTTTACTTTAAAATTTCCAGAAACACTGAAGTCCCTATTGACAACGGTTTGAAATTATTAAAAAAGACTTCCTGAGCACCCAATTTTGCCTGAATTAGGAAATGGGATCCTTTGAAAAAGTTATGTACAACGGTGACTTCATAGTCAGTGGAACGTTCTGAAAGGCACAACTGATGGGGAAGAAGAATTAGAAATTCTTTATTCGCCCCTTTGTTTTTTAACACCGTGACTTCTCCGAAAAATCCAGCCAGATAGGGGGTGTCAAGTTGAGTGTAAACTTCCTCTGGTCTGCCGTAAGCTACTGCGTCCCCGTCTTTTAAAATCAGTAGCTTGTCCGAAAAAGCCAAGGCTTCTTCTGCATCATGAGTTGCAGTGATACAAGCGATCTCGTTTTCTTTCAAAAATCGAAATAGCCGTCGTCTCAATTTGTTTTTACGAAACGTATCGATATGACTAAAGGGTTCGTCCAACAGTAACAGTTCTGGCTGCTTGGCAAGTGCTTTGGCCAATGCCACCCGTTGTTTCTGTCCGCCACTTAGGTCCTTTACCATGGTATTGGCAAAAGCTTCCATTTCTACTACTTCCAAAAGCTCTTTTACCCGTACAAGATCCTTCTCCATATCTCTTCTAGGTAGATAGGTGGCTACATTTTCCGTCACCGAGATATAGGGCATCACATTAAATTCTTGGGCGACCAGTTTGATAAATTCTTCTCCTGGGACAAGATTGTATTTGGGCCCTAACAAGCGATTCCCTTTCCAAGAAATACTGCCTTCCTCAAGATGTAAAAGCCCATATACCAAATGAAGCAATGTAGATTTTCCACAACCACTTTCACCAAGCACGGCCAAATGTTCCCCTTTCTTTAACGAAAAGGTGAGCTCACCAAGTACTGGCTTTTGAGTATATGAAAAGGATGAAATGGAAACGTCTAACATAAAGAAAGAGGCGGTTATTACACCGCCTCAAGGTTATTTCTTGAAGTTCGAATCGATGTCATCCGGTAAGCTTTCAAAGCCCATATTGTAAAGGGTAAAGCCAAAGATATCGGAATATTGTTCAATAATCTTACTTACTGGAGTGCCCGCTCCATGACCGGCTTGCGTTTCAATTCGGATGAGCACTGGGTTCGGTCCCGATTGTTTTTCCTGAAGCTCTGCGGCAAACTTAAAACTATGTGCAGGAACTACTCTATCATCATGATCTCCAGTGGTAATCAAGGTAGCAGGATACTGAACGCCAGCTTTTACGTTATGTACCGGAGAATATCCCAATAGGTAATCGAACATCTCTTTGCTGTCTTCAGCAGTTCCATAATCGAAACTCCAACCTGCACCTGCGGTGAAGGTATGATAGCGGAGCATGTCCAACACACCCACGGCGGGTAAGGCTACTTTCATCAAATCGGGGCGTTGGGTCATTACCGCACCTACTAACAAACCGCCGTTGGATCCACCGCGTATGGCGAGATAATCACTAGAGGTGTATTTGTTATCAATAAGATATTCGGCTGCGGCTATAAAGTCGTCAAAAACGTTTTGCTTCTGCATTTGGGTTCCGGCTTTGTGCCATTCCTTACCGTATTCTCCTCCTCCTCGAAGATTGGCTACTGCATACACGCCACCCAATTCCATCCAGACAGCATTTACGATGCTAAAAGTAGGGGTAAGGGAAATATTGAAACCTCCATAGCCATACAAGATGGTTGGGTTTTTACCATCCAAAGAAATTCCTTTCTTGTGCGTAATGATCATTGGAACCTTGGTGCCATCCTTGGAGGTATAGAACACCTGAACACTCTCATAATCGTCCGGGTTGAATTGAATATCCGGTTTTTTGTAAAGAGTGGATTCCCCCGTCTCCATATTGTACTTAAAGATACTTCCTGGAGTTTTGTAATTGGTAAAGGAATAATAAGTTTCGGATTCGTCCTCCTTTGCATCAAAGCTTCCTACGCTACCTAAACCAGGAAGGGCGATTTCCCGAAGCTGGTTCCCATTCAAATCGTATTGGAATACTTTGGAGATAGCATCTACCATGTATTCAGCAAAAATATATTTTCCGCCACTGGAGGAGGATAGTACATTTTCTGTTTCAGGAATGAAATCTACCCAATGTTCGGGTGTAGGGTTTGAAATACTGGTCTTTACGATCCTCTTATTCGGAGCATTCAAATTGGTGCTTAAATAAAGAACATCTCCTTCATTACGCAGCAAATCGGTTTCGGCATCCATATGATCAACCACTGTGATCAATCCCGCTTTAGGGTTGTTAAGGTCTTTGATAAATAGTTTTGACCCAGAGGTTACGTTCGAGGCTTTAATGGTCAAGAACCTACTGTCTTCGGAAACTCCACCAAATACATAACGGTGTTTTTCATCGGGGCTTCCACCGAAGATAACGGGGTCTTCCGACTGCTTTGTGCCTAACTTGTGGTAGTACAGTTTATGTTGGTCCGTTTTTTCAGAAAGCTCACTTCCTTTAGGCTTATCGTAACTAGAGTAGAAAAACCCTTCATTCCCTTTCCAGCCTAAACCACTGAATTTTACATTTTGCAGGGTATCTTCCATGATTTCCTTGGAAACAACATCCATTACCAAAACTTTTCTCCAGTCACTGCCTCCTTCTGAAATGGTGTAAGCAGCAATGTTGCCGTTTTCCGAAAAACTCAATTGTCCGAGAGAAGTCGTTCCGTCTTCGCTGAAGGTATTCGGATCAAGGAATAGTTCTGCCGAGGCAGGATCTTCTCCTGTTCTGTAGCGATAAATAACATATTGGTTCTGCAACCCATCGTTTTTCAAGAAATAGGTATAATCGCCTTCTTTGAAGGGTGCTGTGAATTTCTCGTAGTTCCAGATCGTCGTAAGGCGTTCTTTTAATTGTTCGCGGAAAGGAATCTTTTCCAAATAGCCAAAGGTGGCTTTGTTCTCTTCCTTCACCCAAGCTTCCGTTTCTGGGCTTCGGTCGTCTTCGAGCCAACGATAGGGATCGGCTACTTTGGTTCCAAAATAGTCATCTATCGTATCTACTTTTTTTGTTTCGGGATAGTTCAAGACGGATTGGGGTTCGTTGTTTTTTTGATTACAGGAAGTTATTGCTAGGCCAAGGGCCAAAAAAAGAAAATACTTCATAGCCAATAAATTTAATCCATCAAAGGTACGGATTTTATTGGCCAAAATGATCACAAAAAGCAGTAATAGTCTACTTAAACAGAGGTCTATACGCCTTCCAATATTTGTAAATTAGAATAATGTTAATTACCACAACAACGATAGCAGGCAAAATGGTAGAAACATTCAAAAACAAATGGAACAATAGCACATTCAGAGAAATGGGGACCAAAACCAACAAAGCGAAGGGAACCCACTTACGTAGAAGCAATAGGATTCCAATACCAATTTCGAAAGTCCCCAACAACGGTAACACATACCCCGTTGCCGATAGTGATTTCATAAACTGTGTCGCTTCTTCGGGAATTTCGGGGGTGGGCATAAATCCGAAATGCATGAATTTATTAAGTCCGAACAGAATAAGAATTAAAGCAAGAATGAAACTGAGGATTTTGGTAAAAGTAGAATTCATGATTGGTTGTGTTAGGTGGTTTACTTAAAGATACAAAAAAAATCACCGCGTTGCTTGACGCGGTGATTTTTAGCAAACGACCTAAACAGGTACTTAGTACTTTATGAATTTCTGGGTTTTAACGGTGGTTCCGTCGGTAATCTTTAAGATATAGGTGCCGTTGGCCAGATTGGAAACATCCAAGGTTTGAGTGAGCTGGTCGGAGAACAGCACACGCTTTCCTTGAAGGTCGAACACAGAATATTTTGCCTGATTGAAATCTTCCAAGCTGGTGAGATGTAAAATTCCACGAGTTGGATTTGGATGAACAATAATTGAATTCACCAAGGCATCTTCCAAGCCTAGAACGGTTTCGCCCTCTTCGATAGTTATAACTTGGTCCACAGCAACGTCTTCCAAGGTATCGACCGTGCCTGAAGGCCAGGTAATTTCGATAGTAGTGATTTCTGTATCAGTTCCTAATCCGAAATGAGTGTTCAATGTACTCATGTAACGGAAACCTTCCCCGCTGCGAACTTCCCGAATTTGCGAACCTAAATCGGAGGTAATCTTGATACGGGCACCAATTCCATTTCGATTGCTTTCTACTCCTAGGGTATTGATCGTAATCCAGTGGTTGTCATTCCCGTTATTGTAATAGATGTTGCTGCCGGTAAACGAATCGATGAAGCCATCATTGTTCAAATCACCCAATGAACCATTGTTGCTTGGGAGTACATTGGCAAGGATGGAAAACGTCATGTCTCCATTGTTCAACAGGATATTTCCATTGGTAAGGATATCCGCCCAACCGTCGTTGTTAAAATCGTATGTGCAGTTTTCGATTCCAGTTGCTGGAAGATCTTGCACTCCCGTAGAGGCAGAGATATCTGAGAAAGTACCATCTCCGTTGTTGATCATCAACTTATGAGGAGCGCCTCCAGCGCTGCTTCCTACGAAAACATCCATGTCTCCGTCGTTATCAAAATCGTTCCAAGCTGAAGACCATGTTTGCATTTGATCTTCCAATCCAGCTTCGAAACCAATTTCTACGAAATTACCATTTCCATCATTCTCATGGAGCTCATTTTCGCTACGCTCATTTAAATCTCCTCCCACATTACATTTCGCGTTGAACATATCCATATCACCATCGTTGTCAAAATCGATCCAAACAGAGCCATAATGCCCTCCTGTTGGATAATCTCCAATGCCTCCTTGATAGAAGGTCAAATTGCCATTTCCATCATTGATATAATATACATTCGGCTGAACGTCGTGACAAACAAAGGCATCCAAATGGCCATCGTTATTAATGTCTACAAAGTTGGAACGCTGTGAAAACACATATTCTGGATACGAAATTTCGGTGTAGGCAGTACCATCTTCGTTGGCTCGCATAAACGTAACGCCATTTCCACCTCCGTAGAGTAAATCGTTATAACCATTTCCATCATAATCGCCCACAGCAAAACTCCATGAAGGCTCATTGTCGGCCGTAGTGGTGCCGATGTTTTCTTCGACAAAGGTTCCATCGGGTTGTTGGTAAAATACCTGAACTGTTGTGGTCGAAACAGAAACGACGTCATCCAAATAGTCCCCATTCAAATCTACCACACCCCTATCGCTATAGCTAGTGGGGATGGCCTGGGGGGTAAAGGACACCTGAGCGAACGCTAAAGTGCTTACGCTGGCGAGGGCTATACTAAGTAAAAGGTTTTTCATAAAGTCTAAATTAAAGGTTAATCACATTGATCGGTTAGTGAATTGATCCATTCCTCAAGAAGGGATACGAATTCGGTGTGTGTTATGGTTCTGCCGGTCATGGGCATTCTATTTTCTTCAGAAGTGGTAAGCACTCTATAGTACAAAATGGAGTTTTCAGCATCTCCGGGAACAATCAGGGTAGTACTGTCCAAATTTGGAAGCGGCATGTCGGGAATACTGCATATTCCCATGTTGTAATGGTCCACATTTTCTGTGAAAGACATACGTAAATTTCGAGCTCCGCAATGACCTCCGTCCACATGACAATGGGCGCAATTGATATCGAAATAAGAACGAACCCTAAGTTCCAATTCCGCCGATGTATCTTCCCAGTTATGCACTGTAGTAATGCTTCCTGGCAGACTATTTTCTAAAAATCCAACATCAATCCACTTTTGAAGCTGATTCGCGGTCCCGTCTGCATACTCAAAATTTTTGTTGAGGTTCTGAGGTTTTGGGCCAATTGGGATTTTAATCTTACTGTTTTTATGACAAATGAAACACTCGCTCTCTGATGGGACCCTATAGTTGATACTAAAGGTTTCCCCATTTTGAACCCATTCTATTGGAATATTATGTCCGGTGGTGGTTTCATCCAACAAGGCCTCGTCCTGAGCTTCATTCCACAAATAGTCTGAGAAATGCCACTCACCACTTCTTTTGAATAAAATACGTGTTTCGATAATGTGAGTGTCATCATTTGGTAGCACGTTGTCATAGTAGAACGTTTTCACCAAGATAGTGCCCTCCGGAAAGTTCAAAATGTTTCCATCTCCATCATAGGTCGCCTTGGACCCGGGCGGGATATAGACAAATCGTTTCTTATGGGCGTAATCTGCAAACAATGAATTGATGGGTTCGTAAGGCAGTACACCTGGGACTGCTTCTTGGTTGGAGATGTCTGAATAGAAAAAATTATAATCGGACAATTTGGGGTAGGGCAATGCTGCTAGTGAGATGTCTAAAGGTTTGAAAATCCGTACCGATACTTCACCGGTAGCACAGCTAAATCCTTCTGCATCGCAAACTTCGTATTGAAATGTATCGTTTTCGGAATAGGTCCCGCTTGGGGTGTATTCCACTAATTTATCCAAAAGGTTGCTCGTTCCGTTGGGATTTACAACGGTTACAGTTCCAGATTGCGGAGCTCCTAAAACCAAGGTTCCATCTTCAGGAACATTTAGGTCGTTACTTAGGACATCCAATGTTAATACGCTGTTCTGGAATACATCACCAGAATCGGCGTTAGCGGTAATATTAATAGCAATATATCCACCATTATCATCCGATTTACAGCTTATCCAGGATAAGGCAACGATAAATAGTAGACAAAAAAGGGCTAGGGTCTTCTTCATGAAAAGGCGCTTTAGCAATTTTATTTTTTTAGTGGGAATTTTTTAAACTGCCTAAATGTACTAAAAAGTTTGTTTTAGCAAAGCCCAACCCCTTGTTTATAATGATTTTATCCAAGTGCCAGAGTGGACGTTCAAACAAGAAATCTGCAGATTCCCTAGCTTATACTAGGGTTTTTTCGATAAGATACTCGGCAATCTGAATAGCATTGGTCGCCGCCCCTTTACGCAGGTTATCACTAACAATCCACATGTTTAGAGTGTTGGGTTGGGTTTCATCCCGACGGATACGGCCCACAAATACCTCGTCTTTGTCGTGCGCATAAACGGGCATGGGGTAGGTATTGGTATCTGGATTGTCCTGAACCACCACTCCTGGGGTTTCATGCAATAGTTTTCGCACCTCTGCTAGATCGAAATCATTAAAAAACTCCACATTTACCGATTCGCTATGCCCACCTGCTGTAGGTATACGAACGGCTGTTGCAGATACAGAAAAGCTACGATCGTCCAGTATTTTTTGTGGTTCCCGCGCCAGTTTCATTTCTTCTTTGGTATAGCCATTATCTTCGAATACATCGCAATGCGGCAAGGCATTTTTATGAATGGGATAAGGGTAGGCCATCTCACCCTTCACCCCAGCAATTTCATTTTCTAATTGTTGAACCGCTTTTACACCCGTTCCGGAAACCGATTGATAGGTTGAAACCACGACGCGCTTCATTTGATACTTTCGATGCAAGGGCGCTAATGCCATTACCATTTGAATCGTAGAACAGTTAGGGTTAGCGATGATTTTATCTTCAGAAGAAAGGACGTGAGCATTGATTTCCGGCACCACCAGCTTTTTGGTGGGATCCATACGCCAAGCCGATGAATTATCGATAACAGTAGTGCCGGCTTCCGCAAATTTAGGGGCCCACGCCAAGGAAGTGCCTCCCCCCGCAGAGAAAATCGCAATGGCCGGTTTAGCAGCAATGGCAGCCTCCATAGAATGAATGGTATAGGATTTACCTTGAAAGGAAATCAACTTACCCACCGATTTTTCGGAAGCTACAGGGATTAATTCGGTAATGGGGAACTGGCGCTCTGCCAAAACTCGTAACATCACCTCTCCCACCATACCTGTAGCACCAACAATTGCTATTTTCATTTTCGATAACTATTAGTTTGCAAAAATAACACATCACCTCCGATATGTTATCTTCTGTGCAAAAAAAGACCCCTCGCAACGGAGGGGTTTAGGGTTAAAATTGCAGTGCAGCGGTCGCTACGCGTGTTATTTTTTTAAAGCGTCCCGAATTTCTTTCAAAATGTCGATTTCGGTTGGACCTGGAGGAGGAGCAGGTGCTTCTTCTTTTTTCTTTTTGAATTTGTTGTAGGCTTTTACGATCATAAACAATACAAATCCTACAATCACCAAATTAATTAGGGCATTTACCCATTTCCCCCAAAGGATGGCATTTTCTGGAGTTGTTACATTACCTTCCGCATCGGTGACGGCTTCAGACAAGACAATTTTCAATTCTGAAAAATCCATACCTCCCGTAAAGTGACCTACGATAGGCATCATGATGTCGTTGGTAAATCCAGCTACCACGCCTCCCACGGCGCCGGCTAGGATAACAGCTACCGCCAAGTCGATGACGTTACCTGTCATAATAAAAGCTTTGAATTCCTTTAGCATAGTTGATCGATTATGATGTTAATACAAAACGAAAGTTACTAAAATAATTGGGGTTTTCCGTAAAATTTTAACCATCAGTGAATTATTCCTTAACGATGCGAGGTACTCGTTGAGAAAGGGAGGTGATCAATTCGTAGGAGATGGTTCCTGCATTTTCGGCGAGGGTGTCGGCACGATTCGTTTTACCAAAAACCACCACGGCATCCCCTTCTTGGCAATCGATATCCGTCACGTCTACCATAATCATATCCATACAGGTATTTCCAACAATAGGGGCGCGCTGCCCATGGATTACTACCCATCCTTTGCCATTGCCATAAATTCTGGATATGCCATCGGCATGACCGAGCGGTAGAGTAGCGGTACGCATGAAGCGTGTTGCTTTAAAGCTTCGGTTATAACCTACGGTTTGCCCTTCATCAATCGAATTGATTTGAGAAATGACCGTTATCAAGGTGGCGATGGGGGTAAGCTTGTCATTGTATGCAGGGTCATTCCCAAATCCGTATAGGCCAATACCACTTCGCACCATGTCGAATTGAGCTTCTGGATAATTCAAAATACCAGAAGTATTCAACAGGTGTCGAAGGGGGCGATATCCTAATTTTGGGAACAAGGACTCCGTGAGTTCATGATAGCGACGAATCTGCAACTCTGTAAACTC
>CAZOSF010000001.1:84554-86974 GCA_964582415.1 uncultured Alteromonas sp.
GGGCCGAAAGGATTGCCCTTATAATCCATATCCAATCCAGCAACAATCACACGCATCCCTTGATTTGCCAAGTCATTGCAGACTTTGACGATTTCATCATCGAAAAATTGGGCCTCATCAATACCAATCACATCGCAGCCATCGGCTAGGATGGGAATATTGGCGGCTGCGGGAACGGGCGTTGAACGAATTTCATTGCTGTCATGAGACACCACTTTGCTGTCGTCGTAGCGATTGTCTACCGTGGGTTTGAAAATCTCTACTTTCTGACGGGCAAATTTGGCACGTTTCAGTCTGCGGATCAACTCTTCTGTTTTTCCGGAAAACATGGAACCACAGATGACTTCAATCCACCCGAACTGCTCTTTTTGATTGACCGTATTCTCGAGAAACATAAATCCTTTTTAGAATAAAATGGAAAACTTTGACGTTTACACCAAGGATGCGTAAATTTAACAAAACAAAATTCTAGGAAGGCAGATTAATGGGAAAAGTTATGAAGAAGAACGTACGGAAACAGATAGAGGAATTGGCCGATAAAATAAGGATGGAAAGCGCCACCAAAGACATTTCCTCCCTCAAGAAACAAGCGCGTGCCCTGTACGAAAAATTGGTGATTATTGAATATTTGGAACTTCAATTGAATGAAGGCCAAATTGCCAGTTTTGAAGAATCATTGGATTCCAAGAGCTATCGGGAACAAAATTGGTTTACCGATCCACAACCAGTTCCAGAACCTGAAAACAAAGAGGAAATCGTAGAGCCTGCTATCGAAAAAATAAAGGATATTGTGGCGCAAATGCCGAGGGAGTCGGAAGAGGTGGAATCCATCCTGGAGGAAATTCTTCCGAAGAAGGTTTTCGAAAAAAATGACTGGGACGAACTCTCTTCCCATTACAAAGACATTCCTGTTTTTGAACGAAAAGAGACAGCTTCAACCCCCAACGCCCCTGCGACTAAAAATTTGGAAGCAGAACGTCCAAAATCACTCAATGACGCCCTTAATGTGGGGCTGAATATTGGATTGAACGACCGCTTGGCCTACATCAAGCATCTCTTCGATGGAAGCGCAGACGATTTCGCCAGAGTGGTTTCCCAAATCAATACCTTCGAAACGTTGAAAGAGGCCGAGCAATTCATTGAAGAACAGGTGAAACCCGATTATGGCCATTGGAAAGAGAAACTGGAATATGCCGAACGATTTCTCGCCCATTTAGAAAAGCGATTCAGCTAAACTTCCATGGGTAAGCTCTATTTGGTTCCAACTCCCATTGGTAACTTGAAAGACATGACCTTTCGAGCCGTTGAGGTTTTGAAGGAAGTCGACCTCATCCTTGCCGAAGATACTCGAACCAGCGGAAAACTGTTGAAGCATTTTGAAATAGGAACGCCCATGCAGTCCCATCATATGCACAACGAACACCAAACGGTTTTCTCGTTGGTGGAGCGCATTCAAAACGGTAAAAACATCGCTTTGATCAGTGATGCCGGGACACCGGCGATCAGCGACCCCGGATTCTTGCTCACCCGGGCCTGTGTGGAGGCAGGAATTGAAGTAGAATGTCTGCCTGGCGCCACCGCCTTTGTGCCAGCATTGGTAGTGAGTGGCATTCCTAATGATCGATTTGTTTTTGAGGGGTTTCTTCCCGTTAAAAAGGGGCGACAAACCCGATTGGAACAATTACAGCTCGAAACACGAACCATGGTCTTCTATGAGTCACCACACAAGTTGATGAAGACCCTAAAGCAATTCCAGGAATATTTTGGAGAAGACCGAAGGATGTCCGTTTCAAGGGAGTTGAGCAAATTACACGAAGAAACCATCCGTGGCACCATCCGTGAAGTAATGGCACATTTTGAAAAACATCCCGTTAAAGGGGAATTGGTTTTGGTGGTGGCAGGAAGAACTATCTAAAATACTGAGCCAACTCCATCATTCGCATGGGATCTTCTTGCGGATTGACGGTTTCTATTAGATTGAATTCTGGATCGTATACATTGAAACTGGGCGCATCGCTATCTTTTTTCTTTCCAAAGACAATTTCGATATTTTCAAAATGGTCGTATCGCACAATCATTTCATAAACAGAACCATCGTAAATTTTATCGAAGGTAGCAGCGATAATTTTTCCGTTCTCATAGTAATTGTTGTACTCAACCCCATTTTGGTTGGTTTTACGATACACCACTGTCTGGTTGGTATCGTAATGTACTTCGTCGCTGCTTCGACTTCCGTTATTATAGGAAACCTCACTGGCCAGCTCGCCCGTCTTGTGATAGGTGTACTGTGGTCCATGTAATACACTGGCGACATAATTTTCCCGAGCAATCAGGGTGCCCTGAAGGTCGTAGGTAAGATGTTCCCCATCCAGATAGCCGTCTTCTAAAAAAAACTCCTCCAAAGGCACACTGTCACGCAC
>CAZOSF010000001.1:87074-89552 GCA_964582415.1 uncultured Alteromonas sp.
ACTTGGTTGGGAATTTGGGAGGCGGCTAATGAAAAGTCCAATGCGGCCCGTTCCGCTTCGGTAAAGGCAGGGTGGGTGCGGTACTCCCAAATATTGTCCAGTTTTTCTTGCTCGGCTCCATAGCGTTCTGCAGCCCGGATGGCATGGGCCTGGCAATAGCGACACCCTGCCGAGTTACTGCTTACCCAAGCAATCATACGTTTCAGGGCAGAGGTGACCCGTCCCTCGTTGGCCATAACCGCCTTGTTGAGGTTGATAAACGCTTTAGAAATGGCAGGGCGCCGTTGCATGGTAAGCACGCTGTTCGGACAAAAACCTAGGGTTTCATTAAAAAATTCGGCCAAATGTTTGGTTTCCTGATCGTGATCAGGTGAAAGGGGAGTGACTAAAGGCATAGTTAGTTTTTGATGAGTTTGAGGGTTGTGTTTCCCAAATTTAGGAAATACATCCCTGCTTCAAATGAAGATAAATCAAAGGATGTATTTTGATTGGCGATAGTTCCTGTTTGGACGCGCTTGCCAGTGATATCTGCTATAGAATATTTTAATTCTTGGTTGAAGGAATCCAGTTTTAAGTGAAAAACCCCATCAGAGGGGTTGGGGGAAATGGTAATTTCTTGGGATTCATAATCTATAATCTCGAGGGGGCTGTTGTTTAGTCGAACAAGCACAATTTCAATGTCTGGATAATTATACCAAACGTCGGAAAATGCAAATAGCAATTTGCCACTATTCAAAGGGATAAGTTTCATGGGACCCACTACACCACCTCCAGTACCACCGGTGTCGAATTGAAAACTATAATCTGGGAAACCGTTGGAAAAATGTCGTCGAAAAATAGGAATGGTTCCGCCCTCCCAGTCCATTAAACTACCATCGGAAATGATTCTTTGGTTGGGTTGAATGATTACACCAGAGTATCCGTTGGTGCTATTTTCGTTAAATGCAGGGTCTATTGCCCCTGAGGGAAGCACCTTGTGCATGCTACGATAAAATTGTTCTGTTTGCCAATCCCAGAATGCACAACTCACTAAAATACTTTGGTCATTAAAAATAAGGCTCTTGCAGTTTGTTTCATCCTCATCCAAGGCGACTTCAGTGAATCCACCTATTCCGAAGGAAGCATTCAGTTCGCCGTTTTCATGTATTTTGACCAATTCATAAACATCATTCTCGTTTAATGATTTTCTATAGAAAACGTAAGCGCCTTCTTGCAATTTATTTAAGGTATTCAGTGTGATACTCGCGGTATCAGTAATAGGTATTTTGGCTTCACCATTAGTACCAAAACTGGCATCAAGCTGTCCTTCGTAAGTGAATCTTCGCATGACAATATGTGGAACTCCGGAATAGGTGCCTTCCGTCATAGTTAAAAGTTTGCCATCCTCTAAAGTTTCAAATTTTAATTGATAAGAATTGGCTCCGAAATCAGTAAGCATTCCATTTACACCAAAATCCAAATCTATGGTCCCATTGGGTAACAGTCGCACAATTGCTCGGTCATTGCTGGGTATATATCCCTTTAGTAGAAGCTTATCATCCGATTGAATTTTAATCTCATCACTGGGGAAATTTTGACTTTCGGAATATAAAAGTCCATTATCTCCAAAACTTGTATTTAGACTACCATCTTCATTAAAAGAGAGCACAAAATTTTCATATTCCCCTTGAACATTATCGAAATATCCCGAAACGAACAACTGACCTGATGAATTTTCAGCAACATCGGAAAAAGTTTCCATACCTTCCCCTAGATTATGTATAACCCAGCCACTATCACCGAAGGTTTCGTCCAGACTGCCATCCTGCCCCCAGCAACCAATGCCTACAAGTAAAATTGAAAGTAAAAGTCTTTTCATAGTAACTTGATTTTAAAAATGCGGGGATGGATTTAAGAAAGGTACAAAATCATTTAGAATATGTCTTACGGACTTCCATATTATGCGTAACTTTACCCAAAGACTCCCCCTAATTTTAGAGAATTGTCGATGCGCTGGACCCTATTGCCGAAACCGGAGCAGGAAAAAATAAATGCCCTTTCCCAAGCCCTTGGTGTAAACGATTTTATCGCTACCCTCTTACTGCAAAGGGGTATCGAAACCTATGAAGATGCCCGAAAATTCTTTAGGCCCTCCCTGGACGATTTACACGACCCCTATCTCATGAAGGACATGGATAAGGCCGTTGCCAGAATCGAAAAAGCCATCGAAAATCGGGAGAATATTTTGGTTTTTGGAGATTATGATGTGGATGGCACTACGGCAGTAAGCCTAATGTATACCTATTTGCAGTCCTATTATCCCAATGTAGCCTATTACATTCCCGATCGTTACGATGAGGGGTATGGAGTGTCATTCAAAGGCATCGACTATGCCGACGATAATGGCATGACTTTAATCATTGCACTCGACTGTGGTATTAAAGCCATCGATAAGGTGGGTTACGCCAAAGAGAAAGGCATCGATTTTATCATCTGTGA
>CAZOSF010000002.1:0-31550 GCA_964582415.1 uncultured Alteromonas sp.
GATCATCCTTGTCTTTGGCCTTAGCCATATATTTTTTAGTATCACCACCATCTTCCTTAATCGCCTCTAACATTTCGATTACCGCTTGGTTGGCACCACCATGAAGTGGTCCCCACAGCGCGGAAATACCAGCAGAAATGGAAGCGAACAATCCGGCATGGGAAGAACCTACCAATCGAACCGTCGAAGTAGAACAGTTTTGCTCATGATCGGCGTGAAGGATCAATAATTTGTCCATGGCATTCACCACCACTGGGTTACATTTATATTCCCCGGATGGTTTCTTATACATCATCTTCAGGAAGTTGTTCACATAAGGAAGGGTTTCATCACCATAGTCTAATGGCAATCCCATTCGTTTGCGATAGGTCCATGCAGTCAAAACAGGGAACTTACCTAAAAGTCTAACGATAGCACGGTACATGTCGGCTTCGCTTTCCACATTCACAGATGATGGGTTAAACGCAATCAGTGCGCTGGTTAAAGAGGATAGCACACCCATTGGATGGGCCGATTGAGGGAATCCATCCAGAATTTTTTTCATGTCCTCTGCGACGATGGATTGCTCTTTAATATCGTTATGAAATTTTTGTAATTCCTCACGATTGGGCAATTCCCCGAAAATCAATAGATAACAAACCTCCAAGAAGTCGGCTTTGTCTGCCAAATCCTCAATGGAGTAACCACGATAACGAAGAATTCCATTTTCGCCATCCAAAAAAGTGATGGCACTTTCACATGAGCCGGTGTTTTTGAAACCAGGATCAAGAGTGACTACGCCACTCGTGGCGGCTCTTAGATTTTTAATATCAATGGCTACTTCATTTTCAGTTCCTACGGTCATGGGAAATTCAAATTTCTTCCCATCAATTTCCAGTGTGGCTATTCCAGACATAATATATATTTATAGGGTTTTAGGGGTTTATCAACGGATTGCTAATTTACAAAATAATACCCGTTTTTTTTAAGCAAATGGTAACACAAAGGGGTTAAATAATCCTTAAAACGAGGATACCCTTACAAAACAAAAAAACCTGCCCGAGGGCAGGTATGATATTTATCATTTTAGAGGGCAATATTAGATTTTGAAGGCCTTTTCCCGTGGATAATAGGCCACTTCCCCCAATTCCTCCTCGATGCGAAGCAATTGATTGTATTTAGCCATACGATCACTACGGGATGCAGAACCCGTTTTGATCTGTCCGGTATTCAATGCCACAGCCAAATCGGCAATGGTATTGTCTTCCGTTTCCCCGCTTCGATGCGACATCACACAGGTATAGCCTGCATTCTGTGCCATATTCACTGCGGCAATGGTTTCACTGAGTGTACCAATCTGATTCACTTTGATCAGAATCGAATTTGCGATTCCCTCTTTGATTCCACGAGAAAGACGCTCTACATTGGTTACGAACAAATCGTCCCCAACCAATTGCACTTTATTTCCGATCTTCTCGGTTAAGTACTTCCATCCTTCCCAATCATTTTCATCCATACCATCCTCGATGGAAATAATTGGATACTTTTCGCAAAGCTCAGCCAAATAATCGGCTTGTTCCTGAGAGGTTCTTACTTTACCGGAAGCGCCTTCGAACTTCGTATAATCGTATTTTCCGTTTTCATAAAATTCGGCAGACGCACAATCCAATGCAATCATCACTTCCTCTCCTACCTTATACCCAGCCTTTTCAATGGCTTTAGCAATGGTTTCAAGCGCATCTTCAGTACCATCAAGGGTAGGAGCAAATCCACCTTCATCTCCCACTGCCGTACTCAAACCTCTATCATGCAACACTTTCTTAAGATTGTGGAAGATCTCTGAACCCATTTGCATAGCCTGAGTAAAGCTATTGGCTTTTACGGGCATGATCATGAACTCCTGGAAGGCAATGGGCGCATCACTATGGGAACCGCCATTGATGATATTCATCATGGGTACGGGTAGGGTTTTCGCAGCAACACCTCCTACGTATCTGAACAACGGAATCCCCAATTCATTCGCGGCCGCCTTTGCTGCCGCCAAGGAAACGCCTAAAATGGCATTGGCCCCTAACTTGGATTTGTTCTTGGTACCATCCAATTCGATCATGATTCGATCGATTTCTTCCTGATCGAACACCGAAATACCCAACAAGGTTCCGGCGATCTTACCGTTTACATTTTCCACAGCTTGAAGCACTCCTTTTCCCATATAAGCAGATCCACCATCTCGTAATTCCACAGCTTCATGCTCTCCAGTAGAGGCTCCTGAGGGAACAGCAGCCCTTCCTACAAATCCGTTTTCAGTAATCACATCAACTTCCACCGTAGGGTTTCCACGGGAATCGAATATCTGACGTGCATGTATATCGATAATTATACTCATCTGGTTTGGTTTATGAATTTCACGTAAAGATACAAAACCGCATCATTATGAATTGGGGTTTTTTCCAATAAACCGCAGGTTTTCATACGATAACGTTTTCGATAAAGGCCATAAAAAAAGCCCTTATTAAAGGGCTTCTTGCATGGTATGTCTTTCAATATTTTCCACAAACTGATCGAACAGATAAGAGGCATCGTGAGGGCCAGGACTTGCCTCTGGATGGTACTGTACCGAGAAAGCGGGTTTGTCTTTCAACTCTATTCCAGCAACAGTCTGGTCGTTCAGGTGTATATGGGTAATCGCCACATTGGGGTGTGCTTCTGTTTCTTCCCTATTGATTGCAAATCCGTGGTTTTGGGAAGTAATCTCCCCTTTACCGGTTTTCAAATTGATAATAGGATGGTTAATTCCACGATGACCGTGGTGCATTTTATAGGTGGATATCCCTTGTGAAAGGGCCAATACTTGGTGTCCTAAACAAATTCCAAATACGGGCTTTCCTTCATCCAACACTTTTGTAGTGGTTTCAATGGCCGCCTTTAACGGTTCTGGATCTCCAGGGCCATTACTGATAAAATATCCGTGTGGATTGAAAGATTTCAAATCCTCATAACTCGCATCATATGGGAATACTTTGATATAGCAATCTCTTGCCGCCAAATTGCGAAGAATGTTTTTCTTGATTCCCAAGTCTAGTGCCGATACGCGATATTTTGCATTTTCATCTCCCCAATAGTAGGGTTCCTTGGTAGAAACTTGAGACGCCAACTCCAAACCATTCATGTCGGGAACTTCCGCAAGCTGCTTTTTTAATCCTTCAATGTTGTCGACCTCTGTTGAGATGACCGCATTCATGGCTCCATTATCCCGGATATAACTCACCAAGGCACGGGTATCCACGTCGCTAATGGCCAAAAGATTGTGTTCGTTCAGAAATTCTTCCAGGGAAGCATCTGCGTCATGACGCGAATAGTGGTAACTAAAATTGCGACATATCAATCCGGCAATTTTAATTCCTTCCGATTCTACCTCGTCCTTGTTGGTTCCGTAGTTTCCAATATGGGCATTGGTGGTAACCATCAATTGACCGTAATAGGAAGGATCTGTAAAAATCTCCTGGTAACCGGTCATTCCCGTATTAAAACATACTTCCCCGAAGGCCGAACCTTCTTTTTCACCAACGGCCTTACCATAAAAAATCGTCCCGTCGGCCAATAAAATAAGTGCTTTCTTTCGTGTTTGATACTTCATTTAGAACAAGTGTTTGGCAAAAATACTATAAAAAAAGGGACTAACTGAAATCGTTAGTCCCTTTCTATTTTCAAATGAAAAATTCATTCTATTCTTCTTCCTTAGAGGCTTTTGGTTGTGCAACAGGAGCAGCAGCTGGTGCAGCGGCGCCTTTTCCTCTTCGGCTTCTACGGGTAGATTTCTTCTTGGAATCCTTCCCGGCGTTGTATGTTTCGTTGTAATCAACCAACTCGATCATGGCCATATCGGCGTTATCTCCCAATCGGTTCCCCAATTTAATGATTCGGGTGTATCCCCCTGGACGATCCCCAACTTTTACAGCAACCTCGCGGAAAAGCTCGGTTACGGCATCTTTCTGACGTAGTCGACTAAAAACGATACGACGGTTGTGGGTAGTATCCTCTTTGGATTTAGTTACCAAAGGCTCGACAAACAGCTTCAAAGCTTTGGCTTTCGCCAAGGTGGTGTTGATTCTTTTGTGTTCAATTAGGGAACAGGCCATGTTTGCCAACATCGACTTTCTGTGAGCCGTTTGTCTTCCCAAGTGATTGATTTTCTTTCCGTGTCTCATGACATTCTTTGTTTAATCGCCATCTTGCTACCAAACCACATTGTAAGTGGGAGCAAATTATGGCGTATTACTACTCTTTATCTAATTTGTATTTGGATAGATCCATACCGAAATTCAATCCTTTGGTGCTCACTAGTTCTTCTAGCTCCGTCAAAGATTTCTTACCGAAGTTTCGGAATTTCATCAAATCGTTTTTGTTATAGGATACCAAGTCTCCCAATGTATCTACTTCAGCTGCCTTCAAACAGTTCAACGCACGAACAGAAAGATCCAAATCGATCAATTTGGTCTTCAATAGCTGACGCATATGAAGGGATTCCTCATCGTAGGTTTCTGTTTGTGCAATTTCATCGGCCTCCAAAGTGATACGCTCATCGCTGAACAACATGAAGTGATGAATCAAGGTTTTAGCTGCTTCCGTCAATGCATCTTTAGGATGAATAGAACCATCGGTTAGGATTTCGAAAACCAATTTTTCGTAATCGGTTTTTTGTTCTACACGGTAGTTCTCGATACTATACTTTACGTTTTTAATAGGCGTATAGATAGAATCTGTAAAAATAGTACCTAGCGGTGCATTGGCTTTTTTATTCTCTTCTGCAGGAACATAACCACGACCTTTTTCGATAGTGATCTCAAAATTAAGGTTCACTTTTGGATCCATGTTGCAAATCACCAATTCGGGATTTAGCACTTGGAAACCAGAGATGAACTTCTGAAAATCACCAGCGGTCAATTGCTCGGCTCCGGATACAGAAATAGTTACTGTCTCATTATCGATTTCGTCAATTTGTCTTTTGAAACGTACTTGTTTCAAGTTCAAGACAATCTCCGTTACATCTTCCACTACACCAGAAATCGTTGAGAATTCATGATCCACTCCTTCTATACGAACGGAGGTGATGGCAAAACCTTCCAAAGAGGAAAGTAGTACGCGTCGTAAGGCGTTACCAACGGTCAATCCGTAACCAGGTTCCAAAGGACGAAATTCAAATTTCCCTTCGAAATCTGTTGAATTGATCATGATAACTTTATCAGGCTTCTGAAAACTAAATACTGCCATAATGTGACTCGTGTGTGTTTAAGATTATTTAGAATACAATTCGACGATGAATTGCTCGTTGATATTCTCTGGAATTTGCAGACGACTTGGAACGGAAACAAAAGTACCTTCTTTCTTTTCACTGTTCCAGCTAATCCACTCATATACTTTGCTATTGTTAGCCAATGAGTTTTCGATTGCTTCCAAAGATTTGGATTTTTCTCTTACCCCAACCACGTCTCCGGGTTTCAATTGGTAAGAAGGAATGTTTACTTTTTCTCCATTCACGGTAATGTGACGGTGAGAAACAAACTGACGGGCTGCTGCACGGGTTGGTGCAATTCCCATACGGAATACCACATTGTCTAAACGAGACTCACACAATTGAAGCAGTACCTCACCGGTAATACCTTGCGCTGCAGTTGCACGTTTAAACATGTTACGGAACTGACGCTCAAGAATACCATAAGTATATTTCGCTTTTTGCTTTTCAGCTAGCTGAATAGCATATTCCGACTTTTTGGATCTTCTACGGTTCTGACCGTGTTGTCCTGGAGGGTAATTTCTTTTTTCGAAGGATTTATCTTCGCCAAAAATCGCTTCACCGAATTTACGGGCGATTTTCGTTTTTGGACCAGTATATCTTGCCATTTTTAAAAATTGAATTTTGAAGGGAAAACTAAATTAAGGTCATCCTTTAGTTCTCGTTTTCCTTCCGTTTACTATTAGATTAAATTATACTCTTCTACGTTTTGGAGGTCGACACCCGTTATGTGGCATTGGAGTTACATCGATGATTTCGGTAACTTCGATTCCCGCATTGTGGATAGAACGGATGGCAGATTCCCTTCCGTTTCCAGGACCCTTAACATATACTTTTACTTTGCGCAATCCTGCGTCGTGAGCAACGGCTGCGGCATCCTCAGCAGCCAATTGAGCAGCGTAAGGCGTATTTTTCTTGGATCCTCTAAAGCCCATTTTACCGGCTGAAGACCAAGAGATAACGTCTCCGTTTTTATTGGTCAACGAAACGATAATGTTGTTGAAAGAAGAAGCGATGTGCGCTTGTCCCGTAGCCTCAACATTTACTTTACGTTTCTTTGTGGTTTTCGTATTTTTTGAACTAGACTTTGCCATATCTCTAGGTATTATTTAGTTGCCTTTTTCTTGTTAGCAACTGTTTTACGTTTTCCTTTTCTCGTCCTTGAGTTATTCTTGGTGCGTTGACCTCTCAAAGGAAGCCCAACTCTGTGTCGAATACCTCTGTAACAACCAATATCCATCAAACGTTTGATGTTCAATTGGATTTCACTACGTAATTCACCTTCGATTTTGTAAGACCCAACAGCCTCACGAACAGCACCGATTTCATCATCGGTCCAGTCGTCTACTTTTTTGTCTTCACTAACTCCGGCTTTTTCTAGTATTTCTTGGGCACGGCTTTTACCAATACCGAAGATATACGTTAACGCGATTACACCCCTTTTGTTTTTTGGGATATCTACACCAGCGATTCTTGCCATAATTATCCTTGTCTTTGTTTAAATTTTGGATTCTTTTTGTTGATAACGTACAAGCGTCCTTTTCTGCGTACAATTTTGCAGTCGGCGCTTCTTTTCTTTATGGATGCTCTTACTTTCATCTCTTCTTAGTATCTATAAGTTATACGAGCCTTGCTTAAATCATAGGGGCTCATTTCTAATTTTACTTTATCTCCCGGCAGCAATTTGATATAGTGCATGCGCATTTTCCCAGAAATATGGGCCGTTACGATATGACCATTTTCCAATTCTACACGGAACATTGCGTTCGACAATGCTTCCACGATGCTTCCATCTTGCTCTATTGCGGACTGCTTTGCCATATTATGCTACTGCTTTTCTATTTTTTCCACTCTTCATTAGACCATCATAGTGACGATTCAATAAATAGGAATTGATTTGTTGCATCGTATCGATGGCTACCCCAACCATAATCAGAAGGGACGTACCACCGTAGAATAATGCCCAACCTTGCTGGATTCCCAAAATCTTTACCACGAAAGCAGGGAAAATTGCAATCAACGCCAAGAAAATAGATCCTGGGAAGGTGATTTGCGACATTATACGGTCCAAATATTCGGCGGTATCCGTACCTGGTTTAATTCCAGGAATAAATCCGCCGCTTCTTTTCAAATCATCAGCCATCTTGTTGGTAGGCACGGTAATCGCAGTATAGAAATACGTAAAGATGATAATCAATAATGCGAAAACTAGGTTGTACCAGAAGCCAAATATATCACTGAAGGTAGCCTGAATCGATTGGGCCCAGTTGCTATCAGATAAACTTGCCACGGCTGCCGGAACGAACATAATCGCCTGGGCGAAGATGATCGGCATTACCCCAGAAGCGTTCAGCTTCAAAGGGATAAATTGTCTGGCACCGAAAATGTTTTTCTCGTAGGCACCGCTGGCGGTTCTACGTGCATACTGAACAGGAATCTTACGAACTGCCATCACCAACATAATAGAGAGTAGGATGATGACGAACCAGATAACCAATTCGATCAAGATCATGATTAAACCACCGTTAGATTCCAATACTCTGGAAGCAAATTCCTGAGCAAAGGTAAGAGGAAGTCGAGCGATGATACCCACCATAATCAAAATGGAGATACCATTACCAATTCCTTTATCGGTGATTTTCTCACCCAGCCACATGGCAAAAATACAGCCTGTAACCAAGATGACAATTGAGGAAACATAGAACAATGCAGACTGACCCATTACAAAAGCTTCAGCGGGTACTCCCAACTGTGGAAGTCCTGCCAAATAACTAGGTGCCTGAATCAAACAGATCGCGATGGTTAACCAACGGGTAATCTGATTGATTTTCCTTCTACCACTTTCTCCTTCCTTCTGCAATTTCTGGAGGTAAGGAATGGCGATCTGCATCAACTGAACTACGATGGAAGCAGAGATGTACGGCATGATTCCCAAAGCAAAAACCGAAGCATTGGCGAAAGCCCCTCCGGTAAATGCGTTCAATAATCCTCCGATACCACCAGAATCAAACTTTCCAGCGAATTCGCTCAATTTTGCAGCGTCGATACCTGGCAATACTACCTGAGCACCGAAGCGGTATACAAGGAGAAGTCCTAACGTAAGCGTTACACGGTTACGTAGTTCCTCGATTTTATAAGCATTTTTTAAAGTCTCGATAAATTTCATCCTCAAAAAGAATTACAAGGTTACAGCTTCACCCCCAGCAGCTTCGATGGCAGCCTTAGCAGAGGCTGTGAACTTGTGGGCAGATACGGTCAGTTTTGCTTTTAGTTCACCACGACCCAAAATCTTCACCAAATCGTTCTTTCCTGCCAATCGTAGGCTTACCAAGGTATCGAAATCTACTGTATCCTTGATTTTCTTATTGTCTACCAGTTCCTGAAGCGTATCTAAATTGACACCCTGATATTCCTTGCGGTTGATGTTCGTAAATCCGAATTTTGGAACACGTCTTTGCAATGGCATCTGACCTCCTTCGAAACCAACTTTCTTGGAGTATCCAGAACGCGACTGCGCACCTTTGTGACCACGACCAGAAGTACCGGCTTTCCCGGAACCTTGTCCGCGTCCTACGCGCTTCCCTTCTTTTTTATTCGAACCTTCAGCTGGTTTTAAATTGCTTAAATCCATGTCTGTATCTCTTATTTAGTTTCCACAGAAACTAGGTGATTAACTTTTTTTATCATACCAAGAATGTTTGGCGTATCCTCATGCTCTACTGTCTGACCGATTTTCTTCAAACCTAGGGCAAGTAGGGTTCTCTTCTGGTTTTGCGGACGATTGATATCGCTACGAACCTTGGTTACTTTTATCTTTGCCATTTTTCTCTTGATTTATCCTTTATACAATTTTTCCAAGGAAATTCCTCTTTGCTTGGCTACTGTTTCTGCACTACGCAACTGCAATAGAGCGTCGAAAGTAGCTTTCACCACGTTGTGTGGGTTGGAGGATCCTTGAGACTTTGATAATACGTCATGAATACCAACAGCTTCCAAAACCGCACGTACAGCACCACCAGCGATTACCCCGGTACCGGGAGCAGCAGGCAACAAGGTTACACGGGCTCCGCCGTATTTTCCTTTTTGTTCGTGAGGAAGGGTTGCTTTACTCAATGGAATACGAACCAAATTCTTTTTAGCATCTTCGATCGCTTTGGCAATAGCACTTGCTACATCCTTAGACTTTCCAAGTCCGTGTCCTACTACACCGTGCTCATCACCAACAACTACGATAGCAGAGAATCCAAAGGCTCTACCTCCTTTTGTTACTTTGGTAACGCGTTGTACTCCAACCAAACGGTCTTTTAGCTCTAGACCTCCGGGCTTTACAATTTCTACGTTTTTATAATCTTGATACATATTCTTAGAATTTTAGTCCGCCCTCACGAGCTCCTTCTGCTAATGATTTTACTCTGCCGTGGTATTGGTATCCTCCTCTATCGAAGGTTACGCTGTCTACACCCGCTTTAATCGCTTTTTCGGCGATGGCTTTTCCTACCAATTTGGCAGTCTCGGTCTTATTTGCCTTGGAGGCGTCTATATCTTTATCCCTTGAAGATGCAGCAGTAATGGTTTTTCCATTTACATCGTCAATAAGTTGCGCATAGATTTCCTTGTTGCTACGGAAAACAGCCAAACGTGGACGTTGTTCTGAACCGGCAACTTTTTTTCTGATTCGATAGCGGATTCGCTCTCTTTTTTCGTTCTTAGATAATGCCATAACTTAAAGTCTTATGCAGATTTACCTGCTTTTCTTCGGATTATTTCTCCTACAAACTTGATACCTTTTCCTTTGTAAGGTTCTGGCTTACGGAAGCTTCGGATTTTGGCAGCAACCTGCCCTACCAATTGTTTGTCGTGAGATGTCAATTTAACTATAGGGTTCTTACCTTTCTCGGTGATAGTCTCCAATTTAACTTCTGGAGCAAGGTCCATCACGATATTGTGGGAGAAACCAACGGCCATATCTAATTTTTGACCTTGGTTGCTGGCACGATAACCAACTCCTACCAGTTCCAATTGCTTGGTCCAACCTTCGGAAACACCTTTCACCATGTTATTGATAAGAGCGCGGTACAAACCGTGCTTCGACTTATGATCTTTTGCTTCTGAAGAACGCTCTACAACCACTTCGCCTTCTTCTACTTTCACGCTAACCCCGTCTTCGATGGTTTGGGTTAACTCGCCTAGTTTTCCTTTAACGGTTACTACGTTGTCTTTAATTTCAACAGTAACACCATCTGGAATTGCTATTGGGCTTTTTCCTATTCGTGACATTTTCTAGTCTTTTTTTAGTAAACGTAACACAAAACTTCACCACCTACATTCTGGGCTTTAGCTTGCTTACCTGTCATTACCCCAGAAGAGGTAGAAACGATAGCAATTCCTAGACCGTTCAATACACGTGGCATATCGGAAGCACCTGCATACTTACGTAAACCTGGTTTACTTACTCTTTCAATTTTTTTGATTACCGGTTCTTTGGTAACCCTGTCGTATTTCAAGGCGATTTTGATGGTTCCTTGAGGATTGTTTCCCTCTTCGAACTTGTAACTCAAAACATACCCTTGATCAAAAAGGATTTTGGTGATCTCCTTTTTAATGTTGGATGCCGGGATTTCAACCACTCTGTGGCCTGCCATCACGGCGTTTCTAACTCTCGTTAGATAATCTGCGATTGGATCTGAATTCATTTATTCAATTTTGCGGATGTGGTTTTCCGATACTCCGAAACCTTCACCCAGTTAAACTTTTACCAGCTAGCTTTTCGAACCCCTGGGATTAAACCTTTGTTCGCCATTTCGCGGAACATAACCCTAGAAATTCCAAAAGTTCTCATGTACCCTTTTGGACGTCCAGTTAGTTTACAACGGTTGTGCTTACGAACTGGAGAAGCGTTTAAAGGTAGCTTTTGCAATGCTTCATAATCGCCAGCCTCTTTTAGAGCTTTGCGTTTCTCTGCATATTTTGCCACCAATTTGGCTCTTTTCACCTCACGGGCTTTCATTGATTCTTTTGCCATCTCTTAATTCTTTTTAAAAGGTAATCCTAGTTCGGTTAACAATGCTTTCGCTTCTTGGTCGGTACTTGCAGAAGTTACAAAGGAGATATTCATCCCCTCGATTTTCTTCACCTTATCGATATCGATTTCAGGAAAGATAATCTGCTCGGTAATACCCAAGGAGTAATTTCCTCTACCGTCGAATCCGGTAGCATTGATTCCGTTGAAATCACGTACCCTTGGAAGGGCAGAAGTGATCAAACGATCTAGGAATTCATACATTCTATCACCACGAAGGGTTACTCGGGCACCGATTGGCATTCCTTTACGTAGCTTAAAGTTAGCAACGTCTTTCTTGGAATTGGTCGGTACTGCTTTTTGCCCTGTGATCTGAGTCAATTCATCAACAGAATACTCAATCAATTTCTTGTCGGCAACAGCGCTTCCTACCCCACGAGACACAACGATCTTCTGTAGTTTAGGAACCTGCATTACATTATTATAGCCGAACTCATCGGTAAGAGCATTGACAATTCTGCTCTTGTATTCTTCTTTAAGTCTAGGTGTGTATCCCATAACTAAATTGCTTGATTCGATTTTTTAGCAAATCGTACTTTTTTATCGCCTTCCATACGATAGCCAACACGGGTTTGTTTACCAGATTTTGGGTCGATCAATGAAAGGTTTGAAATATGAATAGGAGCCTCCTTTTCGGTGATACCACCTTGTGGGTTATCCGCACTAGGTTTTTGGTGTTTCTTCACCAAATTTACTCCCTCGACTATGGCTTTGTTCTTATCAGGAAACACGCGTAGCACTTCCCCTTCGGAACCTTTGTGTTCTCCAGCGGTAACTACCACCTTATCGCCTGATTTTATTTTAAGCTTTCCCATCTTCTTTTCGTATTAAAGCACTTCAGGTGCCAATGATACTATTTTCATGAATTGCTTGTCGCGAAGTTCCCGAGCAACAGGTCCGAATACACGGGTACCTCTCATCTCTCCTTGGGCGTTCAACAATACACAAGCGTTATCGTCGAAACGGATGTAAGAGCCATCTGGACGTCTTACTTCCTTTACGGTACGTACCACAACAGCGGTAGAAACACTTCCTTTCTTAACGTTTCCGTTAGGAGTGGCCTCTTTTACGGTTACAACGATCTTGTCACCGATGGAGGCATACCTTCTTTTGGTTCCTCCCAACACGCGGATACAAAGTACTTCTTTGGCTCCTGTGTTATCTGCTACTTTAAGTCTTGATTCTTGCTGTACCATGATTACTTCGCTCTTTCAATGATTTCTACTAATCTCCAACACTTGGTTTTACTCAACGGACGTGTTTCCATGATCCGTACTGTATCGCCTTCGTTGCAGTCGTTTTTTTCGTCGTGTGCTACGTACTTTTTCGTCTTCAAAACGAACTTTCCGTACATAGGGTGTTTTACTTTCTTCACCTCACTCACCACAATGGATTTCTCCATTTTGTTTGAGGTTACTACACCTATACGTTCTTTTCTTAAATTTCTTTTTTCCATCTTTCAGCTTCGTACAATGTTATTGATCTTGTCTTTTGGTTAGCTCTGTCGCAATTCTAGCAATAGTACGGCGTTGCGTTCTAAGTTGAATTGGATTTTCCAACGGTGAAATAGCGTGTGCTATTCTAAGATCGGCATTGGCTTTTTTCAAATCGGCCAATTTTTCCTGTAGCTCCGCTGTTGATGCTTTTGTAATCTCTGACTGTTTCATAATTAACAACTTCAAAAAATTAAGCTTGATAATCTCTGGAAACTACGAACTTCGTTTTCACTGGAAGCTTTTGAGCAGCTAAGCGCAAGGCTTCTTGTGCTGTTTCCAAAGGCACTCCAGATACTTCGAACAACATTCGACCAGGTTTCACAACAGCAGCCCAGTATTCAACGGCACCCTTACCTTTACCCATACGAACCTCTAGAGGCTTTTTGGTGATCGGCTTATCTGGAAATATCATGATCCAGATAGAACCTTCCCTTTTCATATAACGGGTAGCAGCGATACGGGCCGCCTCAATCTGACGAGCTGTCAAGAAGTTAGATTCTAATGATTTTATACCAAAGGTTCCGTACGAAAGCTGGTTGCCACGACCGGCATTGCCTTTCATACGGCCTTTCATCGTTTTACGGTATTTGGTTCTTTTCGGTTGTAACATCTTCTTAACTCTTTAAAAATTACTTTCTGTTACGACGTGATTTGTTACCACCTCGACCAGAACTCGCTTTTCCACCGCCGGTACCTTTCTTTGAAAGACCCACTAGAGGAGAAAGCTCTCTTTTACCATATACTTCACCTTTCATGATCCATACCTTCACACCCAAACGACCATAAGTTGTATGAGCTTCTGCCAAGGCATAATCGATGTCGGCTCTAAATGTAGACAAAGGAATACGACCATCCTTGTACGACTCTGAACGTGCCATTTCAGCTCCGTTCAAACGTCCTGAAATCATCACCTTGATACCTTCTGCATTCATACGCATTGCAGCCGCAATCGCCATTTTAATGGCACGACGATATGAAATACGGTTCTCAATTTGACGCGCGATGCTAGAAGCCACCAAATTGGCATCCAACTCCGGTCTCTTGATTTCGTGGATATTGATCTGTACTTCTTTCCCTGTAATCTTCTTAAGCTCTTCTTTTAGCTTGTCTACCTCCTGGCCACCTTTACCGATAATAATACCGGGACGGGCTGTGGTGATAGTAACGGTTACAAGCTTTAAGGTGCGCTCGATGATTACTCTCGACACACTAGCTTTGCTTAAACGAGCGTGAACATATTTTCTAATCTTGTCGTCTTCGGCCAATTTATCGCCGTAGTCGTTGCCTCCGTACCAGTTGGATTCCCATCCACGAATGATACCTAAGCGATTCCCGATTGGATTTGTCTTCTGTCCCATTTACTTCTTAGCTTTGTGTGTTATCGTTAGCTCCCAAAACCACGGTTACGTGGTTGGAACGTTTTCTAATTCTGTGTGCGCGTCCTTGTGGTGCAGTACGAAGACGTTTTAACATGCTTCCACCATCCACACGGATTTCTTGAATAAAAAGATCAGCATCTTCGATAGAGGCATCTTCGTTTTTCTGCTGCCAGTTGTTGATAGCAGATAAAACCAATTTCTCCAAACGACGAGAAGCTTCTTTCTGACTGAACTTCAAAATATTAAGCGCTTTGTCCACTTTCTCCCCACGAACCAAATCGGCTACTAGGCGCATTTTTCTTGGGGAAGTAGGGCAATTGTTCAACTTAGCGAAATACTGAGTCTTCTTCGCTTCCTTGATCTGTTCTGCTCTTTCTCTTTTACGAACTCCCATGGCTTATTATTTTTTTCCTTTGTTTTTAGCACCTGCGTGACCACGGAAGGATCTCGTTGGTGAAAATTCTCCTAATTTATGTCCTACCATGTTCTCGGTTACGTAAACAGGAACAAATTGCTTTCCATTGTGAACCGCGATGGTCTGTCCAACAAAATCTGGTGTAATCATGGAAGCTCGAGACCAAGTCTTGATAACTGTCTTTTTGTTTCCTTCTACATTTTCCTGGACTTTCTTCTCCAATTTATAGTGAACGTATGGTCCTTTTTTTAATGATCTTGGCATGTCTTATTTCTTTCTACGTTCTACAATATACTTGTTACTCGCTTTTGTTTTGGAACGGGTTCTGTAGCCTTTGGCTGGGATACCCTTTCTAGAACGTGGGTGACCTCCAGAAGCACGTCCTTCCCCACCACCCATTGGGTGATCCACTGGGTTCATAACTACAGGACGGGTTCTTGGTCGTCTTCCTAACCATCTAGATCTACCTGCTTTACCGCTCACCAATAACTGGTGGTCACTGTTAGAGACAGCTCCAATAGTAGCGCGACAGGTTACCAAAATCATTCGTGTTTCCCCAGAAGGTAATTTTACGGTAGCGTATTTTCCTTCACGTGCCATCAACTGAGCGAAAGCACCAGCACTACGAGCCATAACAGCCCCTTGTCCTGGGTGAAGTTCGATACAAGAAATCACTGTACCTAGTGGGATATCTGAAAGAGGCATGGTGTTACCGATTTCTGGAGCAACATTTTCTCCAGACACGATATTTTGCCCAACTTGAAGACCGTTCTGAGCGATGATATAACGCTTTTCACCATCTTGGTAATTCACCAAGGCGATAAAGGCCGAACGGTTTGGATCGTATTCAATAGTAGCGACGGTTGCGGGAATACCGTCCTTGTTGCGTTTAAAATCGATTATACGATAACGCTTCTTGTGACCACCACCAATGTAGCGCATGGTCATTTTTCCTTGACTGTTTCTACCACCAGAACGTTTTTTCGGAGCCAATAGACTTTTCTCCGGCTTATCAGTTGTAATTGCGTCAAATCCATTTACAACTCTAAAACGCTGTCCCGGGGTGATAGGTTTTAATTTCCTTACTGACATTTTTGTCTCTTCTTTAAATATCTATTGCTAGATGTTTGCGTAAAAATCAATTGTATCACCTTCCGCCACCTGTACAACCGCTTTTTTGTAAGCGCTTGTTTTACCAGTTTGAACACCGGATTTCGTATAACGAACCCGACGATCTGGGCGGACATTCATTGTGCGAACCGCAGTAACAGAAACACCGTATGCAGCTTCCACCGCATTCTTGATTTCAATCTTGTTCGCCTTTGAATCTACTACGAACGTAAAACGGTTGTTTTCTTCCGCTTCACGCGTCGCTTTTTCCGTAATAATTGGTTTAATTAAGATATCCATCTCGTTTCTATTTACTTAGGTTTTGTTCAATTCCTTCCAAAGAACCTTCAAATAACACAACGTTATTTGCATGCATAATTTTGTAAGTGCTTAATTCTGAGTTGGTTACAACTTCAGTGCCTTTCAAATTACGAGACGACAAATATACATTATTATTTGAGTCACCCAACACGATCAAAGATTTTTTGTTTTCTAAGCCTAATGACTTCAAAACAGAAATAAAATCTTTGGTCTTAGGAAGGTCCATGTTAAAGTCTTCAAGAACGGTGATCGCGTTGTCCTTTGCCTTCATACTCAAGGCAGATTTACGGGCCAAACGCTTCAGGCTCTTGTTCAATTTAAAGGAGTAACTTCTTGGTCTTGGACCGAAGAAACGACCTCCTCCTACAAATACACCAGATTTGATACTACCGGCACGGGCAGTTCCTGTTCCCTTTTGCTTTTTTAGCTTACGGGTACTTCCAGCGATTTCAGCTTTTTCTTTCGCCTTATGGGTTCCTTGACGCTGATTGGCAAGATATTGCTTAACATCTAGGTATACCGCATGGGTGTTAGGCTCTATTCCAAATACATCATCAGAAAGGTCTACCTTTCTTCCTGTATCTTTTCCGTTTTTGTCTAAAACTGCTACCTTCATTACTTTGTAATCGTTACGTAAGCGTTCTTGTGACCTGGAACACATCCTTTCACAACCAGTAGATTCTTTTCAGGAACTACTTTCAACACTCTCAAGTTTTCCACTTTTACATTCTTATTTCCCATTTGGCCCGCCATGCGCATCCCTTTAAATACTCGGGATGGATAGGACGCCGCACCAATGGAACCAGGTGCTCTTAAACGGTTATGTTGTCCGTGGGTGGATTGTCCAACCCCACCGAATCCATGACGCTTTACAACACCCTGGAACCCTTTACCTTTGGAGACTCCGGAAATATCCACGAATTCTCCTTCGATAAAATGCTCAACAGTGATCGTATCACCTAATTTAAAATCCTCTTCAAATCCTTGGAATTCAACGACTTTTCGTTTGGCAACAGTTCCTGCTTTCTTGGCATGGCCTTCGGCAGCTTTGTTGGCTTTCTTTTTGTCATCGAAACCAAGTTGAAGAGCTTCATACCCGTCAACCTCTTTGGTTCTGACTTGGGTAACAACACAGGGGCCTGCTTCAATAACGGTACAAGGAATATTCTTTCCTTTCTCGTCGAAGATGCTGGTCATCCCTATCTTTTTTCCGATTAACCCAGACATAATTGTTACGTATTAATAATTAAAGTTTCTATTCAAATTAAAACAGGGCCAAAATAAATTCAGCCCTGAATTTTATTTTGTTTCTCCGTTTTTCCCTCGCTCGCAGCTCAGGACATGTTTGCTTTTACAGCTATGGTACTTACACCTTGATCTCTACTTCAACGCCACTTGGCAACTCCAATTTCATCAAGGCATCGATGGTCTTGGAGGAAGAGCTGTAGATATCCAACAAGCGCTTGTAGGAACTTAGTTGGAATTGCTCTCTACTTTTCTTGTTTACGTGGGGTGAGCGCAATACGGTAAAGATTTTTTTATGGGTTGGTAATGGAATTGGACCCGTTACCACTGCACCTGTACTTTTAACGGTCTTTACGATTTTTTCAGCAGATTTGTCTACTAAATTATGATCGTAAGATTTTAATTTAATTCTGATTTTTTGACTCATTGCTGAAAATATTAAACGTTAGCGGTTCCTCTTGCAGCTGCGATCACACCTTCCGAAATATTGGTTGGGGTCTCAGCATAGTGCGAAAATTCCATGGTTGAAGTAGCACGACCCGAAGACAAGGTTCTCAAGGTGGTTACATATCCGAACATTTCAGAAAGTGGCACCTCTGCCTTGATCACTTTCGAACCAGCACGATCGCTCATGTTGTTTACATGACCACGACGACGGTTCAAGTCACCAACGATATCTCCCATGTTTTCTTCTGGAGTCAATACTTCCAGTTTCATGATCGGCTCCATGATGATGGCACCTGCTGCCTTGGCAGCCGATTTAAATCCGATCTTCGCAGCCAATTCGAAAGAAAGCTGGTCGGAATCCACAGGGTGGAAAGAACCATCCTTTAGGGTAACGCGCATACGCTCAATTTCAAATCCAGCCAATGGACCATTCTTCATTGCTTCTTTGAATCCTTTTTCCACAGAAGGGATAAATTCCTTAGGAATGTTACCACCTTTTACTTCATTCACGAATTCAAGTCCAACTTTCTTATCATCCTCTGCAGGACCTAGGGTAAAGATGATATCGGCAAATTTACCGCGACCACCCGTTTGTTTTTTGTAAACTTCACGGTGCTCAGCAGTTCTGGTGATAGCCTCCTTGTACTCAACCTGAGGTTGTCCTTGGTTTACTTCCACCTTGAACTCACGCTTCAAACGATCTACAATGATATCCAAGTGAAGCTCACCCATACCAGAGATAATAGTTTGTCCACTCGCCTCATCGGTACGAACCTGGAAGGTTGGATCTTCTTCAGCCAATTTCGCCAAAGCCATACCCAATTTATCAACGTCAGCCTTGGTTTTTGGCTCAACAGCAATACCGATTACTGGATCAGGGAACACCATACTTTCCAATACGATAGGGTGTTTCTCATCACACAAGGTATCTCCTGTTTTGATATCCTTAAATCCTACAGCAGCACCGATATCTCCTGCTTCGATATATTCGATAGCATTTTGCTTGTTCGCGTGCATCTGATAGATACGGGAAATACGTTCTTTATTTCCAGAACGGGTATTCAAAATATAGGAACCCGCATTCAAACGACCAGAGTACGCACGGAAGAATGCCAAACGACCTACGAAAGGATCGGTAGCAATCTTGAAGGCCAAGGCCGAGAATGGAGCCGATACATCCGGCTTACGAGCTTCTTCTTTTTCTGTATCAGGGTTGGTACCGATAATCGCTTCCTTATCTGTTGGAGAAGGCAAATAACGACAAACAGCATCCAACAAGAACTGTACTCCTTTGTTTTTGAACGCAGAACCACAGATCATTGGGATGATACTCATATCCATTACGGCAGCACGCAAAGCAGCGTGGATCTCTTCTTCCGTGATAGAATCTTCATCCTCCATGAATTTTTCCAAAAGGTTCTCATCGTAGGCAGCTACTTCTTCGATAAGCTTCCCACGGTATTCGTGAGCTTCTTCTTTCAATTCCTCTGGAATTTCGATCACATCGAAAGTAGCTCCTTGGGTTTCATCATGCCAGATGATAGCACGGTTCTTCACAAGGTCAACAATTCCTTTGAAATCCAACTCCTCACCGATTGGCAATACAATTGGCACCGCATTCGATCCCAACATCTCCTTTACCTGAGTACAAACATTCATGAAGTCGGAACCTTGACGGTCCATCTTGTTCACAAACCCCATACGAGGCACTTTGTAGTTGTCTGCCAAACGCCAGTTGGTTTCCGACTGAGGCTCCACTCCGTCTACAGCAGAGAAAAGGAACACCAATCCGTCCAATACTCGTAGGGAACGGTTTACCTCAACGGTAAAGTCAACGTGCCCGGGAGTATCGATAATATTGAAGTGATACCCTTTGGTATCAGGAGTAGGCTGACCGTTTTCCACTGGGAAATTCCAGGTACAGGTAGTTGCAGCAGAAGTAATGGTAATACCACGCTCTTGCTCTTGCTCCATCCAGTCCATGGTAGCCGCCCCATCGTGCACCTCACCAATCTTGTGGCTTCGTCCGGTGTAGAATAGGATACGCTCGGTCGTTGTGGTTTTACCGGCATCAATGTGCGCGGCAATTCCGATATTTCTTGTGTATTTTAAATCTCTTTGAGCCATTTTTTATTAGAATCTAAAGTGTGAGAATGCTTTGTTTGCCTCGGCCATCTTATGGGTATCCATACGTTTTTTAACCGCAGCACCTTCTTCTTTAGCAGCTGCCAAAATTTCTGCAGCCAATTTCTGAGCCATAGACTTTTCGTTACGCTTACGAGCATAACCGATCAACCACTTCATAGCTGTGGAGATCTTTCGGTCTGGGCGGATTTGCATTGGGATTTGGAAGGTAGCCCCTCCAACACGACGGCTACGAACCTCTACGTGAGGCATAACATTGGAAAGAGCATCTTTCCAAAGCTCCAAAGCCGTTTTTTCATCGTCTTGTTTTTTGTTTTCTACGATATCAAGGGCATCGTAGAATACTTTGAAAGCCACCGACTTCTTACCGTCCCACATCAAGTTGTTCACAAAACGCGTCACCAACTGATCGTTGAACTTTGGATCTGGCAAAAGTGGTCTTTTCTTGGCCTGTCTTTTTCTCATTGCTTCTCTTTAAAAGTTTTTAATTACTTCTTAGGGCGTTTTGCTCCGTACTTTGATCGACGTTGTAGACGACCTTGAACACCAGCGGTATCCAAAGCGCCACGAACAATGTGATAACGTACACCAGGCAAATCTTTTACCCTTCCACCTCTAACCAATACTATCGAGTGCTCCTGGAGGTTGTGTCCTTCACCACCGATGTACGCGTTAACTTCCTTCCCATTGGTCAAACGAACCCTTGCTACTTTACGCATAGCAGAGTTTGGTTTCTTAGGAGTGGTAGTATATACACGAGTACACACACCGCGGCGTTGCGGGCACGAATCCAAAGCAGCCGATTTACTCTTCTTGGTTATTTTGGCTCTTCCTTTTCGTACTAATTGTGAAATAGTTGGCATATAAAATCCTTGTTATACTTAATTAAATGACATACTTTCCCCTATAAAAGGGCGTGCAAAGGTAGAAATAAAATTGAATTATTCAAACACCCTTATATTTATTTTTCAACGATTTATATTTATTTGAAGTTTCCACAAGATTGAACGCCTAAATTCGTTACTTAGGCAAGTTGATTCCATCCAATTTGAGGCAGTTATTAACATACGCTTTATACCTATATATAGGTCTACTTTATTCTGCGTCCGTTTTGGGACAAGAAATCCATCTGGAATTGGATACCTACCCGGCCCTGACAACGGCCCAATTGGACAGTCTAGGGTTCCGGTCCGCATTCGAAAATTACAAGGCACTGGAAGAAGCTATAGACAGCCTCTCCATACGATTGCAGCACTATGGTTTTCTGGAAGTACGCAAGCGATCCATCACAAAAGTGAATGACACTACCTACACCACCCATTTCGAATTGGGCAATCGCTGGAAATATATTTCCCTCGTGTTCGACGAAAAGGAGTTCAGTCCAGACGAATTTAGGAAACTCGGATGGAAGCCTGAGGGCACCACTGTAGTTCTCCCGTTGGCTCAGTTGGAGAGAGTGCTCAAAAAACTATCGCGTTTGAAGTCGGCATCGGGCACCCCTTTTGCGAGTATTCAGTTAACCGAACTCAAACAACTCGATTCAAATTTCCTGATCGCCAAGCTTGAACTCAACGCCAGGGAACAACGCACCATCGATGGTTGGGTGATAAAAGGCTACGAAAAGTTTCCAGTTGCGTTTCTGCGCTACTATGCCGGCGTAAAGCGAGGCCAGCTTTTTCGGAAGGAGAAACTTTTGAAACAAAATGAGGTTTTGGACCAGCTGGGATTCGTAAAATCGATAAAGGCCCCCGAAGCGCTATTCAAAAAAGACAGCACTTTGGTTTATTTCTATCTTGAAAAAACCAACCACAATCTTTTCGATGGCATTCTTGGTTTTGCCACAAATGAAGAAACCCAAAAGCTGGAATTCAACGGGTATTTGAATCTAGAATTGAACAATAACCTAAATTTCGGCGAGCAATTGAAGATTAACTACAAGGCAGACGGTCGGGAACAGCAAAATTTTTCTGCCGCCGTGCAACTGCCCTATTTGCTTAAAACTCCATTTGGCGTGGGCCTGGAGTTGAAAATTTTTAAACGGGATAGCACCTTTTCCACCACCGAACAGCAGGCTCGGGTGTATTACCAAACATCGCCTCAAACCAGAGTGTATGCAGGCTATAAGGGTTACGAATCGAGCAATCTATTGGATTCGGAAAACGCCTTGGCCTCTATTGAAGATTTCAACGCCAATTTTTTTCTTGTGGGAGGCGAATTTAGAGTACCACAGCCCAATCGGTTTTTCCCTGTCAAATCGTATCTCCGAATCGAATCAGAAATAGGAAAACGCAGCACGCGATCGAACGAGGTGGATCAATTGCGATTGGCACTAAATGCGCACCATATTTTTAATTTAAATTCTCAAAACAGTATATTCATCGGCAATAGCACAGGATATCTGCAAAGCGATGGCTATTTCGAAAACGACCTCTTCCGATTTGGCGGGATCAATTCCTTGCGGGGGTTCAATGAAAACAGCATCGATGCTTCCCTCTATACGGTAATCAATTCAGAATATCGGTATCAGTTCAGCCAAGCTCTTTACGTGAATAGCCTACTTGACTTTGGTTATTTTGAAAATGAGGTTTTTGATCAGCAGGAAGAATTATACAGTTTTGGATTCGGATTGGGTTTAAATACGCGGTCGGGAATCTTAAAATTGAATATTGCCAATGGGTTTGCAAAGAATCAAAATTTGGACTTCGGCCAGACCAAAGTCCACCTGCTTTTCGTCACGAATTTTTAGTAATCACCGATAAGAATTCACAAATATTTAAGTTAAAGGACTTTTATTTATTGTGGGTTTAACAATTTATTACGAATTTTGAACAAAAATTTATTTTTTATGAAACACAAACTACATCTCTATTTGGCGTGTCTATTTGCGCTAGTGGTACAGTTTGGCTTCGCTCAGGAGAAGACCATCACTGGAACCATTACAGACGACACGGGTGTTCCCCTACCTGGTGCGAACGTCATTATTAAGGAAACAACAAACGGAACCCAATCCGATTTCGATGGTAACTATACCATCACGGCTAACGTAGGCCAGGTCTTGGTGTTCAGTTATGTAGGTTTCCAATCCAAAGAAATTCCAGTAACCGCTACCACCGCGACTGTTAACGTACAGATGGAAGCAGGTACCCAACTTACCGAAGTTGTGATTACTGGATATTCTCGAAGAAATCAAACAGTACAGGCCTCATCTTCCGTTTCCATCAGTTCTGCAGAAATTGCAGAGTTGAGCCCTGTAACCAGTGTAGACAACTTGCTTCAAGGTAAAGCAGCAGGGGTTCAGGTTACAGCAGCAAACGGTAAACCGGGACAGGGAGCGTTCGTTCGTATCCGAGGTATTGGATCGTTGACGGCAGGTGCTTCTTCTCCACTTTATGTGGTGGATGGTGCTATCATCCGTGAGGAAGATTTGGCGAACATCCCCAATGAGGATATTGAAAACATTACCGTACTTAAGGATGCTGCCACTACGGCTCGTTATGGGTCCAGGGGTGCTAGTGGGGTTGTTGTAATCACCACTAAATCCGGTAAGCGTGATGGTGATGCCAGCATTCGATTCACTTCTCGTTACGGGGTTGTATCTCGCGTAAATCCGAATTTCAAGGTGATGAATGCCGAGCAAAAGTTCCAGTATGAAGCTGAATTATATGCTTTAGGTGTTAGTGCGGCAGGAAACCTTCCTGGTGTAACTACTCAACCTGGTTCTGAAGAGCGTCAATTCCTTTTGGATTATGAAACCGATTGGGAAGATTTGATGTTAAAAGAAGGTATCATCCAAAACAACAACGTTAGTATTTCAGGTGGTAGTGAGCGAATGGACTACTATTTCTCTGTAGGACATGACCGCAACACAGGGATCATCGATCAGATTGATGGTTTCGAGCGTATCAGCAGCCGTTTAAACTTGAATTTCGATGCTAAAGATTGGTTGACCATCGGTGTAAATGTAGGGTACTCTCGTTCTACTTCCGATGAGCCTCGTGACCGTAACAACGTTCAGAACCCATTCCGTGCCATGTATGATTACAACGCTTACGAAACGGAATTTATCTTGAACGATGATGGTTCCATCCAATTGGATGAGAATGGTAACCCCGTATACAACCCAACACACACCACCTTCAACGTAAGAGGTGCCTTGTTGTCTGAACCAGCGATTGCTATTCAAAACAACTGGTTGGGATCTGTAAACGCTACCGCTAGCTTATTCAAAAATGTAAGCTATACCTTTGGCGTTGCCGCTAACAGCATCAACAGACGTACTGAAAGTTACTCTAAGCCTGGAGGAATTTTGGATTCCATTATTGGAGACCCTAACAACCCAGGTAACAAATTGGATACTGGTACCTATCGTTACGATATCACCATCAGTAACCGTTTGGGATATAGCTTAAACACCGATAACCACCACTTAGATTTGTTGGGTCTTTACGAATTCAACTATAACGAAAATAATGGTTATTTGGTTAGAAGCATTGGTTTCCCTTCTGCAGAGTTAACCACTCAGATCAATGGTGCTCAATTAACCGCCGGTAACACTACCCGCAACAAATTGACCTTGTTGTCTTATGGATTCTTTGCCGATTATGACTACCAAGAAAAATATTTGGCTTCTGGTTCTGTTCGTTATGACGGTTCGTCTAACTTCGGTGCTGATAACCGCTTCGGACTTTTCTATAGTGGAAGTTTAGGTTGGAACATCGCCAAAGAAAACTTCTTCAATGTTAAAGCTATCAACGATTTGAAACTTCGTGTTTCTTACGGTACCACGGGTAACCGAGATGGTATCTCTCGTTATGCCGCTCAAGACAACGTAGCTTTCGATGCATACCCAGGTGGTTCAGCTACCATTCCTTCCAACATCGGAAACCCCGATTTGAAATGGGAAACGACCACTACCACTAACTTCGGTTTGGAATTCAACTTGTTCGACCGTAGAGTACGTGGAGTTACCGATTACTTCATCAGAACTACAGAAGATCTATTGTTCTCTGTACCACGTGCTGATGAATCCGGGGTTGGATTTGTATTTGGCAACCTTGGTAAAATCGAAAACAAAGGTTTGGAAATCTCTCTTCAAGGAGATGTATTCCGATCTAAAGATTTCACTTGGACTCTCGGAGGAAACATTGTATTCCTAGATCACCAAATTTTGGAATTACCTGACGGCGAAGACGTAGCGCCAGGTAACGCTTTCAACATCCTATGGAGAGAAGGTGCTAAGATCAACGAACATTTCTTGGTGCGTTATGCAGGGGTCGACCCAGCAACGGGTGCTCCATTGTACTATGGTGCCGACGGAAACACCTACCGTGCATTTGATCTTCCAGAAGACGAAGACGAAAACCGTGTACTTCAAGGAAAATCTACCATCGCTGATAAAGAAGGTGGTTTCTTCACCAACATGAAATACAAAGGATTCGGATTGCGTGCTGATTTTGTTTTCAAGGCAGGTAACTGGATCAACAACTTTGTAAAGTCTAACTTGATTTCCGATGGATTCAACATCGATGACAATCAAGCAGTTGACGCTTTCAATTATTGGAGACAACCCGGTGATACCAACGTTCACCCAAGCCCATTGATCTCTCAAGAAGAATTAGGTGCCGTGAACTCTGACCGTTTCCTTGAAAAAGGGGATTATATCAGAATGCGTAACATTACCTTGTCTTACGATTTCAACGACAGAGCCCTTGACAATACTCCATTCAAGAGATTAAGATTGTATGTTCAAGGTCAGAACCTTTTGACTTTCTCTAAATTCTTTGGAGATCCTGAAGTAGGTATTTCTTCAGGTGAAACTATTAGCTATGCGAACAGTGTGGCACCAGGGGAAGCTACTTTATATAGTTATCCAAACACTAGATCCGTTCAGATTGGATTGGATGTAACTTTCTAAAAAAATGAATATGAAAAATTTGAAATATCTATTTATAGCGATTCTTGCGTTCGGATTGACCACTTCGTGTGATAACCAATTGGATCAACTTCCATACGATGAATTCGCCACGGCGAACGCCTTTACGACGGCCCAAGATTTTGAAAACGGGATTCGTGGGGTGTATCTACAACTAACCGCAGCTGCCTTCTATGGCGGTAGTGATGCGGGTTCTATGTTGAGCGCTCCAGATGTAATGTCTGATAATGCGACCTTATCACAATATGGTCGTACCACAAAACGAACCTTGCATAACTGGCAATATGCTGCCAATTCAACCATGCAAGCAACGTATCAAAATGCATATACCCTTGTTTACAGAGCCAACCAGATTTTAAAATATGCTGAAGGCTTTGAAGGTGAGAACAAAGACAACATCGTTGCTGAAGCAAAAGCATTACGCGCTTTAGCTCATTTTAACATTGCTGCTTTGTTTGCAAAAATCCCAACACAAGGTGATGCTGCTTCAAGTTTAGGGGTAGCGTATATGTTTGAAGCGGATCCAAATGCCGAACCATCTAGAAACACTGTTGCTGAGACCTATGATTTCATCGTAGCAGACCTTTTGGATGCTCGTGATGGTATCAACACGGTAAACCCGGAAGGACGTTTGAACAGAGACGCTGTTAACCTATTGCTATCGCGTGTTTACCTATATATGGGAGAATGGCAAAAGGCTGTGGATGCTGCCAATGCCGTTAGCACACCAGTAGCTGGTCGTGATGACATCGTTGGTGTTTGGGAAGATACCAGCAGAGCTGGATTGATTTTCTACATTCCAAACGAACAACCGATTCTTGGAAACAACATCGGTGTTTGCTGGAGTCAAGGAGGTGTAACTTCTTTAATTCCTGAATATGTGGCCTCTTTCGAATTGACCAACCTTTATGCAGAGGATGACATTCGTAAGGAAGCTTATATTTTCGATGGATCTGTAACTTCTTCTGGAATTACTACCGAGTTCAACGGGATCAAGAAATTGTTCTCCCGTCCAGGGGGTCAGCCAGGTGTGGTAGATTACAAAATCCTTCGTGCTGCTGAAGCTCAATTGAACAAGGCTGAAGCCCTTTACCGTCTAGGCAATGAAACTGCTGCTCGTGATGCTTTGAACCAAGTACGTTCTAAGCGTTACTTGAACGCACCAAATGGTGAAACTGGAGCCGCCCTTCTTGATGCCATTAAGTTAGAGAGAAGATTGGAGTTTGCTTTCGAATACCAACGCTTCTTCGATATTAAGCGATGGGGTGAAGCCATCTCTAGAACTAACGCTGGAGACGTAGCCGATGGGTCTGGAACTCCTTCAGACGTATTGAACTTGCCAGCAGGCAGCAACAAATTCCAGTTGCCAATCGCTCAAGGATCTTTAGATGTGAATCCAAACCTGCAACAAAACCCAGGTTACTAAACCTTAAAACGAAACGAGTATGAAAAAATCAATTATAGCATTATTAGTTGTTGCGATGGCTTTGGTAAGCACCTCTTGTCGTGACAGTTATGACGATTATGATTCAGAACGTGGTGCGACCATAGGATTTACCAGTCCGCCTCTTGAACTATCACTTCCTCAGGGAGGAACCATTCCGTATTTCCCTGTGCCATTTTTTGTGACCTCAGTATCCAGTTCAGACAGAACGTTCACTGTGGTGGTGATAGAGGAAGAAACAACGCTTACTCCAGACAACTATACTATAGAAACAGAAGTATTGGTGCCTGCGAATGAGCGTTCGGGAGTCTTGGCGTTCAGCGCCGTAAATAATTCAATTTCTTCGGAAGACTTTCAGAACCTTGTGATTGCCTTTCAATCTACGGCTGATGTAACTTCCGGTAAGAGATATGTTGTTTCGCTAAAATCGAACAATTAAGTCGACTTCTTATATCTTAAAAAAGGCACCCAGTTGGGTGCCTTTTTTTATGATATCATTCGTAAAAAAAATTAATGCAAAATAGAATCCTTAAAAATGGCCGGAGGGCTTAACATTAGGGTAACTTTCCGTTGATGAAAAAGCAAAATTTAAGTTTAAAAAGTTGTGTATTTAACTTTTTATTGTGATTTTTGGCATTGGCTAATTCAAATAAATTATAAAATGAGAACAAAGTTTAGTGGATTTTTAACGCTATTACTAGCGTTTGTAGTGCAACTTACGTTCGCACAAGAAAAAACTGTCTCTGGTACGGTGCTGGATGAAAACAACCTGCCCCTTCCCGGAGTCAATGTTATTGTAAAAGGGACTACCACTGGTACCCAGACTGACTTTGACGGAAATTATTCCGTATCAGTAAACACTGGGCAAACATTGGTATACAGCTATGTTGGATACAAATCAGTAGAACGTGCCGTTTCTGCTGCCACTTCCAACATTTCCTTCTCTATGGAACTGGACGCTTCGGTATTGAACGAAGTGGTTGTTACCGGTTTCGCCGTTAAGAAAGAAAAGAAAGCATTGGGTTATTCGGTATCCTCCATTCAGCAGGAATCGATTAAAGAAAGTCCTCAGACCGACTTGACCCGTGTTCTTACCGGTAAAGCTGCAGGTATCAACATCACCACTCAAAACGGTCTATCCGGTTCTGCCAACAAAGTAATTATTCGTGGTACAAACTCCTTTACCGGTGACAACAACGCCCTGTACGTAATCGATGGTGTGCCAATTAGTAACGATACCAACGAATCTGGTGACTTCGTGGATGGTAACATGGGATCTAGCCGTTCTTTTGATATCGACCCGAACAACATCGAGCGTGTGGATATCTTGAAAGGTCTTGCGGCTACCACCCTTTATGGTACCCAAGGACGTAACGGGGTAATCCTTATTACTACTAAAACCGGTAGTGGCGCCCAAAGAAATGCGAAGCAAGAAATTGAAGTTTCTTCTTCCGTATTCGTGAACGAGGTGTCTATCCTACCTGATTACCAAAACAAATACGGAGGTGGTTTCGACCAGGCCTTCGGATGGTTCTACAGTAACTGGGGTCCAGGTTTCTACCGTGACGGCCTAGGTGGATGGGGAGCTGATCCAGCTTTCGATGCTGATGGTACAGTAGAACACCCTTATTCAAGTTCAGCTTTCCTTGGAACCAATTATCCTGATTTCCAAGCACAATATGAAGGAGAGCGTTATGATTGGAAACCAAGAAACAGTGTAGAAGAATTCTTTAGAAAAGGAATCGCAAGAACTGTTTCAGTAAGTGCTAGAGGAAGAAGTGAAGATGGTCGTTTCGGATACGGTACTGTTTTCAGTAACCTAGACGAAGATGGTTTTACCCCTGGAAATAACGTTAAGCGTAACAACTTGACCATTTCTGGTGATGCTAAATTGAACAACAACTTCAGCATCCGTGGTTCGATGACCTATACCAAAACAGATTTAAAAACCCCTCCAGTAGCTGCTTCTTTTGGTAGTAGTATCTTCGGGGCTGGTTCTTCTATCTTTGGTGACCTTTTCTACACTCCTAGAAACATCGATTTCTTTGAATTACCCTACGAACTTCCTGATGGTTCCAGCATCTACTATCGTGATGACAACGCAATTCAGCACCCTCTTTGGACGGTAAAGAATGCTCGTTTCTCACAGTTGGTGAACCGTTTGAATGGATACGCTGCTATCGACTATAACTTCGATGAGCACTTCAACGTATTCTACCAAGCGAGTATCGATACCTATTCTGAAGACTCAGTAAACCGTCAGAACCGGGGTGGTGTAACTGGAGATATTGGAGTTGATAGTGGTTTCTATGAAACCATCAATACTACCAACACTATTTACGACCACCGTTTGGTTTTCTCTGGTAACAACTTCAGCTTCTTGAATGAGAAATTGAACATGAGCTTTACCTTAGGGGCTACTTCCAACAGTATCGACTACCGTCGTTTTGGACTTAGAAGCTCCCAACAACAAGTTTTCGGATTCTTCGATCACTCTGGTTTCGTTGAAAGACAACAAATCCAATTCAACCAAAGAAGAAACATTATCGGTGTATTCGGACAGTTGCTTTTGGATTGGGATAACTGGTTCTTCGTTAACTTATCCGGTCGTAATGACTGGGTTTCTAACTCGAACGAAAACTCTTTGTTCTACCCATCTGCCAGTGTTTCTATCATCCCAACCAGTGCCATCGAAGGTCTTGCTTCCGACAATGGTATCAAGTACTTGAAACTTCGTGCTGGTTACGGAACTTCAGCTAACTTCGTTACAGGTTATCCAACCGTAACTTTGGTTGACTTGAACACGCAAGCTTGGAACGACGGAACAAATGATGTTACCTCTAACACTACCAACCAATCCATCGGTAACCCAGGTATTAAGCCTGAGCTTTTCGAAGAATTGGAATTCGGTGCTGAGGGTAACCTTTTCAACCGTTTGACTTTCGACTTCTCTTACTTTACAAGAACTACCAACGATTTGATTGTTGAGGATCAACCTATCCCAACTTCAACTGGGGCATCTTTCATCGATAATAACATTGGTGAGATTCAGTCTTGGGGTATCGAAGCGGATCTTGGATTGAACATCTTCAAGAGTAATACTGGTGGCTTCGACTGGAAATTAAACGTGAACTATACTTCTTTTGAAAGTGAGGTAATCGATCTTGGACAAGACACAGACCAAGTAGTGTACGCTGGTTTCACTAACCTTGGAAACTTCGCTACTGTAGGAGATCCTCTTGGAGCTCTTTATGGTGCCCGTGTTGCACGTGATGAAAACGGTAACCTTATCGTTGACGCCGCTGGTAACTACGTAGCTGAAACTACCGATGAGAACGGTTTGGTACCAAAAATTGGTGATGCCAACCCTGATTTCATCATGAACTATATCAGTACTATGTCCTGGAAAGGTATCACCTTGACCGCTCAATTCAACCACGTTTCTGGTGGAGATATCTACTCTACTTATGTGGCTACCTTGATGGGTCGTGGTTTGACTACCGATACCGAAGATCGTCTTGGAACTTACATCCTTGATGGTGTTAACCAAGATACCGGTCTTCCAAACACTGTACAGATCAACAACTCTGATTTCTACTTCACCAACGGATTTGCTAGTGCCGCCGACGAACTGTCTGTATACGATGCTTCTGTAATCCGTTTGCAAGAAGTTTCATTAGCATACAGCTTATCTTCCAAAATGTTAGAAAGAACACCATTCGGTTCCGTAACTTTCAAAGTAAGCGGATTCAACCTATGGTATGATGCTTACAATACTCCTGATGGTGTTAACTTCGATCCTAACACTACCGGTCTTGGTGCTGGTAACGGTCAAGGATTTGAATTCCTAACAGGACCAAGTAGCAAGAGATATGGATTTAGCGTAAATGCTACATTTTAAACCTTAAAAAAAATTAGAGATGAAAAATATCAGTAAATTATTTTCCTATCTACTTCTGGCAGGCGGATTAGTTTTCACTTCCTGTGAAACTACCGAGCTGGATTTGTTAGATGACCCAAATAACGTTACTATCGAGTCTGCTAGCTTGGATCGTTTCCTAAACGAGATTCAATTGGATTTCGCGAGCTTTATGAGACAGATTGGTAACAATGACGCCGAAGTAACGCGTGTAAACTACATGTTTGGTCGTACATACGTTAACAACTATGAACCAGCCGTATTGGATGGGGAATGGAGTTTGGCCTATGCCCAAATGTTTTCAGACATTAAAGCTGCTTCAACCATTGCTGAAGAGCAAGAAGCT
>CAZOSF010000002.1:31650-85532 GCA_964582415.1 uncultured Alteromonas sp.
GTTAACGAATTGAACCCTGACACTCGTCACCCTGCCTACAGTGCTGACTACAACGTTTCTGGTGCAGGAACTTATGAGTCTGTATGGTTGATGAACAAAATGTTAACGTTGAACGATCCTCGTATCCGTTACTACTACTATCGTCAAACCGATTGTACTCCTGGAGCTTCTTGTGATCCTGATGGAAACCAAACGACACTAACTTGTTCTGTAGCTCCAAGACCTACCCACTTCCCTGCTGATATGATTTTCTGTTCAGTAGAAGATGGATACTGGGGACGTGATCATGGTAATGCTGAAGGTATTCCACCAGACGGATTCCAAAGAACTGTTAATGGTGTATACCCTGCTGGTGGACGTTTCGACGGAGATGAATTCTCTCCTGTTGCTATTGGCGACGGTGGAGGTGGTGCCGGTGTAGTTCCTATCATGCTTGCTGCTTGGGTAGACTTGATGAAAGCTGAAGCTGCCTTAGATCAAGGTAATGCGGGTGCTGCTGCTAATTTCTTGAACAACGCACTAACTAAGCACATTAACAAAGTTCAGTCTTTCGGATCTTTGGATCCTGAAGCTAACTCAGACTTTTTCCCTACTGGCGGAGAAGTAAATTCCTATATCAGCGGTATTGTTGGATCTTTCAACAATGGTGGAACCTCTCAAAAGTGGGAAGTTCTTGGCGAACAGGTACTTATCTCTCAGTTCGGTAGCGGAATTGGTGCTTACAACTTCTACAGAAGAACAGGATATCCTCAAAAAGTTCAGTATGTTATCGATCCAAATCCAGGAGCGTTCATCCGTTCTTTCTTCTATCCTGCTAACGAAGCTAACGTAAATAGCAATATCACTCAAAAGCCAAATGTTGCTGTACAGGTATTCTGGGATAACAATCCAGCATTCCCGAATTTCCCACCAGCCAACTAATTTTAAAAAATGAAACGTATGAAAAACATAGTTAAAATAGTAGTATTAGGTCTTTTGGTTAGCTTCACCTCTTGTAGCGATTCAGAAGCTCTAATCGATCAAGTATACGATACAGTAGATACAGAATCTGGAGCAGTAATTCGTACCGTGAATTCACCACAGGATTTGGTTTCTTTAACCAACCCAGTGAACAATTTCATCGCAATGACGATTGAAATTCAACAAGGTAACGGCAGTTACGTTCCTGATTTCAAAGAAGTTCGAGCCTACGTGCGTTTGTATGAAGATCAAGATTTGGTAAACCCTGTTATGACTGACGATGGCGGGGATATTCCAGAGAATCTATTGATTACTTTCGACCCAAGCATGTTTGAACTATCTTCTAATGGATTGCCAAGAATGGATGTAAACATTCCAACTCAAGGAATTGCCGACATCTACGAATTGGCTACTTTACCTGTTCCTAGTTTCATCAACCTTCGATTGGAATTGGAAATGGCAGATGGTTCCATTTATACCGACACCAATGTAGGTGCTACCATTTCTGGTGGTATTTACTTCAATTCTCCATATAGCTACAGAATTATTTTCTTACCTATCTAATGGCGAATAAATAATCATAGATAAAAGGGGCTTTTTGCCCCTTTTTCTTTGTTTGAAAAAAAAAACAAAAAGAAACACTAATAAAATATTTTTTATATCTTTGAGATTATTAAACTTTAAATTTATAGTCATTATGAGAAAAAATTATTTTCTAGTTGCATTGCTTGTGATGTTTGTATCTGGCGTTAATGCGCAATTTACCGACGATATGGAAAGCTACACTGTAGGTCAGCCTATCTCTGGAGATTGGTGGACAGACTGGGGTTGTGGTGGAGGTGCTGGATGCGCCATCATGTCATCTGATACTCACGCTCAATCCGGATCTAAATCAGGTCTTATTCCTGATGATACCACTACCGATGCTGTTCTTGATCTTCAAAACAAAATTTTCGGACAATGGTACTTGACATTCTCTATGTACGTTCCTTCTGGACAGGAAGCTTACTGGAACCTTCAAGGTACTGTGCCGATTGGTGCTGGTGAGTGGATCATGGGTAACTTCTTCTTCAACCAAGACTTGGCTAGCCCAGGACAAGGTTTGATCGACGACTGCCCAGGTGCTCCTGTAACTTTCTCTTTCCCTCATGATGAGTGGTTTGATGTATACCTAGCTGTTGATATTTCTGCTGGTATGTCTTTGGCTACTTGTCAGTTGGATATCGCTGGAGCTAACGTACTTCCTGCTGGAACTCCGTTTACTGATGCTGCTGGTACTGTACCAACTAGCTTAGGTGGAATCGACTTCTTCTCTATCTCAGCAAACAACCTTTACTGGGTGGACGATGTAATTTACACTGACGAAATTGCTGGTGTAAATGATTTCGCTTCTTACGGTTTCTCAGCTTATCCAAACCCTGTTAACGATGTATTGAACTTGAAAGCTAACCAAGCTATCAATTCAGTTGCTATCTATAACATCCTTGGACAAGAAGTTTACAGTGCTAAAGTTGACGCTATGACTTCTTCAGTTGACATGTCTCAAATGGCTAGCGGTGCTTACTTCGTAAAAGTAAACATCAACGGTACTGAGGGAACTGTTAAAGTGATCAAGTAATTTATCACACACAATATAGAAAGAGGCTGTCCAATGACAGCCTCTTTTTTTATCCTATACCATGAAAAAAGAAGAATATATCTTTGGTGTCTACCCGGTAGTAGAAGCACTGAAGTCGGAACAAAACATCGACAAGCTATTTATTCAGAAAGGTATCGACAGATCGAAGTTGGATCTTATCATTCCTTTGGCTGAAAAGATTAATTGCACGGTAAATTGGGTACCTCAGGAGAAATTAGATAAACTAACTCGCTCTAACCATCAAGGTGTGGTTGCTTTTGTTTCTCCCATAGAGTTTCCGAGTCTTGAAACCATAGTAGCGTCTGTGCTATCCGGCGACAAAGCACCTCTTTTTCTAATCCTCGATCAAGTAACCGATGTACGTAATTTTGGCGCTATCATTCGAACTGCAGAATGTACGGGTGTAGATGCCATTATCATTCAAAAGAAAGGCGGTGCTCCAGTGAGTGCCGATACCGTAAAGACTTCTGCCGGTGCCATTTTTAACCTTCCCATTTGTAAGGTAGACCATATTAAGGATGCTATCTTTTATTTACAGGGGTCGGGGATCAAAGTTGTTGGAGCGTCGGAAAAATCGAACAATACGATCTATGAATCGAATCTAACGCAACCTCTTGCGTTAATCATGGGATCTGAAGGAAAAGGAATTACCAAATCGGTGCTGCCCTTGTTAGATGAACAAGTAGCATTACCCCTCTTGGGAGAAATCAATTCACTAAACGTTTCGGTTGCGTGTGGGGCCATGTTATATGAAATCGTTCGTCAACGAACGTCATAATTTTCACTATCGTTTCTTTTTTTTTCCGATCGGTATTGATAGACAATTTTAATAGGACGCTTAGAAACTGGGGTATCCGATTCTTGTGATACGTCTTCCTCTGTATTTAGGTTCTCAATAAAATTACCCTCCTCATCGAAATGTCGTAAAAAAGGGTCGTTTTCCGAATCGTAATCCTCCTTTTCCCATTCGTATTTCTTATTCTTCACATGACTCTTTCGAAAAACCAAAGCCAAGGCAAATCCAACGAAAAATCCAGAAAGATGGCCTTCCCAAGAAATCTTAGGATCGATAGGAAATAAATACCATAACATTCCGCCATAAAGGAATACTACCAAGAGGGAAAGTGCTGTGAGCTGAAATTGGCGGCTGAAAATTCCACGAAAAAACAGAAAAGCCGCTAGCATATAAATAACGCCGCTAGCACCTATATGCCAAGCAGGTCGGGCAATGAACCAAGTAGCAATACCAGTAAACAGCCCCCCTAGTAACAACACCTTCCATCGAACTGGATGGTAGAAATAAAATAAGGCCGCCATCAATACAAAAAGGGGGATCGTGTTGTTGAAGAGGTGTTTTACACCACTATGAATAAAAGGCCCAAAGAGAATCCCCTTTAATCCTTCCATTTTTAAGGGATAGATTCCCCAACGAACAAAACGAATCCCAAAGCGTGCTTCCAGCCAGAAAACAAACCAAAGGGCCAGTATGGCCAATAAGGGTATCATAATGACTTCCGGAGTAAATTTCAAGGGATCTTTTCGTTCCATAACTTCGAAGCTACAAAAAACAATCCTAAAATGTATTTATGCTAATTTGGCAGTTTTTCCGCACCAAAAAAATGGTAATTTTATAGGATGAGTACACCCTTAGCCGAACGGATGCGTCCAAAGAATTTGGACGAATACATCAGCCAGCAACATCTCGTTGGACCGAAAGGATCCCTGACGCCGCAAATTAAATCAGGTATGCTCTCTTCTATGATTTTTTGGGGTCCGCCAGGTACTGGAAAAACCACTTTGGCCCAGCTCTTGGCCAATGAATCGGATCGCCCTTTCTATACCCTCAGTGCGATTGACAGTGGGGTGGCGGCCGTGCGCGAAGTAATACAGAAAGCCAAAAAAGGGGATGGACTCTTCACCACACAAAATCCAATTCTTTTTATTGATGAAATTCATCGTTTCTCCAAATCACAGCAGGATTCGTTATTGGGAGCAGTGGAAAAGGGATGGATTACGCTAATTGGAGCAACGACTGAAAATCCCAGCTTCGAAGTCATCCCTGCTCTCTTGTCGCGTTGTCAGGTATATGTACTGGAACCTTTCAATAAAGAAGACCTTTCCACTTTATTGACACGCGCTTTGAGTACCGACCCACTTCTAACCAAAAAGAAGGTCACCCTGAAGGAATCGGAAGCCCTACTTCGTTTGTCGGGTGGAGATGCCCGTAAATTACTCAATACCCTAGAACTGGTTGTACTTTCGGAAGATGCAGAAACCGTTGTCATAACGAACGATATGGTTTTTGAGAAGGCCCAACAAAACACGGTATTGTATGATAAAACTGGGGAACAACATTATGATATCATTTCTGCTTTCATTAAATCGATACGCGGAAGTGATCCCAATGCCGCTGTGTATTGGCTAGCGCGAATGATTGAAGGAGGTGAAGATGTAAAATTTATTGCCCGTCGTTTGCTCATTCTTGCTTCAGAAGATATCGGTTTAGCAAATCCTACGGCCTTAGTATTGGCAAATGCCACTTTTCAGGCAGTACATACCATTGGTTATCCTGAATCACGCATTCTATTAAGCGAATGCACGGTGTATTTGGCAACCTCTCCCAAGAGCAATGCCTCGTATATGGCCATTAAGAAGGCTCAAGCTGCCGTAAAACAAACGGGAGACCTATCTGTACCCTTATCCCTTAGAAACGCCCCTACAAAGCTTATGAAAGAATTAGGCTATGGGGACGATTATCAATATGCCCACGATTTTGAAGGTAATTTTGTTCCACACGAATTTTTACCCAAAGAAATAAGCGGTGCTAGTTTTTACCAACCAGGGAATAATCCTAGAGAGGCTAAATTGCGGGAGTATCTTACGCAGCTTTGGAAAGACAAATACGATTTTTAATTTTTGGAATAGGTCTTACTTACCCCATCCCTACTTAAGGTCATATTTGCATTGCTGTCGAATTCTGCCACATATCTGGTTTTATCGGCATCCTCGAAAAACAAAGCGCCTTCAACCAAAAATAGCTTTCCAACATAAGACAAGCCCTCTTCTGCATCGGAATGCTCTTGATAAAAGGTGTAACCTTCTTTAGTCTTTTTTAAGAGATAGGTTTTGCTTCCGGAGGTATAATTAGTATAGGTGGATGTTGGTAAATTTAGGTTTCCAGCAATAACAGGTTCTTCCTTTTTGATAACCTCCTTTTTGGTTTGGGAAGACTCGGTGGTATTTTCTTCCGATGCAATTAAAAGTTTGATGTCCTTTTGTTGAACCCCAAGCATAGAAATACTTTCAAATGCCATACGAAGGGATTCATTATAAGCGGCGTCATATTCCTTTAACTTACTCTTTCCAACAGAAGATTTATACATGATTACCCCATCACAATCCTTCAGATAAATCACAATCTCATTCCAAATGAAGCCGGGCTTCCCTTGTACGTCAGCCCAAAGTCCGTCGCATCGACTGGTGTTGGGTAGTTCATTTTCAAAATAAGCATGAAATCCATATTTATTGAACAAAAATTTCAATAAAGAATTCAATTGGTACTGATCTTCCTGGAATTGAAAATCGAAACGTTTTGGTACGACAACAAAACTATAATCATTCAGTCGTTCCGTTTGTGCGTATACAGAAGGTAAAGCGGTGAGAACGATGACAAGGGCGATTAACAGTTTTTTCATTCTTGCTGGAATTTTATATTGAATCCTAGCTGCAAAGATACACTTTTTGCCTTTGCTAGGTTTCCGTAAGAACCTATATTATCCATAGCCAAATAAACATTGAATTTCCCAAAATCGCCCACCAATCCCAATCCTAAATTACTGAAAGAGAAAGCATCTACAGTATACGAGATCTTTGTCGCCAAATACGGGAACCATTTTCTATAGTAAAACAGTGTCCCTGCCCATTGTGGCCCCTTAGGCCGAAAGATTGAATACAACTGCATCCCCACTGCCTGCTCTCGATCTATAGCACCTCCTTGATTCAGACAATCGCATTCCTTAGCGCCTGATGCTGTTTTCCCAAATTGGTATTTCAAACTCGCATTCCATTTTAGAGGACGCATATGGCTATAGGCATTGGTTAACGTATCTATAGGCACTTCTTGTTCTAGCTCATCCTCTAAATCATCATAATACGGATTCGTTGGTTCGCCATCACTTAAGGGCGGAAACAATAGTTCAATACCCTCAAGATCATAAGAGCCATAGGCGTGATAGGTTTCTACATTCTTCGATTGGAACATCACCCCAATATCCAAAAAGCTCATGCTGGCTGTCCAATCTTCATTGATATCATAGGTGGCTCCCAAATCCAATCCTATTCCCAGACTTCCCCCAAAAAGGGCCCTTCCAAGGAAAGTGCCCGTAGAAACCCCATCCTCCAAGGAGGCAATTCCAGAGGTTTGTACACGAATATCGGCAGCTTCCAAACGATGCTCATAAATATTGGTCCCATCGGCCTCCGCTAGTGAAGTGGTGAATGTTCCTTGATTATTGGTGCTTCGCAAATTCATTATTCCAGAATACAATTTAAACCTTCCGCCTACCGTCAGACTATTGGAAAGGGCTTTATTAATACCAAAATGGTAGACCATTAATACGTCTGCTGTGGCACTTATTTGTCCCAAATCGAAAGGATAGTCCAAATAATTAGCATTGCCCTCCCAAGCCAAAATGGCCAAGTCTCTAGGAAAATAACTTATGAAATCAAATTCCTGGTAGATACCCCCTGAAAAATAAAGACCTTGTCGATTCATCCAGCCGAACTGAAATAACTCCCATTGTTGGGTGGCCGTAAAAAAATCCTTGTCGGACATTTCGAAAATTTTTCGCTCAATTTTGTTGTTGATGTCTTCTCCTGTAGATCCGAAGATATCATAGACACTAACGCCAGAACTACCTCCATTCAAATGCAAATGAGATAAAAATGGAATGCCGAAATGCATCTTTTGGAGCACTTTTCCACCCGGGTTTAACAATAACGATTGCGGCACTTCCTCTAGTCCGTACAATACTTGCTTATTTTGAGCCATGCCAGTTCCTAGCCCGAAAGCGACAAATAAAACAACGATAACTTTCATGGTATTAATCGCGCTCCTTGATTTCTAGATAATAAGTCGTTTTCGATTTCAGGTTTAAATGTCCCTCAAGGGAAGCATCCGCAGACGGAATGGTTACCGTCACCACTACCCTATTCGCCTGGGTGAGATTAATAAGATCTTCGGATTCAACAACTTCTATGAATTCTGTTTCAATAGGTTGTGACACAGTGCCAGCCGAAACCTCAGTGGAAGCACTATAGGTAGGATTACCCATCTCACTAATAAAGGTGAAATCGGCAGTAAACGAACGTTCAATGCTGTTTGTAAACAAAAACAGAAAATCAGCCTTTTGTAGGCTTTCCTGAGTTTCCGTATCGTCCAAAAAACGAATTTCAGTGGTATCGACTACCGTAAGTCTTGGAAGATCATTTAGAGAATCGTAAAATTCTCCTGCGTCCAAATCGAAATGAATGAGATTCAGTTCCACTATTGGGGTGAGTGCAACTTCTTCGGCTTGGGAGAAATCGGTATCCCTAACGCAGGAGAACAATACAATACTCGATAGCACCCCTAGCAATAGGGGAAGTAGGTTCTTTTTCATGAGGCAATTTAATTAGTTAACGCAGGCGGAAAGGAAATTCGTATACCTAGAGATGGTTTTTCAATTCCAAGAGGCTGTCTACCTTGAGGTAACGCTTTGGAATCACCTCTTCCCGGTAATTGAAATAGAGCGTATGCATCCCCACTCCTTCTGCACCCAAAATATCGGCTTCGAATGTATCCCCAACCATAAGGCTTTCAGGCGCTTTGGCCATGGCTTTTTCGAGGGCCCTTTCGAATATAACAGGATGAGGCTTCTTTAACCCTACCTCTTCGGAGGTGGTTACCGTTTTAAAGTAGTTGGTGATGCCGCTATTTTGAAGTTTCTTATGCTGTACCTCTTCAAAACCATTGGTGATAATATGAAGTATATATCGTTCTGAAAGATAGCTCAATACATCTAGTGTTCCTTCGAAAAGATGATTGTCCTTGGGAAGTTCATCGATATAGGAAGTGGCTAAAATATCCAGTTCAAAGTTATCGTAATGAATATTGAATAGTTCGAAAGTATCCGAAAATCGCCCACGCCGTAAATCCTGTTTACTTATTCGATTTTCCCGATACAATTTCCAATAGTTGAAATTAATGGGTTCATATACCGTGATGAATTCCTCCAGATCCAATCGAATCCCATGTTTTTCGAACATTCGCATGAATGCCAATTTCGAATTGCGATCGAAATCCCAAAGGGTATGGTCTAAATCGAAAAAAATATGCTTGATAATATCACGCATGAGTATTGAATATTTCGGAATAAAGATAACGCCAAGTTTTATTTTGCTTCTTGGGTTCGAAGTCTCGGTTTGAAAATTGGAAAGAAAAACACCCATTTAGGGATTGAACTTTTCGATATATCGCCATGATGCGTCCCTCAACATCCGATTCTTTACCGAACTTCAAGCTTAGGGATTTACCAATAACCGGCTGTAAAACGAGTGGGGTTTTCACCTCATAGTCCAAATCGTAAAACAAAAAAGGAGTACATGTACCTGCCCGAAAGCCGATTTCATCGAAATAAAAAAGGGTATAGTCCCTTTCTACCTCCAGCTCCAAAAGGTGACGATAGATGGTGGGTAAATTCACCAACTGTCGGTCGTTGAAGGAACTTTTAAGAGTACGATGGGTCAAATCTTCCAACATTTCCTTTTCTTCCTTTAATTTCTCGTAGTCATTTAAAGAATGAAAGGAGAATACCAGTCCCACCTCTTTATAATCGTTGACATATTTCACCAATCGTTGAAAACGTTCCCTTTTCGTATTAAAGTCCTCCCGAAAAGAAAAGCCTTCTCCCAATAAGAAAAAGACCGTTAGTTCCGATTCACTGTGTCTGCTGTTGTTCAATATCCAAGTGAACGTATCGTAGGGATCTTTTCGTAAACCAAAAAGCACCTGGATACGATGAAACATTCGTCCCAATTTTAGTTTCCATAAATCGGAGGCAAATCCAACAATGGTTCGTGCTACACCTCGCTGTAAGAACTCGAAAGGCCGCTTAGCTTCAACAATATTATGCACCCGAAATGCTCTTTTGGGGAATTCTAAATCTGGAAACTGACTTGTTAATATGTCCTTCAATTTATAGGCCCACTCATCTACCACAGGAGACTGTAAAAACCCTTCTTTATGCGCCAAGCTTTCAGAAGCTGGAAATCTACCCAATTCATCTTTTACGTGGGGTAGGTATTCTTCATACCGACTCAATAAATAAAATGCCGCTGAAAAAATATCAAAGGGCAAAGCGCTTTTCTCGGAAACAGCAAAAAACCCAATGGTATCCTCCCATGGCCGAACATGCACCTCAACATCTTCAAATCCTTGTTGAAAAAGCAGCTCGTGTGACTGGAAAAACAATTCATTCCCTAAAGGCTGTTTTCCGTAAGAAAATTTTGGACCAGGATGTGCTATAAAGGAATCCAGAGTAGTAGTGAATTCCACCGGAATACCCAGAATTCTTGTACAGATATGCTTAAACACATAGTCGGCACGCGTAGTGATTTTTGGTAAATAGATTAAAAGCATCCAGGATTATAGTAGTTGTTCGTCGGCAAAGCTAAAGTACGCTTTTTCGGTCACAATGAGATGATCCAGTACCTTTATGTCCAGATGGTCCCCTGCTGTTTTCAGTTTTTTGGTGAGCTGAATATCGGGCTGGCTTGGCTTCAAGGTACCCGAGGGGTGATTGTGGACTAAAATGACTGCCACCGCACCCAATTGCAGGGCCATTTTGAACGCAATTCGGATATCTACCACGGTACCGGTAATACCTCCTTTACTAAGTTGAACCGTTCGTAGTACTTTATTGGCATTGTTCAAGTAGATAATCCAAAATTCTTCGTGGGGTAGATCTCCAAGACGTGGCTGCATAAGCTCGAAAACACTCAAGCTTGATGTAATTCTTTCCTGTTCCAAGGCTTCCGATCCCCGACGACGCCTTCCCAATTCTAGTGCTGCGATGATGCTTAGCGCCTTGGCCTCGCCAATTCCTTTAAATTCACATAGATCTTCTATACCCATTTTGCCCAGAATGCTAAGGTTTTGTGACACGCTTGCCAATATTCTTTGGCATAAGGCGACGGCGCTTTCCTCTCGGTTTCCGGAACCGATTAAAATGGCCAGTAATTCGGCATCGCTTAAGGCTTGCCTTCCTTTAATAAGCAATTTTTCGCGGGGGCGGTCGTCTTCCTTCCATGTTTTGATGGAAAATCGGTGGTGGGTTTCTTCCATTGTATGTTTTGGCTAAAGATATTCACGTATCTTTAGGGGGAACCACCAATTTGTAAATCGTATGAAATCGCTTTTGGAAAAAGAAGGCTATGAAGATATAAAACATAGGCTCGACACCTTAAATGAAACTTCCCCAAGACAATGGGGCAAAATGACCCTGGGCCAAATGCTGCATCATTGTCAGTTCCCACTGGCCATCGCCATTGAAAATAAAGAATCAAAACCGAAGTTCAACATCCTTGCCCAGTTGTTTAAAAAATCGATGTACAACGATAAGCCTTGGCGTAAAAATCTGCCCACAGCGCCTCAATTGAAGATTACCGATGACCGGGATTTCCAAAAAGAAAAGGCTAAGTTGGAGGAATTAATCGATCAATTTTATGAATTGAAAGATCGAGAACACTGGAATCCCCATCCGATGTTTGGTTCTTTTACCAAAGAGCAATGGGGCATGATGGAATACAAGCATTTGGATCATCATTTTCGCCAGTTTAATGTCTAGCTTGTATCCCCCGGGCCATCATCAATGTAATGACATAGAAAAGCTGATTGACGTCATCAGGCATTTTCCTCTGGGTATGATTGTGTCTGTTTCGGAAGGCAAACCCTTGATTACTCATACCCCTATTATTTATGACGAAACTACAGAGCGTCTTGTCACGCATATTGATGCGAACAATCCACAAGTCCAAACCCTCGCGAAGGGCGGTAAGATATCAGTAGTTTTTAAAGGGCCCGATTGCTACATTTCACCTTCAATATATTCCACCAAGCAATTACCTACATGGAACTATATTATCGTACACCTGGAGGGGAAGGTTTTGCCCATTGAAGACCCCCTACAAATCAAGGAATTCATGGTACGTATGACAGATTACCTGGAAGGTCCTGAAGCAAAATTTCAACTTGCCTTGGACGATCCCAGAATGGAGGGATTGATTCCCTACATCAAGGTTTTCGAAATAGAAATCACCCAATGGGAGGGTAAATTCAAACTGTCTCAAGACAAGAATGAACAAGATTACGAGTTGGCAAAACAACGACTGCTTGTACGCTCCCGAACGCAGGATGAATCGCTAATTAAAAAACTCTATTCTAATGGAAATTCATAATCAGCTAGGACCTTTTCGGCTATCTGAATATCGGTTGACACACCTGAGCAGGTAATTTTAATCCACCCTATTTCAGGAGCATACCAACGTTCATCACGACCAGGGAATTCAGCTCCATCAGGATTAATCGCATAAACCTGATTACCAATACATGAAAAAGTACCTGCTGGAACTTCTACTGAACTCGCATTCTCTTGCAGTTGGAAATAGATATTCCCCCAAGAATTCTCACTTTGAAGAATGGGATTGGAATCTTGGGAAGAGAATAGTATTTGGTGATCGGAATTGATGAGATAGCCTAATGAATCTCGAACGAATTGATACACTAAAGGTTCTTCCTGACACAACAGACAATCGCCATTTTCATCCGTGGTGGTGATTTTCAGTTTGAAAAAAGATTCGCCATTGATAGTCGTTTCATCCTCTACCAATATTTCCTCGGTGGCCCATTCCTCAATAGGGTTTCCATCCGCATCGGTTCTATTCCATTGATATTTCCAATAATTACCAACACGAAGGGCATAAAAGCTATTTTCTTCTGTGTTATTGGATTGAGAATCATCGTTGGAGCAAGAATATAAAAAATGTGCGGACAGACTTAAAAAAAGCAATGCGTATAATTTCATGGTTGATGGTTTTAAGGTAAATAGGTAGAAATTGGTATGCGCATGTTTTTTTTAAAAACGCCGTCATTCACCCTTTATTGTAATAAACCCTTAATTTCCTCTAAATCAAGTCCTCCGTAATTCCCACTACTCATAAGCAAAAGGGAGGTATCCTTATAATCGCGTGAGATCAAATAATCTTTGAAGGCTTTGGGTTCCGTAAACACGATAAGGTCTTCCCGTTGAAATGCATGGGCTATCTGTTCGTGGCTAATCGGGTCTAATTTTTTAATTTCGACGGCATGGGGAGAATAAAATACCACTGCGGTGTCGGCAGCGTCCAATGCCCCTCGATATTCCACCAAAAAAGCCGGATTCAAACTGCTATACGTATGCAATTCCAGACAAGCCAACAGTTCACGTTCCGGAAACTGTTGTTTTAGTGCTTCGGTTGTGGCCTTTACCTTACTGGGTGAGTGGGCAAAATCTTTATAGGCTATAGTATTGGAAGATTCAGCGATTTTCTCCAGACGTTTACTCGCCCCTTTAAAACTGGCAATAGCCTCATAAAAGTCATCAGCATCCACGCCCATTAATTGGCAAATCCAACGGGCTCCTTCCAGATTATTCAAATTATGTTTTCCAAAGACTTCGATTGGCATGGGGCCTTCGGGAGTTTCCAAATGAGTTTCCCCTTCAACCACCTCATACTCTGGAGTGGTATAGGGATAGCGCTTAATAGCCTTGGTAGAAGCGGCGGCCACTTTCCGAAGCGCTTCATCCTCTTCATTGTAGACCAAGGCTCCTCCATCGGTTATCTTATCAATGAAAATTGAAAATTGTTCTACATAATTTTCAAAAGTGGGGAATACGTTAATATGGTCCCAAGCTATCCCACTTAATAAGGCAATATTTGGTTTGTAGAGATGAAATTTTGGGCGCCTATCGATGGGAGAAGAAAGGTATTCATCCCCTTCCAGAACCATAAAATCGTTCTCTTCCGTTAGATGCACCATTGTATCGAAACCTTCCAATTGGGCACCTACCATATAATCGACTTCTCGGTCGTGATAATGCATCACATGAAGAATCATGGAGGTAATGGTAGTTTTACCGTGAGACCCTCCTATAACCACCCTTGTCTTGTTCTTGGAATGTTCGTACAGAAATTCAGGATAGGAATAGATGGGCAGCCCCAACTCCTGTGCCTTCAACAATTCCGGATTATCTGCTTTTGCGTGCATTCCTAAAATCACTACTTCCAAATCGGAAGTGATTTTCTCTGGAAACCACCCATAACTTTGTGGCAACAATCCTTTGGCTGCCAAGCGCGATTTCGAGGGATCGAATATTTCGTCATCGCTACCCGTGACAACATCCCCCTTTTCATGAAGGGCTAAGGCCAAATTGTGCATGGCACTTCCGCCAATGGCAATAAAATGAACTCTCATATACTCAAAAGACTAAAAGGACTAAGATATAAAATACCCCATCAAATGAAGGGGGTTTGGAGGGTTTTATAAAGCTAAAATCAATTTCTTTTCAGAGAGGGCCTCCTGAAAATCCGGTCGACTTTCCAGGGCTTTGCCAATCCAACTGAGTGCCTTTGACTTCTGTCCCAAGTTTTTATAAATCTGAGCCATACGGTAATAGGCCCAATCCAAGGGAACTCCATCCCGAACCGTATAATTTTTGATATAGGCATTCAGGCACTGAATCCCAAGGTCCGACTCAAGATTGTATTGTGCCGCAATTTTTCCAATTTGGTAATTTAATTTGTTTCGTTTGTGGATCCTCAGCGATTTGGAGGCGTTTTCAATGGCCTCCTTTGGCCTATCGTTTTTTTCATACAAATCGGTAAGTTTTTCATAGGTATGCGGTGAACCACCTACCCCAATTGCCTTTTTATAATAGCTTTCTGCATCCTTTGGACGATTCGAATACTCGGCAATATAACCTAAAGACAAATATCCATCAACAGGTGAAATCTTCAGCAAGGCTTTTGCATATTGAATTGCCTTTTCTTCACTTCCACCTACAATCCCAGGCAATTGAATATAGAATTCCACCAAAGCCCAATGTGCTTCTATATGATTGGGATCCAACGCCACGGCTTTTTCAAAATGCTTACGAATATCACCTATATAACCTAAGGCTCGAATCTTGCTTACCTCAAGGGCCTTCATACCCATCACACCGCCATATTTAAAATGATAGTTGGCGTTGTTTTCGTTTTCCTCCACCAACATGCCGTAGTATTTCATGGCCGTATCCCAATCTTTCGAAAATCCAGCAATGTCACCAAGATATTCCAGGGTTTTTTCATGCTTTGGAAATTCGCTAAGGTGCTTTTGAAAGTAAATACCCGCCCATTCGTACTGCGCTTCCTCAAAAAGCATTTTGCCTTTTTCGAAGGAGGACTGTGCGAGGGTGAACACAGGAAAAAATAAAATCCAAAGTAGGTTTTTCATGGTATTTTGCAAAGTAACTTCTAAAACCACCTAATTATTGGGCATTGGGAGGAAATTTTTTTAGGATGGCAGACAATACCTTCAAATAATGTGCATCCATTTGTTCCGCTGTGGCTTGTTCTGGGTAAGCTTGTTCCAATACCCCTTGCCAAATCAAATTATCCTGTTGAACATCGATGATGTCTAAGGTGAACTTTTGATCGATGGTATTCCCACCAATAGGAATCCCCCCACTGATACCGACCCCCCCATTCCGGCCGCCACTTCCTATACCAATTCCTATAGTGCTCCTACTGGCACCAACACGCTCCTTTGCATAAAAATTGATAAATAATTGCGGTGTTTCCGATTTACGAAATCCCTTTTCCTGTAAGAGGCTATCGGCAATTCGCAGGATGCGCTTATCATCCAATTCGCTTAGGCCTGAAGATAGGGTGGGATATAAAGCATAGGTTGCATACTCCGAAAAAGAGGTAGTTGGGTCATAATCCACCACGACTGCAGCACCACAGGAGAAAAAGAGAGGAACCACAAAAACCAAAAGCCATTTCATAGTACGAAAATACGAAATCATAGAACATTGAATTCTACGAAAGGCCTATTGTTTCACGATTTGCCTTACTACAATTCCTTTGTCAAATTTGATTTTAACGAAATAAATCCCGGCAGAAAGACTTCCAAGAGAAATCTCCTTTCGATTGGATGTGCGTATCAGGCTTCCCAAATTTGAGAAAACTTCAATTCCCTGAAAATCAAATTCAGAAGGAAACTCAACTGTGAATCGATCAGAAACAGGATTAGGATAAAGCTCGATTTGGCTTTCCAGTTCGAAGGTGTCAACTGCGAGTATACACAATGCCGCCACCTGCTGTTCCGAATAACAACCGCCTCCGTTCAACTCTACTTGATCGTATACATCCTGATCAAAAACGGCCGCGCAAATCAATGGGTAGTCACAGGTTTCAAGGCTGGAATTTCCATACACAATCACTTCATTCATACCTTCGGCAGGTAAATCCCCAATGGCGGAAATATCACTTAAGTTGGGATTGTTTACCAAGTAGACACTTTCTTGAATGGAAGTAAGATTTTCCAATCCATCCAAACTTGTTATGCCTTCACACTCATAAATATCCAATCCGCTAACGGTGGTAAGATTTTGAAAAACCGACAAATCGGTGACCTCTGGCACGAATCCTAATCTTAGGATTCCAGTAACTTCTTGAAGGTTATGCAATCCTTGCAAAGACGAAATAGACGAACAATCTAGTATGACGACATCCTCTACGGAGGAAATATTACTCAATGCAGAAATATCGGTGAGATTGGGATGATTCACCAAAAAGATGTCCCCACCAATTTGCGTAAGATTGGACAGGGGATCGAAATCGGTTAACAAATCATTGGCAATAAACATATCCTCCGTAATGGAAGTAAGATTCTGAAGTCCATCAAGTGTGGTCAATGGATTTCCTGCAATGCTTAGGGATACAAGAGAATTGATATCACTTAGCTCTGTAATATCCACCAAACTGAAATTCTGAAATATGTTCAAACGATTCACTGAATTTAAACTGGTAGCGCCATCCAAAGAAGTCAAGGATTGATTGAACCAAACATTGATTTCATCGACGCTTTGCAATGAACTCAATCCAGACAAATCGGTAATCTCGTTATTAAAACCAATCGACAAATGATCTGTAGCGACCAAATTGCTTAAATCGGACAAATCGGTTACCTCTGTGTACATAATGTAGAAGTTCTGTGCATGCGTGATTTGAGAAAGACCCGACAAACTGGAAATCACACTAAGCTCACCGTTCACCCGCAATTCATGGGTTAATTCGGTACAGTTGGGATAATCGATGATGAAAGCATCCACTTCGGCCTGAGTAGAAAGTTCTACAGGTCCAGGGGGACATTGTGCCCAAAAAATGCTTGGGGCACAAAAAACGAATAAGAGTAGAAATTTTTTCATAGCTGGTTTTTTCAGTAAGATAATAAAAAAACCATTTTGAAAATCAATTCCTTTTCCTAATGCCTTAAACTAGAGTCTGATAACGTAAATTAATAGATAGATTCGTCTGCAGAAACATTGAGCATCTTCCAGAGTTGATCTTTCAGTTGGGTGAGTCCTTGTTGGGCTACGGAAGAGATGAAAAGATAGGGAATCCCTTGAAATTCTTGGTCTAATTCGGTCTTCATTTCTGCCTTTAATTCTTCATCAAGCATATCGCTTTTGGAAATAGCTACCAAGCGTTGCTTATCCAACAATTCTGGATTATACCGCCTCAATTCGTCCAAAAGTATATCGTATTGCTTGCGAATATCTGGGGCATCGGCCGGTACTAAAAAAAGTAATACTGAATTTCGTTCGATATGTCTCAAGAAATAATGACCGAGACCTTTTCCTTCGGCTGCCCCTTCAATGATTCCAGGAATATCGGCCATTACGAACGTTTGAAAGTCTCGGTATGGCACTATTCCCAAATTGGGTTTTAGGGTAGTAAACTCGTAATCAGCAATTTTTGGTTTGGCTGCCGTAATTACTGAAAGCAATGTCGATTTTCCAGCATTTGGAAAGCCCACCAAACCTACGTCCGCCAAAATTTTTAATTCGATGGTAATGTTTTTCTCCTCCCCTGGCAAACCGGGTTGAGCGTATCTCGGCGTTTGATTGGTGGCTGTTTTAAAATGGGCATTCCCCATTCCTCCTTTTCCACCTTTGGCGACAATGTATTCTTGTCCCTCTTCTGTAATTTCCTTAAGGGTTGCTCCTGTATCGGTATCCTTAATCACAGTGCCCAAAGGCACTTCAATATAAACATCCTCCCCATCGGCACCCGTACTGGTTTGTTTTCCTCCTGACGCTCCATGGCCTGCATTAAAATGCCGTTTGAATTTCAGGTGATACAAAGTCCACATATTTTTGTTGGCCTTAACAATCACGTGACCACCTCGGCCACCATCTCCACCGTCGGGACCTCCTTTAGGAACATATTTCTCCCGCCGAAGGTGTGCACTTCCCTGCCCTCCTTTTCCGGAGGCCACATGCACTTTTACGTAGTCAACAAAATTTCCTTCGGTCATGGAAACAATTTTTTATAGTGTATCGATAACAGCACTCAAGCGATCGGTAATTTGTTGGATACTTCCAACCCCGTCAACACCGTAATATTTTTTCTGTCCTTGGTAGAATTCCTTTAAGATATCTGTTTTGCGATAGTATTCAGCAATCCGTTCACGAATTACTGCTTCATCAGCATCATCAGCTCTCCCACTTACTTTACCGCGCTCCAATAAACGTCCCACCAATACCTCATCTTCCACTTCCAAAGCTACCATCGCATTGATTTGGGTGTTCATTTCCCGCATCAATTCATCCAGTGCTACCGCCTGTGCTTCGGTACGGGGAAACCCGTCAAAAATAAATCCGTTAGCCTCTGGATTCTTCTCTACTTCGGCACGAAGCATATCAATGGTCACCTCGTCCGGCACCAAATGCCCTTTGTCCATATACGATTTGGCCAAGGTCCCTAATGCGGTTTCATTCTTAATGTTGAAACGGAAAACATCTCCGGTTGAGATGTGTACCAGTTGGTATTTTTCCTTTAAGATATCTGCTTGGGTTCCTTTACCGGCCCCAGGAGGGCCAAATAGCACGATGTTTTTCATGAATGTTATTTTCTATAGTATATCGAATCGAATTTTACTCTGCGGTTGCAAAGATACCTATTTCCAACGATTTAATCGGACGGAACTTATATCGAATTAATGAGCATCGATGTTTTCGGCCCACTATATTTTTCTGTGAGCATTTCAGGGAAGATTGTACCTTTGCCCTATGGAAAACTATTTCTCTTCCAACTTTACATTAGGAATTCTCGGTGGGGGTCAATTGGGCAAAATGATGCTCTACGATACCCGAAAATTCGATATCAAAACCCATGTTTTAGACCCAAGTGCGGAAGCACCCTGTAGGATTGCCTGTGATTACTTCGAGCAGGGAGACCTAATGGACTTCGAGACGGTTTATCGTTTTGGAAAAAAAGTAGACGTTCTTACCTTCGAAATTGAAGGGGTGAATGTAGATGCCCTTGAAAAACTGGCATCGGAAGGCATTACGGTATACCCTGCTCCCGAAACCCTTCGAATCATTCAAGACAAGGGAACACAAAAAACCTTTTACGATCAACATAAAATACCTACCGCACCTTTTACATTGTTTGCCACCAAAACAGATTTAATTGATGCTTACAAAGCTGGGAAGCTGGAACTTCCTTTTGTTTGGAAAAGCAGAACGGGTGGTTATGACGGTCGTGGGGTTCAGGTTATTCGAGACGAAGAAGAGCTAACCTTTATTCCGCATGCTCCTTGTATTGCGGAATCCATGGTGCCTTTCAAAAATGAGTTGGCCGTGATTGTAGCACGAAACCCAAAAGGAGAAGTGAAGACCTATCCTGTGGTTGAAATGGAATTTCATCCTGAAGCCAATCAGGTGGAATACGTTATTTGCCCGGCTAGAATTTCGGATGAAGTAGCGCAAAAAGCAAGACAAGTAGCAGAAAAAGTGTCGAACGCATTTCAACATGTTGGGTTGTTGGCGGTGGAGATGTTTCAAACCAGGGAAGACGATATTTTGGTAAACGAAGTGGCCCCGAGACCTCACAACAGTGGCCACTACAGCATTGAGGCAAGTTATACCAATCAGTTCGAGCAACACCTTCGCGCAATATTAAACCTACCATTAGGAAAAACAGATAGTAAGGTTGGTGGAATTATGGTAAATTTGGTGGGCGCTGAAAGATTTGAGGGCGATGTGGTCTATGAAAATATTGAGAAAATCATGGATATGGAAGGGGTGACTCCCCATATCTATGGCAAAAAACAAACCCGTCCATTTCGGAAGATGGGACATGTAACGATCGTGCACGAGAAAATCGAAATGGCGCGAAAAATTGCAGAAGAAGTTAAAAATACCATTCGCGTAATCAGTAAATAAAAAGGTTATGAACAAAGTTGGGGTTATCATGGGAAGTACGAGCGACTTACCCGTTATGCAAGAAGCCATTGATGTGTTAAAGGAATTGGGCATTGCTGTTGAAGTTGATATTGTTTCGGCCCATCGTACTCCGGAAAAAATGTTCGATTACGGTAAAAATGCCCATCTCAGAGGTATTCAAGTGATTGTTGCAGGAGCTGGTGGGGCCGCACATTTACCAGGAATGATTGCCTCCCTTTCTCCATTACCTGTTGTGGGTGTTCCAGTAAAATCGAGTAATTCCATCGATGGTTGGGATTCTATCCTTTCCATTTTACAAATGCCCGGAGGCGTCCCAGTAGCAACAGTGGCCCTGAATGGTGCCAAAAATGCAGGCATATTGGCAGCACAAATAATTGGATCTTCTAATTCCGAAATTCAAAATAATATCATCGCCTATAAAGAGGGCTTGAAAGCAAAGGTAGAAGCTGGCGCTCGGGACCTTAAAAGATAATCCCATCCCCAAAGTAAAATAATCGTGTAAATTCCAAAAAATGCATGCTATGAAGAATCCTTTGTTGCAGCCATTTGATACGGCTCCTTTTTCTAAAATTAAGAACGAGCACTTTTTGCCCGCATTCCAAACACTCATTGAAGAAACCAAAAAGGAAATCGATGCTATAACTTCTCAAAAAGCAGCACCCACTTTTGAAAACACCCTCGCCGCTTTGGATAGAACTGGACGACAATTGGATAGGGTTAGCAGTGTGTTTTTCAATCTGAACAATGCGGAGACCACCAAGGAAATTCAACAGATCGCCCAAGAAGTTTCCCCGATGCTTACGGAGTTCCAAAACGATTTGCTTTTGAATGAAGCCTTGTTCAAAAGAGTAAAAACGGTATATGAAATGAGGGATTCCCTGGCACTGAATCCCGAAGAATCCATGTTATTGGATAAACAATACAAGAGTTTTGCCAGGAATGGTGCGAATCTCAACGAAAAAGACAAGGCAGCTTTACGAAAGATAGATACCCAATTAGCTAAGTTGAAATTGCTCTTTGGCGAGCATGTTCTGGAGGAAACCAATGCCTTTGAAATGCATCTTACCAAAGAGGAGGAAGTCGCTGGGCTCCCTGAGGGAGTAAAGGAAGCTGCGGCGCATTTGGCTCAGGAAAAAGGTAAGGAAGGTTGGATCATCACCCTGCAGTATCCAAGCTATATCCCTTTTATGAAATATGCTGATAACCGAGAACTTCGAAAAAAGCTTTCCCTTGCCTTTGGTTCGAAAGGATTTCAGAAAAACGAAAACAATAACGAATCTATCGTTCTGGAAATCGCCAACCTCCGTCATCAGAGAGCCCAGCTCTTAGGTTATGCATCCCATGCGCATTTTGTGCTGGAAGAGCGGATGGCCGAATCCCCAGAAAATGTCAATGCTTTCTTAGCCAATTTGTTGGAAAAGGCGCAACCCGCAGCACATAAGGAATATGACGAATTGGAGGCCTATGCCAAGAAATTGCATGGTATTGACCAACTACAAAAATGGGATGGGGCCTATTATGCTGAAAAGCTAAAACAGGAACGTTTCCAGTTGGATGATGAAAAGTTAAAACCTTTCTTTCCTCTGAATTCAGTTGTAGAAGGAATCTTCACGGTTGCCAAAAAACTTTACGGACTTAATTTCGAAAAGGTTGAAACTATTGATGTGTACCATCCTGAGGTGCAAACCTATCAGGTAACCGACCAACACGGTACTCTTGTGGCACTTTTCTATGCCGATTTTCATCCGAGACCTGGAAAACGCGGGGGTGCCTGGATGACAAGTTTTAAACCCCAATACATCGAAGAAGGGGTGAATCAGCGTCCGCACGTTTCCATAGTCTGTAACTTCACACGACCTACGGCTACCAAACCCGCCCTACTCACATTCAATGAGGTCACAACCCTATTCCATGAATTCGGTCATGCTTTACACGGTATGCTGGCCAATACAACTTATGCGAGTCTCTCGGGCACCAATGTGTATTGGGATTTTGTGGAATTACCGAGTCAGATTTTGGAAAACTGGTGCTACGAAAAGGAAACCTTGGAATTGTTTGCAAAACACTATGAAACTGGAGAGGACATCCCAATGGATTGGGTGAAAAAGATCAAAGACTCTTCAAATTTCCATGAAGGAATGCAAACACTACGACAACTTAGTTTTGGAATGTTGGATATGGCTTGGCATGGTTCAGACCCTTCCAATGTTACGTCTGTGAAAACCTTCGAGGAAAAAGCCTTCGAGCCCACCAAACTATATCCTGACACACCTGAAACGTGTATGAGCACTTCGTTTTCGCATATTTTCCAAGGAGGGTATTCTGCAGGGTATTATAGTTATAAATGGGCGGAAGTCCTGGATGCAGATGCTTTTGAATACTTCAAACAAGAGGGTATTTTCAACGCTCAGGTGGCTAAAAAGTTCAAGGAATTTGTACTAGCTATGGGTGGCACCCAAGACCCGATGGAACTCTATGTAAAGTTCCGAGGGCAAAAACCCAACCCGGAAGCACTGTTACGACGGGCGGGATTACTTAAGTAGTTTATTGAGATTTCTTTCCTATTTTTGAAGGAAGGGAATTTGCTATGTCCTCAGAAAAATTATCTCCAGAAAAATGGGTCGACCGATATGCCGACTACCTGTACAATTACACGATTGTTCGGGTGAACGACCATGAAATAGCTCAGGATATCATATCCGAGACCTTTTTGGCTGGATTGCGTTCTAAGGATAACTTCAAGGGTGAAGCCACCGAGCGGACTTGGTTGGTGGCCATTTTGAAACGAAAAATTATCGATTATTATCGCAAAATCAATAGTACCAAAGGGCAAGCAGAAGTAAGTGTAAGTCAGATTCAGTTCTCCGATGGGGAAACGATCGAATGGTTGGAAGAACAGGTGGGGAATCTTGGCGAAAAAAATGCCCAGGAATTGTTGGAAAACGATGAATTGGGAGTGGCCATTGAAGAATGTCTGGGAAAAATCAACGAAAAGCAGGCTGCCTTATTCCGAATGAAAACCATCGAGGAAATGGATACGGAAACCATATGTAAAGAACTGGATATTACTCCGTCTAATTTATGGGTGATTATTCATAGAGCTCGTAAAGCCTTGGCCGAATGCCTAGAAACCAAATGGCTGAAATGATGAAATTTACAATCCCTTGCGACGAAGCCAACCATATTTGTGACAAATCACAATACAAGGAGGCATCCCTATTGGAAAAGGTTAAGCTTAACCTCCACCTCATTTACTGCAGGGCGTGCAGAAAATATACCTCAAGAAATCAGAAACTCACCCGTGCCCTTCGAAATGCCCAACTAAAAGGGATGCCCAGGGCCAACAAGAATCGATTAAGAGAACTATTGCGTCAAGAGATGAACAAATAGTCCAATGCCCAATAAAGAATCAACCAAAAAACGGGTAAGGCTTCCACCCAAAAGGTTGTGTAATATCGAGATTGATGGGATCGGGCGAACAATAATAAAATACCACTTACCATGAGAATCAACAGCTGGCTCAAGTGATAGGCAAAGTTTTGATTCACTTTCAAACCTTCCAATACGACAATTGCAACGAGCACTATCAATCCTAGCACTTTGGTCTTTTCTATACCGAATCGTTGAGGTAATGTTCCCAGCTCTCGACTATCGTATACCAGATCCCGGATATCGAACGGAAGCGTAAGTACCAATACCCATAAAAATCGTTGGGCCAGAGTGACCCATAAATCGCTACTCATTGTTCCGTGATAGGTGAAATACGGTAATAATGTGGTCACCCCAGCCCAGACGAAGGCAATGATGAAAATCTTCCACCCATATTGATTCCTAAAATTCTTCTTTCCAAAAAAAGGAATGACATAAAGTAAGGTGGCCATCCCCAGTCCTATGCTCATCCATTTGAGTACCAGAGGTAATTTAAAAAAGGTAAACATTAGAAGCAGGAAAACAAAAAAGGAAAACACCTGGATTGCCCGCAAATTTCGGGTAAGACTTCTGTGGAATAACCCTGCCACTGGGGCATATTTCACCAGATTATACCCTGTGATGGACCCTAGAAAAACAAAACTTAGAACCGAATTATTTGCAGGCAATTCGAAAGCTTGGTACCCCATAAAGGTCAAAGCGGTGACAGCCAATGCGACGTGCATACTGCTCTCCAAATAGAAATTTAAGGCTCTTTTGAACCATCCCATAAAACAAAAGTAACCAAAGTGTTAGTAAGTGCCTTTTTTCGTGAATAACAAAGTGTTTTGAATTCGTTAAAACGGCTTTAATAAATCATTAAAATTGTACTTTTGCACAAATATCAAAACGACTAAAATGAATACTGATTCTTTCGCCTTGCGCCATATCGGTCCCCGTGAAAAAGACCTGGCCAAAATGCTGGAAACCGTTGGAGTGGAAAGCTTGGAACAATTGATCAATGAAACCATTCCAGACGAAATCCGATTGAAAAAAGATTTGTCATTGGCGCCTCCCATGAGTGAGCAGGAATATCTGGAGCATATCAATTCTTTGGCGGAAAAAAACAAAGTATTTAAAACCTATATCGGTTTGGGGTATCACAACACCTATACCCCTGCGGTGATTCAAAGAAATATTTTGGAAAACCCGGGTTGGTATACCGCCTACACGCCCTATCAGGCAGAAATTGCACAAGGACGTTTGGAGGCTTTGTTGAACTACCAAACAATGATTGTCGATCTAACAGGTATGGAATTGGCCAATGCTTCCCTACTGGACGAGGCAACTGCTGCGGCAGAGGCGATGTCCCTGTTGTTTGCCATTCGCGATCGTGATCAAAAGAAAAATAACGTAAACAAATTTTTTGTTTCCAACGAAGTGCTCCCACAGAACTTGGCCCTTTTGGAAACACGTTCTGCTCCCCTTGGCATTGAAATCATTGTAGGCGACCATGAAACCTTCGATTTTAGCACTGGTTATTTTGGTGCTCTTCTACAATATCCTGGTAAAAGCGGGAAAGTGCACAACTTCAAAGCCTTTGTTCAAAATGCACAAGCTGCAGGTATCAAAGTTGCTTTTGCAGCCGATATCTTGAGTTTGGTAGTATTGGAATCCCCAGGTAATTTTGGAGCCGATGTGGTGGTTGGAACCACCCAACGATTTGGTATTCCACTAGGGTATGGGGGGCCTCACGCCGCCTATTTCGCTACAAAAGAGGACTACAAACGTCATATTCCTGGACGAATTATTGGGGTTACCAAAGATATGGATGGTAATCGTGCACTACGCATGGCATTGCAGACACGAGAGCAGCATATCAAAAGAGACAAAGCAACATCAAACATTTGTACAGCTCAAGTACTCTTGGCTGTTATGGCAAGTATGTACGGGGTATATCACGGGCCTAATGGACTTCGATATATCGCTCAAAAAGTACACAATGCTGCAGTAGCTCTTTCAGATAGTTTAGGAAAATTAGGCTTCGAACTTCTAAACGATATGTACTTTGATACCGTTGCAGTGAAAGCAGATGCCAAAAAAGTAAAAGCATTGGCAGAGAAAAGAAGGATCAATTTCTATTATCCTTCAGAAGATGTGGTTTCCATTTCCATGAATGAAACCATCAACCTAAACGACCTGAACAATATCCTTGCTGTTTTCAGTGACTACCAAGGCAAGCCAAAACAACCTTTGAATGTTATACCAGTAGGCAATGCTATTCCGCAGGAAGTAGCCAGAAAAACTACTTTCATGGAACAGGAAGAATTCAATTGCTACCACAGTGAAACTGAATTGATGCGTTATATCAAAAAATTGGAGCGCAAAGATTTGGCGTTGAACCACTCCATGATTTCTTTGGGATCGTGTACCATGAAATTGAATGCCGCTGCCGAAATGCTTCCGTTAAGTGATCCGAACTGGGGGAATATTCATCCCTTCGTCCCCAAGGATCAAGCAGAAGGATATCAAATTATGTTGAAAAACCTAGAAGACCAACTTACAGAAATTACTGGTTTTGCCGGAACTTCCCTTCAACCGAACAGTGGTGCTCAAGGGGAATATGCCGGACTGATGGTGATTCGTGCCTATCATCAATCAAGAGGGGAAGGACATAGAAACATCTGTTTAATTCCTTCTTCTGCCCACGGAACCAACCCAGCGAGTGCCGTCATGGCCGGTATGGAAGTGGTGGTTACAAAGAGTACTGAAGAGGGAAACATCGATGTAGAGGATTTGAGAGAAAAAGCGGAAAAGCACAAAGACAATCTTGCTGCATTGATGGTTACATATCCCTCTACACACGGGGTTTATGAAAAATCCATTCGGGAAATCACAAGCATTATTCACCAATACGGCGGACAAGTGTACATGGATGGAGCGAATATGAACGCTCAGGTAGCTTTGACGAATCCTGGTGCTATTGGTGCCGATGTTTGTCACCTGAACCTGCACAAAACATTTGCCATCCCTCATGGTGGCGGTGGCCCTGGTGTAGGCCCTATTTGTGTCGCCGAACAACTGGTTCCATTTTTACCTTCCAACCCTGTGATTAAAACAGGAGGCTCACAGGCAATTCAAGCGATATCCGCTGCACCTTTTGGAAGTGCATTGGCTTGCTTAATTTCCTATGGATACATTTGTATGCTTGGGGAACAAGGTTTGAAAAAATCCACCGAATACGCCATCTTGAATGCCAACTATATCAAGGAACGTTTAAAAGGATCGTTCGCAACCTTGTACACCGGTGAAATGGGTCGTGCTGCCCACGAAATGATTTTGGATTGCCGTCCGTTTAAGGAAAATGGCATCGAGGTTACAGATATCGCTAAGCGTTTGATGGACTACGGATTCCACGCCCCTACCGTTTCATTCCCTGTGGCGGGTACCATAATGGTGGAACCTACAGAAAGTGAAAGTAAGGAAGAACTGGATCGTTTTTGCGATGCACTTATTTCCATTCGAAAGGAAATCGACGCGGCAAGTCCAAACGACCCAAGCAATCCACTTCGGAATGCTCCGCATACCCAAGGCATGCTTACCAGTGATACATGGCCGTTCCCTTATACCAGACAACAAGCAGCCTTCCCATTGGAATATGTTGGAGAGAATAAATTTTGGCCAACCGTACGAAGAGTGGATGATGCCTATGGGGATCGCAACCTCATCTGTACCTGTACTCCGATTGAGGCTTTTATGGAAGAAGCTCAATAAAAATTAATATAACCCCTCTTTCGAGGGGTTTTTTGTTTGTTTTTATACCTTTATAAAAAATACTTCGATGAACATTGTCATTACAGGTTCAGGCAGCTATATCCCCAGTAAAGTAGCTACCAATAAAGGGTTTGAAAAACATCAGTTTTTTAACGAAGACGGCTCAATGATCGGTCACGAAAATGAAATCATCATTGAGAAATTTCAAGCCATTACAGGAATTACGGAACGCCGTTATTTGCAAGACAATAAAGTAACCTCTGAAATCGCTACAAAGGCAGCTGAAGAAGCGATTAAAAGCTCTGGTATCGATCCAGAAACCCTCGACTATATCATAGTTGCCCATAATTACGGTGATGTAAAACACGGAAGCCATCAAAGTGACACTGTCCCTAGTTTGGCCTCCCGGGTAAAACACCTTCTGAAAATAAAAAATCCAAATGCAGTTGCCTATGATATCCTTTTCGGTTGCCCTGGGTGGCTGGAAGGCATGATTCAAGGCTATGCCTTTATCAAAGCAGGAATGGCGTCAAAATGTCTTGTTATTGGTGCCGAAGCCCTCTCGCGAGTAATTGATCAACATGATCGGGATTCTATGATTTATAGTGATGGCGCCGGGGCGATCATTTTGGAGAAAAGGGAAGAACCTCAAGAACGAGGTATTTTAGCGCATCATACGGCCACGTTTGCTTATGACGAAGCACATTTCATTTATTTCGGAGAATCGTACAATCAAGAGGTAAACGATGCTCGGAAGTATATCAAGATGTATGGTCGCAAAATCTATGAATTCGCAATTTCCCATGTTCCAAAAGCGATGAAACATTGTTTAGAGCTTTCAGGAATTCCAATTGATGAAGTAAAAAAAGTACTGATTCATCAGGCTAATGAAAAAATGGACGAGGCCATCATTCAACGTTTTTATAAATTATTCGACAGAAAACCACCGCAAGGAATCATGCCCATGACAATAAACAAATTGGGGAATTCCAGCGTTGCAACGATTCCAACCCTCTACGACCTCATCGTAAAAGGAAAGTTGGAAGGGCATTCCATCAACAAAGGCGACATCCTTATCTTTGCCAGTGTTGGTGCTGGAATGAACATCAATGCTGTCGTTTATAGAACTTAATTCATGTACGAAGGAAGCTTTCCTACCAAAAGATATAAGCATACCCTCGCCTTTTTGGAACGCACCATTTCCAAGGACGCTCCTATATTGGATTTAGGGGTCAAAAATCCCTTTTCGTCCATCATGAAGGACGTTGGTTATAATGTAACCAACACCCAAGGTGAGGATTTGGATTTAGATACCTCAGTTGTTAAAAGGGAGGGATATGAAGTAGTCACCGCCTTCGAAATATTCGAACACCTCGTAGCACCCTTTAATGTGCTTCGCGACATAAAAGCCGATAAACTGGTTGCCTCGGTTCCATTAAAACTGTGGTTCGCTAGTGCCTATAAAAGTGAAACCGATCCTTGGGACCGACACTACCATGAATTCGAAGATTGGCAATTCGATTGGCTTCTGGAAAAAGCAGGTTGGACAATACGGGAGCGGGAAAAATTCACGCACCCAGTAAAAAAACTAGGAATCCGTCCGTTGTTACGGCGCTATACCCCAAGGTACTATTTGGTGTATGCAGAAAGAAATTGATGAGGATTTATATCGTCATACCGGCGCATAATGAAGAAGCATTCCTTGCAAGAACTTTAGACTCCCTTATCGGACAAAGTTTGGATGCAGCACAAATTGTGGTAGTAAACGACCAATCCACCGATCGGACCGAGGCTATTCTCCAGAACTATTCCAAAGAATACCCTTCAATTGCGTACATAAATAACGTTTCCTCCTCTAATCATGAGCCAGGTGGAAAGGTAGTAGCCGCGTTTAATGCAGGTCTGAAACAATTGGATGATCGGTATGACCTAATCTGCAAATTTGATGCGGATTTGGAATTTCCACCGAATTATTTGGCGCAGATTACCAACCATTTCGAAAACAATCCAAAATTGGGTATGGCAGGTGGCTTTTGTGATATTGAAAAGGAAGGAAAATGGGTGGAGGAAGGCCTCACCAATCCAGATCATATTCGCGGAGCCTTGAAATGTTATCGCAAGCAATGTTTTTCAGACATCGGTGGGCTGAAGGAAAGTATGGGCTGGGATACCGTTGATGAATTGCTGGCAAAATACCATGGTTGGGACGTACTGACGGATACTTCCCTACGCGTGAAACATCTAAAACCAACCGGGGCAAGATATTCCAAAATGGCAGGGCTGAAGCAAGGAGGTGCTTTTAGAAGAATGCGGTATGGATTTTGGCTAACCTTGATAGCCACAGCGAAACTGGCTCTCAAAAAACAGAGCTTCTCCTATTTTTTTGATTGCATTAGAGGATATTTCAAAAATGGCCGAAAATACATCGTTAGCTCAGACGAGGGAAGAGCCATCCGTCGAATTCGCTGGCGGGGTGTTAAGAAAAAGCTATATTTCTGAAACTGCTTTTTTGAGGTTCCGATTTGCAGTAATTTTGTAGAATAATCGCCTCAAAAGATGAAAAATTATCTCCTCCTAATCGTTGGATTTCTTTTGATTTCCTGCGCTGATAAAAATCTCACCAATAACGCCAAATACCCCCAATCAAATTCCCCTAAAAACGTCATCCTACTCATTGGTGATGGAACGGGCTTAAGCCAGGTTTCAGCTTCTCAATTTTACCAGGATGGACCCTCCCACTTCGAGCAGTTTCCTGTGGTTGGACTTATCAAAACCTCCTCTGCTAGTGATTTGATTACCGACTCAGCAGCAGGGGCTACAGCCTTTGCCAATGGAATTAAAACATACAATGGCGCGATTGGAGTGGATACGGACACTCTTGCCGTCGATAATATTGTAGAATTGGTTTCCAAGGAAGGAATGAGCACTGGAGTTGTTTCTACATCCTCCATTACTCATGCCACTCCGGCAAGCTTTTATGCTCACACCGCAAGTAGGAACAATCACGAAGAGATTGCGGAAGATCTGGTATATTCCGAAATTGATTTTTTTGCCGGGGCAGGAACCAATTACTTTGTAAATCGAGATGACGGCAAGAACCTATTGAATGAGTTAAAAAAACACGGATTTACAATAGATACGACTAAACTCACAACAATTACTGGGGCACAAAAACAAGGATTCCTATTGGCTCCCAAAAGCATGCCCAAAATGATTGAGGGACGAGGTGAATTTTTAAAGAAGGCCTCCATCATGGCCATCAATATGCTGAATGAAAAGAAAGAAGGTTTCTTTCTCATGATCGAGGGATCTCAAATTGATTGGGGAGGACATGACAATGACGCCGAATATTTGATTACGGAACTATTGGATTTCGATTCCACCATTGGTGCAGTTCTAGATTTCGCCAGAAGAGATGGGGAAACCTTGGTAATTGTAACCGCCGATCATGAAACAGGTGGTTTTACCCTAGGAGCTGATGATGGTGATTACAACAAATTGAACCCTACCTTCTCCACTGATGGCCATAGCGCTACTTGGATTCCTGTCTTTGCTTTTGGACCCGGTTCCAATGAGTTTTCTGGAGTATATGAAAACAATGAAATTTTTCACAAGATTCAACAACTTTTGCTTTCCAATAATCGAACAGACCATAGTAACCTCTAATTTTGTTACTTTAGCGGTATGAAATATCTCGCCGATATAGGCTCCTATTTCCTAATGCTTGGTCAAGTATTTTCGCGTCCCACCAAAGGACCGGTAATGCGAGAACTCATCTTTAAAGAAATAGACGAACTCATCATTAATTCTTTGGGCATTATGGCCTTTATCTCCTTCTTCGTGGGAGGGGTTGTGGCCATCCAGACGGCTCTTAACATAGACAACCCATTAATCCCAACCTATTTAGTTGGTTTTGCCACCCGGCAATCGGTTATCCTAGAATTTTCCCCAACCTTTATTTCGATTATCATGGCAGGTAAAATGGGCTCTTTTATTACCTCCAGTATTGGGTCCATGCGTGTGACAGAACAGATTGATGCCTTGGAGGTAATGGGAATCAACCCGTTGAATTATTTAGTATTTCCAAAGATTATTGCCGTTTTGTTCTATCCCTTCGTCATTGCCATCTCCATGGTCTTGGGAATTTTTGGAGGCTGGGTGGCAGCAGTTTACGGAGGCTTCAGTACATCAGAAGCTTTTATTCAAGGATTACAGGACGATTTTGAACCGTTCCATGTTACCTATGCCTTTATAAAAACCTTTGTATTCGCCATTATTTTAGCTACGGTACCCTCATGGCAAGGCTATTTTATGAAAGGGGGGGCTTTGGAAGTAGGTAAAGCAAGTACCAATTCCTTTGTTTGGACCAGTGTTTTAATCATTCTAACCAATTATATCATCACCTCTTTACTTCTTGGCTAATGATTCGCGTAGAAAACCTACATAAAAGTTTTGGCGACGACCATGTCCTTAAAGGAATAACCACCTCTTTTGAACGCGGAAAAACCAATCTTATCATTGGTCAGAGTGGCAGCGGTAAAACAGTATTCCTAAAGTGCCTATTGGGATTGCATGTTCCTGATGAAGGGAAAATTTACTATTCAGACCGGGCCATTCAGGATATGGATGACAACGAAAAGAAATCCCTGCGACAAAGCATGGGAATGGTTTTTCAGGGGGGTGCCCTTTTCGATTCCATGACGGTGGAAGAAAATGTGATGTTTCCTCTACGAATGTTTACCCGAAATAAAAGAGAGGATATGTTGGCCCGTGTTAATGAGGTACTCGATAGGGTAAATCTTACCAATGCGAATAAAAAGTATCCCTCTGAAATTTCAGGAGGAATGCAAAAAAGGGTAGCTATTGCTCGAGCGATTGTAAACCGTCCCCGCTACCTATTCTGCGATGAGCCAAATTCTGGTCTAGATCCAAAGACTGCCATACTTATCGATAATCTCATCATGGAACTCACGCATGAGTACAATATCACTACGGTGATTAATACTCATGATATGAATAGTGTTATGGAGATTGGTGAAAAAATTGTTTTCCTTCAAAAAGGTAATTTGGCTTGGGAGGGTGATCATACCCAGATATTCAAAACAAACAACAAAGACGTCACCAATTTTGTTTACTCTTCCGACCTATTCAAAAAGATTCGGGATATTCAAAACGAAGAGTTATAGTGCTATTTCAGAACTAGAGTATCCAATTGAAGTTTGTACTTCAGCCATTCATACAACCTTTGTTTATCCTTATCTATTTCTGGCTTTTTAACACCTTCCTTCCATTGGGTTTCAAATACCTTTAGTGTGTCGATTTTCTGGAAATCGGAAACCAAGGTATTGGCAAAACTCAACCTGGCCAGATTTTCGTAGTTGATTTTAGCCTCTGTCGTGATATCCTGAAAGGGAACAAACTCCTCTTCCAGTTTACTTAATCTAGCCACTTCGCGTTCAAGAACTGCGATTTTATGATCTTTGGTACTGATCTCCAAAGAATCTCGTGAACGAAGTTCCGACAAATACCGCATTTCATTCTCCAAATCGTCTCCTTCCACATTCTGATTTACCAAAAGCCGTGTATTTTGAAGTGATTTATAGGCCTTCAATCGACCACGAAGTACTTCTATTACGGTTTCATCCAATTGCTGACCTCCAAAAGAAGTAATCTCAATGACATTCTCTCCATTGGGATGGTAACTATAGGTTGCATATTTTTGAATATAGGAGGCATTCGGCAATTCATTCAATTCGTTGGCAATGAATTTTCGTGCATCGTTTTTAAAAGTGCTCTCCTGTAAAACACTATAAAAGGTAATCCCTGCAGGAATCATTACCAGAATGGCAACAAAGGAGGCAAATCGAGCTATTTTCCTTCTTCGAGTGGAATTGGCATAGGTCTGCATTGGGAACCGCAAAACCTTCAATACCAAAAACGTCGCAAGTGCTATGAAAATGGTGTTAATGATGAATAGGTACATGGCTCCTCCCGCAAAGGAAAGTCCGTGAGGGTTTCCAAGGAATGCTTGGGACAATCCGAAGCCCACGGTACACAAAGGCGGCATCAGGGCAGTGGCAATAGCAACACCAAAAATTACACTAGCAATCGTACCTTTTTTTGTTCGGGCAATAATTAAAGCTAGACCACCAAAAAAGGCAATTAGCACATCCCGAATATCCGGTTTGGTACGCGCCAAAAGTTCGGAAGATTCTTCCCTAAGAGGAAATAACCAGAAAAATAAAAAGGCGGTTAATACACTCAAGAATACCATTACACCAAAATTGATGAGGGATTTCTTGAGGGTATCGATATCATTGATCGCAATGGAAAGCCCTATTCCTAAGATGGGACCCATAAGGGGGGATATAAGCATTGCTCCAATGACCACTGCAGTTGAATTCGCATTCAAACCAATAGATGCAACGAAGATGGAGCAAATTAAGATCCATGCCGTAGCTCCTTTAAAGGGAATATCAGCAACAATGGCATTGGCAGTACTTTCCCGATCCGTATCACCTCGAAAGTCCAATAATTCAACGATAAAGGATTTTATTTTCGAAAAAAGACCCTTGGCCTCTTGCCGAATGGCTTCCTTGTTCTGTTCTAAATTATCATGGTTAGTTGATTCCATCCTAAATATATTTTTCCCCGTATTTCTCGGCTATTTTAGCCAGTAATTTTTTAATATCCTGTTCCTTACTTTTCGGGTAAACCAAAAGTACATCTTCTTTATCGACTACAATATAGTCTTTTATCCCATCCAAAACGACCAATTTCTCCTTGTCGGTAAATACCATATTATCTGAAGCCTCTTCAAGTTCAGCAATTGCACGGACTACCGCATTTTGATTCGGGTCTTTGGTTAGTTTGTCGTGCAAGGCACCCCAAGTGCCCAAATCATTCCAATCGAATTCGGCTTTTTTTACATAAACATTGGATGCCTTTTCCATGATACCGTAATCTATAGAAACGTTTTCCGCCATGGGATAGTGAGTTTCGATGAAAATTGCTTCCTCTGGAGTATTCAATACTGCCATACCCTGGTGCAACAAAGAGTACATATCTGGCTGCCATTTTTTAAAGGCCGATAATATGCTTTCAACACTCCAGATAAATATCCCGGCATTCCAATAGAAATTACCAGCCTTCAAGAAGGATTTTGCGGTTTCATAGTCTGGCTTTTCCCTAAACTGGATTACCTCCCGAATGACCGCTGTACTTTGCATATCGCTTTCTATATATCCATAGCCGGTATTGGGAAAAGTAGGTACTATACCAAGGGTCATCAACCAATCATTTTCCGAGCACACTTGAAAACATTGCTCCACATCGGATGTAAAACTAGCTTCATCTTCAATCCAATGGTCACTCGGGGCCACAAGCATCAACGCTTTCGGGTTTTCCTTATAGATTTTCAAAGCAGAAAGAAGAATACAAGGAGCCGTATTTCTCATCGCTGGTTCCAAATACACCTGCTCCTCCGTAATTTGAGGTAGCTGCTCCATACACAAAGAGGCATACCGCTGATGGGTAAGAATCTTAATCTGACTCTCGGGCACCAATCGATTCAATCGGCTAAAGGTTTTTTGCAGTAGGGATTCCCCAGTACCGAGCATATCATGAAATTGCTTTGGAAATTCGGTGGTACTAACAGGCCAAAATCGAGAACCGATACCCCCTGCCATGATTACAGCATAATAGTTATTTTTATTCATTACTTGACGTATTCTACTTCCGCATTGGGATTAAACATATAAATTCTGCCCGTTGCCAGTTCGGTACATTGATACCTTTTAATCTTTTTTGGCCCCTTCCGAAACATTCGACCGTTATAGAGCCGGAAAGTCCCCCCCTCAGGTATCTCAAAGATATAGTTTTTATCGTTTTGAGGGTCGTACTGCTTCAATGCTAAGGATAATCGAGCATCTGTATCGCTACTCGCCTTGGGGTTTTTAAAATGAAGGGCCAACAGCGGCAATAAATTGGGAGGAAATATTTCGGGTCGTAAAAAAGGGAGCATCAATGTTTGAAAGGTATACTTCCACTCTTCCCCATGGGGTTTAATATATCTACCATATTTATTGAATGCCGCTAAATGGGCAATCTCATGTACCAGTGTAATCAAAAAACGGTATGGATTCAAACTCGCATTAACGGTTACCCTATGTTCTCCTGAAGGAAGCTTCCTGTAATCTCCATGGCGGGTCACCCTTTCATTTACAATTTTCAGGTGGACATGGTATTTTTTTATCAGTTCCAGAATTGGAGCCACCGAGGCTGCAGGGAGGTATTTTTCTAGGATTTCGTTCAATCTATTCTTTTGAAATTTTAGGGAGTGGAACTGGAAACTTCCAACACCTTACCATTGAAGAATCGATGTCCTTTTAGCGCAAAATCGGCAATAAATTGAGCCATTTCTTCTGCAGAATTAGGTGCTTGATACCCTGGGAAAGCTTCTTCCAACATCTCTGTTTGCACGGCTCCCAAGGCCAAGACATTAAAGGAAGGGCCCTTGTCTTTAAATTCCTCCGCAAGCACTTGCGTCAACGTCACCAAAGCTCCTTTACTACTGCTGTAGGCTGCTAATCCGGGGAATTTTACGCTTCCTTCCACCCCACCCATACTACTGATGTTCACCACATGCCCTTTAGGGTTTATATAGGGTAAAACCACCTGTATCATTCGAGCCGAACTAAATAAATTCACATCGAAAGACTCCAAAAAGTCCGCCCTGGTTAGTTTTTCAAAAGGCTTCTTTACAAGATATCCTGAATTGTTGATCAACACATCTACATCAATTTGATGTTCCTGAATATAGTCTTCAACACGTTTCAAATCGGAATCACTGGTAATATCGCAGGTAATGCATCGACAATTGGTCTCTATATCGCCTGTGATGGGAACAGCGCTTCTGGAAATCGCAATTACGTTATGCCCCATCGAGGTGAATAAAGCAACAAGCTCATATCCGATTCCACGACTGGTTCCGGTGATGATAATATTCTTTGGAGTATGATTGTTCATTTCTATTGGTAAAAATACGTCCCGTTATCACAAAAATAGGACAACGGGACGTATGATTATTGTGTTTTTACTTATTATACAAACATGGTTACAGGATTCTCAATATACATTCTCAAGGTCTGTAAAAATTGAGCTCCTGTAGCCCCATCAACGGTTCTGTGATCGCAAGCCAGCGTGACGGTCATTGTGTTTCCAACCACTATCGCCCCATTTTTCACCACTGGTTTTTCTATGATAGCCCCCACGGACAATATAGCCGAATTGGGTTGATTGATAATAGAGGTAAATTCTTTGATGCCAAACATTCCAAGATTGGAAACAGTAAAGGTACTACCCTGCATTTCTTCAGGGGTTAGTTTTTTGTTTCTCGCCTTGGTGGCAAGTTCCTTTACCGCTGCCCCAATTTGAGAATACGACATTTGGTCGGTAAACTTCAATACAGGAACGACCAATCCGTCTTCAACGGCTACGGCCACCCCAACATGGATGTGTTTCGCTATCCTAGTTACATTACCCTCCCATTGACTATTCACCTGCGGATGTTTACGCAATGCCATAGCACAGGCCTTGACCACCATGTCGTTGAAAGAAATCTTCACGTCAGGTGAACTGTTAATAGCATTTCGGGCAGCGATGGCGTTGTCCATATCCAACTCGATGGTTAGATAATAATGCGGAGCCGTAAATTTCGACTCACCCAATCGCTTTGCAATCGTTTTACGCATCTGGGAGTTTGTGATCTCCTCAAAACTCTCAACACCTACTGGGATATATGTTTGACCCGCGGCTGCAGGTTGGTAATTCTCGATGTCCCTTTTTATAATTCTTCCGTGTTCTCCACTACCTTGAATCATCGATAGATTGATATTGCGTTCCTCGGCCATTTTTTTGGCTAACGGGGAAGCAACAACACGTGCATCAGAAGCTATTTTTGGAGCCGAAACTGGTTTGGCCGGTGCGACAGGTGTTGCTACAGCGACTACCTTTGGTGCAGCCTCCTGTTTTGGTGCTTCCGTTTGTTTTGGAGCCTCTTGCTTACCGGGAACGGCAGTAATTCCGGAAACATCGGTTCCAGCAGGCCCAATGATAGCCAAGAGTGAATCCACCTTCGCAGATTCTCCAGCTTTTAAACCGATCTTTAATAGAGTTCCGCTATAGAAAGATTCGAATTCCATGGTAGCCTTATCAGTTTCGATTTCGGCCAAAATATCTCCTTCTTCTACTTTATCCCCTTCCTTTTTTAGCCATGAGGCCACAGTACCTTCCTCCATAGTATCACTTAATCGAGGCATGGTAATGATTTGAACACCTTCAGGTAATTTTGTGCTGGCAGTCTCCTTTGCAGGTTGTACACTGGCAGCTTCCGCTTTGGCTTCTTCTTTAGGAGCAGCCTGTGGTGCAGGAGCATTCCCTCCTTTAAGCAACCCACTAATATCCTCACCCTTTTCACCAATGATCGCGAGTAATGCATCCACTTTAGCAGTCTCCCCTTCTTTAATACCAATATGCAAAAGGGTGCCCTCATAAAAGGACTCAAACTCCATGGTAGCTTTATCGGTTTCTATCTCAGCTAAGATATCCCCTTCAGCAACGGCATCCCCAACCTTCTTCAACCAGGAGGCAACAGTACCTTCCTCCATGGTATCACTCAAACGGGGCATGGTTATTATTTCAGCCATAGTTATAGTTTATGAGGTAAAAATGGATAATCTTCTTGTTCGTATACAGTATCGTACATTACATTATTTTCAGGCCATGGGGAATCTTCTGCAAATTTCTCACATTCGTCCACTAGGTCTTTAACACGTTTGTCAATTTTTTTGATTTCTGCCTCGGTCGCCCATTTCTTTTCATAGATATGGTTCAATACATAAGAGATAGGATCCTGTTCTTGCATTTTGGCCACTTCCTCCTTGGTACGATAATGCTGAGCATCACTCATGGAATGACCACGATAACGGTACGTTCTAATTTCAAGGAATGTTGGACCGTCACCTCTACGAGCGCGTGAAATAGCCTCATCCATTTCCTTAGCGACCACATCTGGCTTCATCCCATCTACCGCACGGCAAGGCATTTCATAACCCAATCCGAGTTTATAAATATCGGGGTGATTTGCAGTTCGTTCTACTGAGGTCCCCATAGCATATCCGTTGTTTTCAACACAGAATACCACAGGTAGTTTCCACAACATGGCTAGGTTGAAGGTCTCGTGAAGTGACCCCTGACGCGTTGCACCATCCCCCATAAACGTAAGGGTAACTGCATCGCGACCATGATACTTATCGGCGAAGGCAAGACCAGCTCCCAACGGAATTTGGCCCCCAACAATTCCATGACCTCCATAAAAACGGTGTTCTTTGGAGAAAATGTGCATGGAGCCTCCCAGTCCTTGAGAGGTGCCGGTACCTTTACCGTACAATTCGGCCATCACCTTTCTTGGGTCCACTCCCATACCTATAGGTTGTGGGTGGTTTCGATACGCCGTAATCATTTTATCCTTTGTCAGGTCCATCGCATGCAAAGAACCCGCCAATACGGCTTCCTGTCCATTGTATAAATGCAAAAACCCTCTAACTTTTTGTTTGATATATACTTGGGCTAGCTTGTCTTCAAACTTGCGCCAAAACAACATATCCTCATACCACTTTAGGTATGTCTCCTTGGTAATCTTTTTCATCCTTGTCTGCTGTATTCAAAATACGAAAAACAAAAATACAGTATTCTAAACTTCTATAAAACTCGAATTTTATAAAAAAGTACCGAAAACGTTGTCGTTTCAGCAAATTGAAGCTCCTTAGAGATAGGAGCCATCGAAAATTAAGGGAAGTAGATTCTTGACACTTTCCGATTTGACCACCTTGCCTGTTTTCCCCATAAAATAGAGCGCAATTGGGTTATCCTGTTTTACCTCGTATTCTACCAAAGCTTGTCGGCACGCTCCACACGGAGGAATAGGATCGGAATTGTCATGCTCGGTACTTCCGGCAGCAATGGCTATGGCAATAATTGGCGCTTCTGGGTAATTGGCACCAGCCGAAAAGACCGCAACCCGTTCCGCACAAAGTCCAGAAGGGAAGGCAGCGTTTTCCTGATTGTTCCCCGTTACCACCATACCATTTTTAAGCAATACGCCCGCGCCTACCTTAAAACGTGAATAAGGCGCATAAGCCTTGTTTCGTGCTTGCTGCGCCTTATCCATTAAAACTTGAATACTTTGTGGAAGTTCGTCTATGGAATCATAGACTTCCAAATTCGATTCAAGCGTTATTTTTTTCAATTTTCTAGTATTCGTCGTATTCGTCTCCGAAACTAAACGTCAAGCCGAAACGAAGGGTTCCCTCCAATGGGCTTCGTACTCTTGAGGTAGAGAACAAATAGGAGATGTCGATATTGATGGACGTATATTTGAATCCAGCTCCCAAAGAAAGGAACTTTCGAGATCCTTTATCTTCACTTTCGTTAAAGTATCCCGTACGGAAAGCAAAAACATCTTGATACCAATATTCGGCACCAAGTGCCCAAGTCCATTCGCTTAGTTCTTCACTAAACCCTCCAGGAGCATCGCCAAAAGATTTAAAAATTCCACTAATAAAGCTAATGTTGTTGTACTCTTCGGCATCTTCCGCATTCAAAACACCATCTCCATTGAAATCTTTCGGTGTAGGCACCAAGAGCTTGTTTAATTCAATGTTGGTAGCGATTTTATTGTATTCATCTAAGATGAAATCAAATCCCCCACCAATTCCCAAGTTGGTTGGTAAAAAGTTTTCTTGTCCTACTTGATCATATTTGATCTTTGGACCCACGTTGGAAATGTTAAAACCAGCTCTCCAACGACCATTAAAATCGTTGTAGGCCACCTCCTCGCTTTGATAATAACCAGAAATATCCACAGCGAAAGAACCGGCTGCAGAGGCATCTTCATTGGAGGCTTGGATTTTCAAATCGGAACGAAGGTAACGTCCAGTTACTGCCATGGAAAAACGCTCGCTTAGGCGCAAGGCATAAGAAACATCAAAAGTGAATTCGTTAGGGCTTTGAATCAACGGTTCTTGATCAAAAGTCTCTCTCAATTCGATATCCCCAAGACTGAAGTAACGGAAACTACCGGCAACGGCACTTCTTTCATTGATTCGATTGTAATACGTTAGGTTCCCCAAGAAAATATCATTTACAAGATTGCTCAAGTAAGGAGTATAGGTAACCCCCACTCCTTGTTGGATTGTAGCGAAAGCATATTTTGCTGGGTTCCACTGTTGAGAGAAGGCGTCGGATGAACTGGCCACCCCGATATCTCCCATACCACCGGCACGAGCATCAGCCGCGATCAAAAGAAAAGGCACCCCCGTGGTGATCGGTTGAGGGGGAATATCATCCTGTGCGGAAGCTTTAACAAAAAGAAATGAAATAAGTAAAAAAATTAGGGATTTCTTCATGAGGTCTAAATTTTGGACAAATATACTTTTAAATTTTTATAGGATTACCAGTTTTTCGAATTTTTCAACCTGTTTTCCGGTTAGGGTGGACTTCACTGTTAACTTATAGACATACACTCCTTTACCAATGGCATCACCGAAATCATCCTTACCGTTCCAGACGATATCGCGGGATAAAAATCCATCGGTATTGATAATCTGATTTTGGGTCCAGACGACCTTTCCCGTTACAGTAAAAACTTGCACTTGAACTTCCAAAGGTTCAAAGGGCCGATTATGGTTGAACCAAAACTCGGTATAATTCACAAATGGATTTGGATAATTCAAAACCCGTGTAATTTTTAACTCATCATCACCTGCTACAATAAATTGGATTTCTGCGGTGTTGGAATTATTATATGTATCCCATGCCTTTACGGTAAGGGTATGCAATCCTTCGGAAAGGTCACGCAATTTATAATTGGCTTTACCTCGAGTATAATCATCTACTTCAGATTGGTAATATTCGTTGAGTACGAAAGGGTTGGCTTCATCTCCATCGAGAATTGCAATAATGTCGTGTCCGATACCACTGGAGGTGTTTATTCCGTTTTCATCCTCCAATTTTGCAATAAGTATTGGGGAGTCATTGGTTATACCTCCCGAAACGAAGGATTCATCATTCATAAAGAGATTGATGTATGGCCCCTGAGTATCAGCGGGAGCATTTTCGTTCAATCCCCCCACCAAGACATCTAAGTTGTACCCTGCTTGATCTTCCAGCACCTGATTTCTTTGGGCGTAGAAACTTACCTTTCCATTACCAACGGGTATTTGCGTGTCTCTGGGAACCACAAACTCAAACGAGAATTGCCCGCCAGTTACCGTTGCCTGACCATTAAACAATACTTCTCCCAAGGTTTTGAACTGCAATTTTAAGAGGTTGTTGGTATTCCCATCATTGTCTAAATCCTGTTCATTATCACGAACACCGTCATTTGCCAGCGTCTCCCGAAGTAGATTTTTATCGAAAATCTTCACTTCTAGCACCCCGTTATAATCGGTTAAAACATTTCCTCCCTGATCGGTAACCACACCCCCCATACGAATCCTACTCAAGGCTTTCAACGTATCGGCCGCAGGACCCACAGGGACATCATTAATGGATGTTAATTTGATATTTTTTTCCGGAAATGCCAATGGCATGGCAGGATCACCAATAAAGAAAACCACCCTTTTATTATCGTTATTGGGTAAAATATTTTTAGTCACCCGAAGGGCCTCAGCTGGGGGAGGCGGATCTTGCAAACTATTGATTCCGAATAATTTTTCAGACAAGATGGTATTGAAACTTACTCCAAGGGAAACGCTAATAGATCTTGTTGTAGTTATCAAGGAAGAAGCTCCGCCCTCCGGATTCCAGAAAGTAAGTTCTCCCGCAGTAATTCGCAATGGATTATCGAATTTGCTGAATTCACAAGTAACAGTAATAAAACAAGGATATTTTGAATCATTGCGAAGTTCCTGTGCCGTTCCCTTGGTATAAATGAATTCTTTGGCGAGTCCGTCCTCTCCTCCGTGACCAAAGTAATTCACCACTAGGGCTCCTACTTCGATAGCATCCTGAATGGCTTCTTTTACCGCAGGATATCGGTTCCCCCCTGCAGAAGTTTCTTGCTGATAGGCATCGCTATGAATTTTCTTTACGTTGATAAATGGTTTTTCAGCGGAAACACGATCTGCAATTGAATCTAAGGTGACTTCCAAGGAAGTATATTCCCAATCCACATCCACATCATCGGATATAATTACAAAGGTATTCCGCCAGTTTCCGTAGGCTTCTTTTGATGCGGAGGTAATAATTTTATCGACAACAGCATTGGCTTGGGCAACTTCATCTGCAAGAATCCGGCCAACGGCCAAATCCAACGTGTGCAACCCATCGACTGTTCCTTCATCAATATCCAGCATACCAAAATAGTCGTCCGACATAAAAGAAGAAAAGGTATTGGTACTGTTTAAGGTATGATAGGTAGGAACCATATTATTGTTGTCGGCCAAACGATCTTTATAGTCAACAGAAGTATCTCCAAACAAACAAAGATATTTCAGGCGGTTTTCGTTATTGGAAGCATTCTCATAAATGTAGCGCACAAAGTTTCGAATGGCTCCAATGTCCTGTTTGCCCGAACTGAACTCCGTGTAAATTTTATCGGTTGGCACCACTTTCACTCGAAGTCCCGTAACATTTTTATGATGTTCTGCCAATCGCAGTGCTGGTTGAATCAGTGTTGGGTGACACACTATTAAATAATCCAAATCCTGAAAATTACCGGAACCATCCGTCAATATGGTCCCTTTCAAATCTTGGTTCGGGACTCGTGAGTTGCCATCCCTCGTAGGCGACAGAAAATCATTGGAATGGATAGCAACGTACGTTCTTAATTCTCCCATTTCAGCTTTAAAACTCAATGACCCAGAGTTTTCCGCATTCAACTTTGAACGAACGTCGGTAGGATTGGTAACATCCCATATCTGGGTGTACTCGGATGCATTGGAGAATTGGTATTCGGCGATACCTCCTTGATTGGCAACCGATTTATTCTTAAAAAGAATTTGACGACCGGTTCCTATCAAACTGCGTGTTCCCTCTACATAAATATAATCCAAATAGCCCACACTCGTGGGGTTTCCACCATTGTTGAACGCTAGATCGACTGTCACGGTTTCCCCCGACACAGGCAAATCCACCGTCATTTGATCGATGCTCAACAAACTTGGGTCGTTTATTGGGAAAAACGTGAGGGGGTCCATCGAAGTAGAATTCACGGTCACAGCCATACTGGTATTTACCTCCGATGCAGAACCACAGCGCACCACCAAATGTATAGGCTCCCCAGCTACCTTATTCGGAAATGTGAATTCATAACGTTGCTCATTTTCGATATCAAAACGATTCCCAAACCACTGCCGACCTACTTTGGCTGGACTGTATTCATCTTCTTCCTGAAATTGTTCCTCTTGAAAGGTATTGATGATAGCTGTAGGATTTCCAGAAGGTTCTATCATTGGCTGAATGCGCAATCCGGGACCTCCATTGGCGGTTATGTAATAATACGCTTCGTCGCTGTAGGGATTCAGGTTGGTATCATTTTCTTCATCATATCCTTCTATACCCTGGGCGAAGAATAAAATATAATCGCTGCTATCGAAACTACCATCCTCCGATCCTGCCACATAAATCGAATTCTCAGGAAGGTCGAAGGCATTGTTTTCTGCATTTGCTAAGCGAAGTGGTTTTCCTCCATGACCATAGATCTTCAGGTTATTTGGTTCGATGGTTCCCACCTCCATTCCTAAATCGGATAAAAAGGATCGGGTAATTTTATACACCCCTGTCTTTTCCACCCTAAAACGATACCATTCTCCAGAACTTAGCACTGAATTTACAATAGGCATGCGACGCTTTACAGGAGGATTGGTGTAGCCGTAGGAAACTTGAAAGGAGGTGATTCTTTGCACACGACCGTTTCTTTTAACCAATGGAGTTATGGTAATTCCTGTATAGATTTTTTCCCTTCCGCGAGAACTTTGTATGGAATAGCGTATTTGATCTGGAATGAGGGAAGTATTGAATTTTTTCAATTCAGCTGAATTTACATCCTCCCATCGAATATTCGAAAGCTGTAAGGATTTGGGGTCGGCAAAACCACGATCCTCCCATCTTGCTTCATAGGACAATTTCTCGGCAGTATTGGTCAGCCCCAACTGAGAAAGATGAAAATCATGCAAATTAGGAGAAGACACCTTCTTCGCATTGGAGGCAAGAGGGGTACTGTCTTCCCAATAAATATGAATATCACGGGATTGTCCCACAGCAAAGACTGTAATGAACATCCCAATGAGAAACGCCAATTTTCTTTTCATCATAGCAATAACGGCTCAAAGATAAGCTTAGTATGCAATTTGACCATTAGTTTGAGTCAAATTTACATTCCTTTATACTATATACCAAGAAACAGCGTTATGCCAATGGTCGAAGCAATAGCAATGCTTTCGCATTCAAAAAAACAAAATAATATTGCGCTTTAAACGTTAATTAGTATATTGCGAACCCAATTTTTTCATTTTTTGAAACTATGAACGTCAAGAAAAACCTAGTACTTAAGCTATTTATCCTTGTAGCTTCAACCGCCCTATTTGTGAGTTGTAGCAAGTCGAGGGACTATAAAAATAGCTCACGAGCTACCGGATGGAAACTGAATGCCAAAGAAGGTGGATTTCAGTACGATCCTAAAACAAAAGAGCAAGAAACTGGCCCCGGTCTTGTTTTTATCGAAGGTGGTACATTTACTATGGGAAGAGTGCAGGATGATCCTATGCACGATTGGAACAACGCCCCAAACCAACAACACGTTCAGTCTTTCTACATGGACGAAACAGAGGTAACCAACCTCATGTATTTGGAATATCTTGATTGGGTTAAAAGCGTTTTCCCACCTTCCAACGAAAACTACCGAAACATTTATGAAGGAGCTGTACCTGATACTTTGGTTTGGAGAAACCGTCTTGGGTACAACGAAGTTATGACCAATAACTATTTGAGACACCCTGCCTATGCCAACTATCCTGTCGTAGGTGTAAGCTGGGTACAAGCTGTAGAGTTCAGTAACTGGAGAACCGACCGTGTGAATGAGTTGATTCTAGAAGAAAATGGTGTTACCTCTCGAAATGCACGATATGAGGTAGAGCCTGGTCAGTCGTTCAACACAGAAACGTATTTGAATGCTCCTACACAAACCTATGGTGGTAATGATTCCATTACTCGCGGAGGGAAGTATTCTCAGTCTATCGCTAAAAGAAGTGAAGACAGCACCAATTTATACATTACCAGAAAAGAAGGGCTTCTATTGCCTTCGTACCGACTTCCCACTGAAGCGGAATGGGAATATGCTGCCCTAGGACTGGTTGGATTAAGAAATTACAACGTATACCGTGGAAAGAAGAAATATCCATGGGAAGGACAATACACCCGTTCTCCAAAGCGCAGAACACGTGGCGACCAAATGGCCAACTTCAAGCAAGGAGATGGTGACTATGGTGGAATCGCCGGTTGGAGTGATGACGGAGCAGACATTACTGCAGAAGTGAAATCCTACGAACCCAATGATTACGGTTTGTATGATATGGCGGGTAACGTTGCCGAGTGGGTAGCAGATGTTTACCGTCCAATCGTTGATGACGAATTCAATGACTTCAACTATTATCGTGGTAATATTTACACTAAAAATGCCATTGACGAAAATGGTCAGGTTAAAATCGTTACTCCAGATTCTATTCTTTTCGATACACTTTCCAACGGTAAGATTGTAGCGAGAGCACTCCCTGGAGAAATTTACCAAGTTCCGGTTGATGAGAATGAGACCTATCTAAGGACCAATTTCTCGGATGCGGATAACCGTGACTATCGTGATGGTGATAAAAAATCGACCAGATACTACCAATCATTTGGCGGTGAAGAGGACGAAGAAGAACTTGACCCATCAAAACGCATGTACAACTCTCCAAGACATGAGGTGTTTGCTGACACTGTTGGTTCGTTGGTGCGTGAATATGACAAATCTACAAAACGAACTACCCTCATCAATAATGAAGTTCGTGTTTACAAGGGAGGTTCTTGGAGAGATCGTGATTACTGGTTAGATCCAGCGCAACGTCGTTACTTCCCCCAAGATATGGCAACAGATTATATCGGATTCCGATGCGCCATGTCGCGTGTGGGTTCAAAATCGAAAAAAGGGAAACGCCCTCGTCATAAATAATAAAAACACTTATTCTAACCCTCCAAAATTTGGAGGGTTTTTTTATAACTTTAATCAAATTCGTACACCTTGGATAGCGCTAAACTTCATCAAGTCTTTCTCAAAAGTTCGGGGATTTGTACCGATACTCGTAAAATTCAGCCGAACTGCCTTTTCGTTGCCTTGAAAGGCGAGAACTTCGACGGTAACTTGTTTGCCTCAAAAGCCATAGAATCGGGAGCTATGGCCGCCCTAATTGATGACCCATTGCAACACACCCCGGAAGATGGAACTATTCTTTGTGAAAACACACTGGAAAGCCTTCAGGCATTAGCGACTTTTCATCGCAATTATCTCGGCCTTCCCATTTTGGCCTTAACTGGCAGTAATGGAAAAACAACCACAAAAGAATTGATCCAGGTGGTTCTTTCTCAGAAGTTCAACTGTAAGGCAACCCAAGGTAATCTGAACAATCATATCGGAGTTCCCCTCACTCTGCTTTCCATGGATGCCAATACTGAATTTGGTATTGTGGAAATGGGTGCCAATCACCGTGGTGAAATCGATTTGTTATGTTCTATCGCCCTTCCCGATTATGGATTTATTACCAATTTTGGGAAAGCGCACTTGGAGGGGTTTGGAGGGGTTGAAGGAGTGGTTCAAGGAAAATCTGAGCTGTATCACCATATTCGAAAGCATCAAGGGACTGTATTTGTTAATGCCAATAATGGTCGCCAAATGGAAATCACCGAAGGGATGCAGCGCATCTTGTTCAATACAGGTGATGATGAATTTCCGATTGAAAGAATCGATCAAGATGGATTTGTTGCGGTAACCTTTCATGGATTAAAAATACAATCACAGCTGATCGGTGACTATAATTTTGATAATATCGCGGCGGCTATTGCCATTGGCTGGCATTTTGGAGTGACCGCCCCAAAGATAAAAACAGCCATTGAAACTTACGTTCCCAAAATGAACCGATCGGAAGTGCGTCGAGTGGGTACCCACAAGATTATTATGGATGCCTATAATGCAAACCCTACAAGCATGATGGCGGCACTTCAAACTTTCGATAAATCCTCCAATTCACCAAAGGTGCTCGTTCTTGGAGATATGTTCGAATTGGGGGATGCAGCAAGTGAGGAGCACAATGCCATCGCTAATTATTTGATAGACAAACAAAACTATATTGTACTGTTGGTTGGGGAAAACTTCTATAAAACTGAAGCCCGGGCAGCACATATTCATAAAGCCAAAAATTTCTCCGACCTACCCGAATTACTTATTTCACTGATTCCAAAAAACAGTACCATTTTAATAAAAGGTTCTCGAGGAATGGCACTCGAAAGGTGTTTAGAATATCTTTAATTACCGAAATCCTTAGGTCTGTACCTGAGCATTTATCTCCCATTAAGCGTTCGAGTGTTGCCGCGCGATTGTATCGCGTGGCACAAAATCAATAATAAACATTCTCCAGTCTTCAATTAAGAAGTCATTTTTCTTTCGTCTTTGAGCGAAGCGGTCGTTCGTCAAAAAAATATTCAAGATTACTGCCGTGATCCAGACAAGAACCGCTCCTGCAAATACAATCCCAACAGGTCTGCGACCGGTGGGTCTTTTTTTATTCCCTTCATCTTTCGAGCAAACGATGACTCCTGGATTATTGCCGTAATCCAGACAAGAACCACTCCTGCAAATACAATCCCAACAGGTCTGCGACCTGTGGGTCTTTTTTTATTCCCTTCAGTTTCCGAGCAAACGCTGACTCCTGGATTACTGCCGTGATCCAGACAAGAACCGCTCCTGCAAATACAATCCCAACAGGTCTGCGACCGGTGGGTCTTTTTTTATTCCCTTCATCTTTCGAGCAAACGCTGACTCCTGGATTACTGCCGTGATCCAGACAAGTACCGCTCCTGCAAATACAATCCCAACAGGTCTGCGACCGGTGGGATTTTTTTATTCCCTTTGGGCCACAAGCAAGCTTGGGCCTGAGGGAATAAAAAAATCCCGATGGCTTTCGCCATCGGGATTGTGCTTGATGTGGGTCATACTGGATTCGAACCAGTGACTTCTACCCTGTCAAGGTAACACTCTGAACCAACTGAGTTAATGACCCTTTTGATTCCACAAAAATAAAAATTTTAATAGTCTCCTAACAAGAATCTTTAACTTTCTCGTGTATATTTGTTTAACCTTATTTATGTTTCATTAAACACTTTTGAAAAAATCCCAGCTTCCCTCCAAAATCTGCACAGTGTGTGAGCGTCCATTTTCCTGGCGAAAAAAATGGGAACGGGATTGGGAACAGGTGATTTACTGTAGCGAGAAATGCAGACGGAACAAGCACAAACTTTAATCTGGTTTACGACCAACCTAAGAACTACCGATAATCAGGTGGTTTCAGAAGCCACAAACACTTCTGAAAACTGTACGGCAGTCTATTGTCTCGATCCAGAGTTAATAACCCCACAGAAATTGGGGTTCCCCAAGCTTGGGAAATTTCGCTTAAAATTCCTTTTGGAGAGTTTGGATAATTTGGCCGCCCAACTTTCCGAATTGGGCATTCCCTTCCATGTAATTGTTGGAAACCCAAAAAAGGATCTGCCGGAATTCATTAAGACGCAAAATATAAAATCGGTTTACCTACAAAACGATTGGACGACAGAAGAGCGGACAACACTCGCTGAAATTAAAGAAGCTTCCCCTTCAAATATTCAATGGACAGAAATCATGGATCAATTCCTGATTCATCCTGATGACGTACCCTTCGAGCTGAAGGAGCTGCCTTTTATGTTCACAGAATTCAGGAGGCTAATAGAAAAGTCGTTTGTCATTCGTTCAGAAACGTCCATTTCGAACAAGCTCCGGAAAACTAAAGTCCATAAAGCGACCATACCTACCCTATCCTCCCTCGGAATTCAAGATTTCAACCAGGATATAAGAACTTCCTTTCCGTTTCAAGGGGGTACTACTGCGGCCATGGAGAGATTAATCCACTACCTCTGGAATACCGATGCGATTCTAGCGTACAAAGAAACTCGAAATGGACTTATCGGATTAGACTATAGCAGCAAATTGTCTCCTTGGTTGGCTAATGGTGCTATCTCTGCACGTTCCATTTACCATGAACTCAAAAAATATGAAGCAGAACGAGGCGCTAACGAGTCTACCTATTGGTTAGTTTTTGAATTGCTTTGGCGAGATTTCTTCAAATACGTCTCATTGAAATTTGGTGATCGTATTTTTCATGCTAAGGGAATTCGTTCGAAACACAATTCCTGGAAGCAAAACACGGAAATCTTTGGGAAATGGATGGATGGCACCACCGAAAGTGCATTTGTAAATGCAAACATGAATGAATTGAAGGTGACGGGGTGGATGAGTAATCGCGGTCGGCAGAACGTGGCCTCCTTTCTTACTAAGACTTTGGGAATCGATTGGCGCTGGGGTGCCGCCTATTTTGAATCCCTTCTATTGGATTATGATGTTCACAGCAATTACGGAAACTGGATGTATGTGGCCGGGGTAGGTAATGACCCTAGAGACCGCTTTTTCAATGTTGAAAAGCAAGCCCATCAATACGATCCAAATCTGGAATTCCAAAACCGCTGGCTTTCAAAAACCTTCTCAGTATGACGCTCCGACTCGTATTAGGCGATCAACTCAATATAAAGCATTCTTGGTTTCGAGAACCCCGTGAGGATATCCTCTATTTTATGGCTGAAATGCGACAGGAAACCGATTATGTCGTGCATCACATTCAAAAGATAGCCGCCTTTTTCCTGAGTATGCGGAATTTTGCAGAGACTCTGAGAAACCAGGGACATCAGGTGGTATATTGGCCATTGGATGCCAAAGAAAATGAGCAGGACTTACCCAAAAACCTTTGGAAGCTTTTTGAAACTCATGACGTTGAACGCTTCGAATACCAACTTCCTGATGAATACCGTCTCGACCTACAATTAAAAGAATTCTGTAAAGAAGTCGATATAGAAACTCAAGCCTACGACACCGAACATTTCTATACCCGAAGAGCGGAAGTAAAAGAATTCTTCAAAGGGAAGAAACAGTATGTTATGGAATACTTCTATCGCCACATGCGAAAGAAACACGATGTTATGATGGTTTCGGAAAACCAACCCTTGGGGGGGCACTGGAATTATGACGCCTCCAACCGTAAAAAATGGTCTGGAAAGCCTACAATCCCCGCACGAAACCTCCCATCCCACGATGTATCGGCTATTGTTGATATGCTGGAGCGAATGCAAGTGAAAACCATTGGTTCGATACAACCAAGCAATTTAACCTGGCCATGCGGCAGAAAGGAGTCCTTGATGGTTCTTGAGGAATTTTGCGAGAAACTGCTTCCCCATTTTGGGGATTATCAGGATGCGATGGACCCAAAAGAACCATTGCTTTTTCACAGTCGACTCTCGTTCAGCCTTAATACTAAAATGATTTCTCCAAATGAGGTCATCGAAACGGTATTGGACTATTGGCATAGCAACAAGGAGGCCACAGATATTTCTCAGGTGGAAGGATTTGTGCGTCAGATTCTAGGGTGGCGAGAATATATGCGGGGAATGTACTGGATGCATATGCCCGACTATGCTTCAAAAAATCATTTAGGGAATACGCATCCCCTTCCCTCTTTTTATTGGACGGGAAAGACTCAAATGAATTGCCTTAAACAAGCCATTACCCAAAGTTTGGACACCGCCTACGCACACCATATTCAGAGGCTAATGATTACGGGGAATTATGCCTTACTAACCCAATGCCATCCAGATGAAGTGGATGCCTGGTACTTGGGAATTTATATCGATGCCTTAGAATGGGTAGAGATTACGAATACCCGAGGTATGAGTCAGTGGGCAGATGGAGGAATCATCGCTACAAAACCTTATGCTTCCAGCGGAAACTACATCAACAAAATGAGCAACTATTGTTCCGACTGCAAGTATAGTGTTCACAAAAAAACCGAGTCGGATGCGTGTCCCTTCAATGCGCTCTATTGGAATTTTCTAGAGGAGAAACGTGAGCATTTTAAAAACAATCAACGAATGTCGATGATGCTGCGAAATCTGGACAACATGGATAAGGATTTATTACAAGCCTACAAACAGAGAGCTCAAGATATTATTGAAAATCCTGAAAAGTATTAAAAAAGAACCGTTAAATATCGTCTGGTTTAAAAGGGACTTGCGTTTACAAGATAACGAAGCTGTTTCCCGTGCACTGAAAGAACAAAATAAGGTACTATTCGTGTATACCTTTGAACCAATGTTGCGAGCGGACCCACATTACAGTGAGCGGCATTGGGATTTTATCAAAGAATCTCTTCGTGATCTCAACAACAAATTAGAGAAGCATTCTACCCATGTATTGGCAGTCTCATTGGATATTGAGGAATTGATTCAATTCCTTCAAAAGAAATGGGAAGTTCGGAAAGTGTTCTCACACCAGGAAACCGGATTAAAGATTACTTACGACCGAGACAAGCGATTTAAAAAATATTGTGACGACAACAACATTCATTGGATTGAAACAATAAACAACGGCGTTTTCAGAGGCAGGAAAGACAGGGAGGCATGGCGAGAGGATTGGACGGCCTACATGAAATCTCCCCGATTTTCTTTTCGACCAAGACCAGGTAGCTTTATCGACCTCCAAACCCTTCAAAAATTAGAAGTTGTCTTGCCCTGTGTGTCCTTGGAAACACCGGAAAAAAGTGCCTTTCAAAAGGGAGGAACACGAATGGGACAACGATATCTTGCTTCCTTCTTAAAAGATCGGTATAAGGATTACAACAAAGGAATTTCAAAACCTGTATTAAGCAGGACAACCTGTAGTAGGCTCTCACCCTACTTGGCCTGGGGAAATCTATCCACTCGCGAAGTATGGCAAGCGGCAATGGAGAAGAAAAAGAGTGTTTCCCATAAAAAATCATTGGATGGTTTTACCTCACGTCTGCGGTGGCAGGCACATTTCATTCAGAAATTCGAAATGGAAGATCGAATGGAATTTGAAAGTGTGAATCGGGGATATATCTCTTTAAACAAAAGAATCAATAAAGAATGGCAAGAGGCATGGAAAACTGGAACAACTGGGATCCCTTTGGTGGATGCCAGCATGCGGTGCTTAATCGAAACAGGGTATGTCAATTTTAGAATGAGGGCCATGCTGGTCTCCTTCTTCACGCACACGCTATGGCAACCTTGGCAGGACGCGGCTAAGCATTTAGCCAAGTTGTTTTTAGATTTTGAACCTGGAATTCACTTTCCACAGATTCAGATGCAGGCAGGTGAGACGGGAATCAATCAGATTCGTATTTATAATCCCGTTCGCAATGGAGAACTGCACGATCCCACCGGTGAGTTTGTAAGGAAATGGGTAGCTGAACTAAAAAACCTCCCAAATCAATACATTCATGAACCATATCTTATGCCTCCTCTAGAGCAAGCATTTCACGATTTTATCATTGGCAGGGACTATCCCATGCCCATCGTCGATACCAAAGAACAACGTAAAAATGCTTCCAACATACTCTGGTCCTTAAAGAAAAATCCACAGGTAAGGCATGAAAGCCATAGAATTATAAAAAAGCATACCCTAGCGAACCGAAACAACTTTGACTGATGATTGATAAACTTTCCGAAAGAGACATTGACCGTATCATCGAAATGGCCTGGGAAGACCGGACTCCTTTTGATGCCATCACTTTTCAATTTGGACTTAGTGAACAGGAAGTGATCCAACTTATGCGAAAAGAAATGAAGCCTTCCAGTTTCAGACTTTGGAGAGCACGCGTTCAGGGAAGAAAAACCAAACATCGGGCGCTTCAAAATTTCGAACCCAAGGAAGCGCGCTTCAAATGCTCGCGTCAACGTTCCATTTCCAACAATAAAATTAGTAAGCGATAAGCAGCGCAGATTAGCAGTACTTTAAATTAATGTCCACTATAAACGGATGTACTTTTCGATTCCAGCTTCAAAAATCAAAAATCAGCAATCAAAAATCGCACGTCTTAAATCCTCAAGCAAAGGGATTACTGGTGTGATCCCTGGGCTGCCGCTACTGCAGTTAAAACCCCTTCGACTGCGTCGAATGTGGTCTTTTTTTATTCCCTTCACCCCCCGAGCAAGCTCGGGGCTGGGATTACTCACGTGATCCCGGGGCGGCCGCGGCTGCAGTTAAAATCCCTTCGACTGCGTCGAATGTGGTCTTTTTTTATTCCCTTCACCCCCCGAGCAAG
>CAZOSF010000003.1:0-66872 GCA_964582415.1 uncultured Alteromonas sp.
AACACGTCTGATTTTGGTTCAGAAGAGTCTAGGTTCGAGCCCTAGTGGGCCAACAACAAAAAAAACCACAGCATTGCGCTGTGGTTTTTTTGTTGGTTGTCGGTTCTCCGTACTCCGTTGTCGGTTTCGATCCCCAGTTCCTTAGAATCGTTCAAATTCCTTGCCCACTGTTTGTGGGTGGTTGTTCGGAGGATTTCGTTATTTGAGTTTACGAAATCCTCTGAACTTTCCGTTTCCCATTGAAAAAAAACCTGGGTTTGTTTCTCGGTTGTCCGTCCTCGGTTCTCGGTTGACGGTTGACTTTGACTGTTGACTTCACTTGTCGCTTACTTCTTGATACAAATCGCTTGCAGTGATTCACTCGAAGTGACAAGCGGATTGCGACTTTTGGCTTTAAGGATGTCTCTGCTAGGTTTTAAAAGTTTGCTTCGGTCGCCGCAGGCTCCCCTGCCTCATACCTTCGGTACGTAAACCCGGCAGGCAGGCTCGCAATAACGAGCTCTGATGATTCAGTGAAACACGGTCATTGTGAACCCTTTGGGTGAAGCATTCTTTGCTTTTTTTGTAACCCCCCTAAAATTGTGTCTGTCTTGACTCTTGATTCTTGCCTCTAGACTCATGATTCTTGCCTCTAGACTCCTGCCTTCGGCAGGCAAGCTTCACTCCTCATGCACCCAATTGTTAATTACTCATTGTTCATTGCTAATTGTCAATCGTTCGCCGCTCGCTCTAATCGGTCGTTGATCGTTTTGCCGAGTCCGTGATCGGGAAAACGCTCGGCCACAATAAGGTCTAAATCCAGCCGATCCAGCTTGTGCAGGGCACTGTAGAGATTGGCAGCAGCTTCTTTTAAATTGCCAGTAGGAGATAAAATTACAGTGTGAATGTTGGCATTGGAATAGACCTCCCCAGTAAATTTCAACACCCCAACTGTGTCGTTCTGATGTATTTGCAGAAAAGGGGGAAGAGCCTCCACCAAATACATCTTTGTTCGGGGAGAATAATGCTTGGCCAACATGCCCGGGGCCTCTGGTGCATTTTCCTTTTTGTTATTCACCGTCACTTTTCCGATGACGCGTTCGATATCCTCCAGCGCTAGGGACCCGAATCGGTACACTACTACTTCTTCTCCATCGAAACCCACTATGGTCGATTCCAGTCCGCTCTTGCATTCACCTCCTTCCAATACCATAGGAATAGCCTCTTTAAAATAATCTTCCACATGGGCGGCAGTGGTTGGACTGATTCTATTGAACGGGTTCGCGCTAGGGGCGGCAAGGGGAAATGGTAACTGCTTCAGCAATTCCAGTGTTACTGGATGATTGGGAATTCGAATGGCTACAGAATCTTTTCCCGCTGTTACAAGGTTGGGAACCGAGATTTTTTTCTTCAAAATGAGCGTCAACGGACCTGGCCAGAAATGTTGGGCTAGCATTCTGGCCTTTTCTGGAAATTCTGCCACGACACCCTCTAATTGTTCAATTGAATGTAAATGCACAATCAAAGGATTAAATAAAGGCCTTTGCTTTACCTCAAAAATCTTTCGAATGGCCCCCACATCATAAATGTTCCCCGCCAAACCATACACAGTCTCGGTGGGGATCGCCACTACTGCCCCTTCCATTAATAGTGCTGCTGCTTTTGAAATATCCTTGGAAATAATCGTCATATTAGTAACCTTCTCGATTAAAAGTTAATCCCTCGGGAGTGCAAAAGTAAGACATTGAAGGGAAAAAAGATGTGCAAGGGAAATGGCGTAGGTAATGAATTTCTAGAGGCGAAAGAACAAGGATGGATTTTTTATAAACTGGCGACCACGGCTTTCTAAATCCTTAAATTTCAGCTACCTTTACAGCTATTGAATTTCAAATAAAAATCATGAAAAAAATACTGCTTCTTATTATGACCTTTGCGGTTGTAATAGCTTGTAAAAACGATGGTAAACAAATGGAAGAAAACCAAGAACCCCAAATGACAGCCATTCAAAAGGACTTGAGTAAATATGTGAGTGTGGTGCTCACCACTGAATTGAGTCAACTTACCGAAAACCAGCGACAAATACTGCCCATTTTGATATTGGCCGCCAATAAGATGAATGATTTATTTTGGTACGAAGCCTACGGCGATAAAGAAGCTTTGTTAAGCACCATTACGGATTCCGATACACGGGCCTATGTGAACATCAATTATGGTCCTTGGGACCGTTTGGCCGGAAATAAGCCCTTTATTGAAGGTGTTGGGGAAAAACCAAAAGGGGCCAATTTCTATCCCACGGATATGACCAAGGAGGAATTTGAAGCTTCCACAGCCGAGGGGCTTTCCAGTCTGTACACTTTTGTGAGACGGGATGAACAAGGCGCACTTTATGCGATTCCGTATCATAAACAATTCGAAAATGAAATTAAAGAGGTGTCCGATTTGCTTTTACAAGCAGCTACTTTAGCTGAAGATGAAGGTCTTAAAAATTATCTGGAATTGCGGGCACAAGCATTGCTTACAGATGATTATCAAGCCAGTGATATGGCCTGGATGGACATGAAAAACAATGTACTGGATATTGTTATTGGACCTATTGAAACCTATGAAGACCAATTGTATGGGAACAAGGCCGCACATGAAGGTTATGTGTTGATCAAGGACATGGAGTGGAGCGAAAAATTAGCTAAATTCAGTGCCTTTTTACCAGAACTTCAGGAAGGATTGCCCGTTGAAGAAGCTTATAAAATGGAAAAACCTGGTACCGATTCCGATTTAAATGCATACGATGTTGTGTTTTATGCGGGGGATTGCAATTCAGGGGGGAAGACCATTGCGATTAATCTACCAAACGACGAGGAGGTACAACTTCAAAAAGGAACCCGTAGGTTACAGCTAAAAAATGCTATGCGCGCCAAATTCGATAAAATAATGGTGCCAATCTCCGAAGTGCTTATCGATGAAAGTCAGCGGCAGCACCTAACCTTCGATGCCTTTTTTGCCAACACGATGTTCCACGAAGTGGCGCACGGATTGGGAATCAAAAATACCATTAACGGAAAAGGAACCGTTCGCCAAGCCCTTCAGGAACATGCCAGTGCCTTGGAAGAGGGAAAAGCGGATATTTTGGGCTTGTATATGGTGGAACAATTGCATAAGAAGGGTGAGATCAGTGGCGAATTGAAAGACAATATGGTCACATTCATGGCGGGTATTTTCCGTTCCGTGCGTTTCGGAGCCTCCAGTGCCCACGGCAAAGCCAACATGATTCGCTTTAATTTCTTTAAGGAAAAAGGTGCTTTTAGTCGAAATGAAGACGGGACATATAAAGTAAACTTTGAAAAAATGCAGCAAGCTATGGAGGAACTCTCCAATCTTATTTTGAAGTTACAGGGAGATGGAGACTATGATGGAGTGGCTGCCTTAGTGAAAGAAAAAGGGGTGATTTCTGAAGAATTGCAAGCCGACCTCGACCGTTTAAGTGCGTCCAATATTCCAGTGGATGTCGTGTTCGAACAAGGAATCGAGATTCTGGGAGTGGATTAATTTGTAAAGAGTAAAGCGTAAGGCGAAAAGCGGTTTCCGGGCAGGATGTCAGGTCGAGCTGTCACCTCGAGCGGAGTCGAGCGGTGAGACCTACCTTAATGGAATCCTCTTACCATAAAAAACCCCGAAAGGATTTCCTTTCGGGGTTTTTTGCGAGAGTCGGAATCCCTTAATGACTTTGAGATTCTATAAAGCCTTCAATATCCCTATCGAAGATGTAGTAGCCCGCATTGTTATCTCCGATGATATTCAATTTATCCAAAAGGGTGCGTGCCGTGGCTTCCTCTTCCAATTGTTCGGTGACATACCACTGCATAAAATTGTTGGTGTTGTAGTCTTTCAACTTTAGGCATTCATCAATAATCCCATTAATGTTTTGGGTAACGGCAACTTCACTATCCAAGAATCGTTGGAATAGGGCATTCAATGATTTATAGCTTTGGTCTGGCTGATCCAAGCCTGGAATAATGGCCGTACCCCCTCGTTCGTTCACGAACTTCACAAGTTTTAGCATATGTTCCCGCTCTTCTTCCGATTGGGCAAAAAAGAAATTGGCCACCCCATTAAATCCCTGGGAATCGGCCCAAGAAGCCATTGCCATGTACTGTACGGAAGCCATCGCTTCAATTTTAATCTGCTCGTTTAATAGTTTTTCAATGGATTTGTGCATACTCATTTTCATTACAAATTTGAAGGGTTATTACGCTCCTTTAAAGATACCAACTTATTTGTTTATTTCATAGAGTTGTGTTGAGGTGTTTATGCGTTAAGTTGATTATTTGTCGAGTTGTTTGGATAGGAGAAGCTTAAAGCAAAAAAAAGCTAAGATTGCTTCTCCGCCTTAGGCGGATTCGAAATGACCGTGTTCCAATGAATCAGTAGCACCCGTCTTTGCGAGGAGGCCATAGGCCGACGAAGTAAACTTTTAAAACTTAGCAGTAGTACCCTTAAAGAATAAGCCGACAACTGACAACCGAAAACAGACAGCCATAAAAAAACCCGAGCAGTGCTCGGGTTTTTTTACTTCGTAAGCCTTCCGATGAGGTAACTAACCCCAAAACGAAGCACCTTGGTAACAATGGGCTTGGAAAACAAACTTCCCGTCCATTCGTGTTCCAGTTGATAATACTGATTTTTGATTTGTTCTTGGGCAATCTGTCGCTCAAGATCCTTTTGCTTCAGTGCCAGTTCAATCTCTTCAAGTGAATTATAGCTCATAGGATCAAAAGTATTTGGCACTCATTTGGCGAATGATATAGCGTTCAATACGCTTTCGCATTAAATAAGCAATTAAGGTGAGTAGGAGGAAGAATCCTCCCATGATTAAGAATCCTAGTACCCAGCTATCAAGCATCGCCCCTATCCAGAGTGCAGCGGCTATCGAAAGAAAGCCCATCGCGATGATGGCAAAAACTCCTACAAGGGTTTTTTTTGCTACACTAGTGGATACAGCCGACGCTTGATAAAAAAACTTTAATTGGGCATATTCATACTCTTTGGTAACATACTGCTGTATTAAGGCAGCACTGTCTTTAAAGTCTTTGGCTGGGTTCATCTAGGTTGTCTTAGTTCATTTTAATTTTTTCATTTTCTTCTTTGAGCTTAGCCAACTTTTTTTCCAATGCGTCGATAACGTCGTCGGCTTTCAAGCTCATATGATCCACCATGCGATCCAATTCTTCTTTGAATTCGCCTTTTTTAGTGGTGAATAAATGGTTCAGCTGATCTTTCCATTCGTGGGTTTTTTCAACGATGGCATCAGTGGAATCTTCAACAGCTTCTTTAATTTTTCTACGTGTTTTAGATCCCTTGGCAGGGGCAAATAGAATACCCAAAGTGGCTCCTACTGCTACGCCTCCCAAAATTCCAGTAATCAAATTTCTTGTGGTAGACATAATAATGTTTTTTAAAGTTTACTATTCAGTGTTCTTTTTGGTGAAGTGGTTCTTAGGAGGAAGCCACTTTTTCCAATTCAGTTCTTTTCAGTTTTTCCTTGCCGGATCGATTCCAGGCATTCAGCATCCAGGATTGTTTCTCCAAAGAGCGGATGTATCCACCCATCAGATCAACGGTTCCTTCATCGCCAGCCTTTTCAGCCCTATCCACTACTTCTTTCATTTGTTTCAGTAACAAACTGTGATTTTCAATTAGCACGGTTACCATTTCCTTGTCTTCCAACAGTGAATTCACCTCTTCAATGGTAGCGATTTTAATGTAGTCACTAAATCTACTCACAGGGTGAAAACGCAGGGTAAGAATGCGTTCTGCAATCTCGTCTATTTTGACGCGTGCATCACTATACAATTCCTCGAACTTCGCATGTAATTCGAAAAAATTTTCTCCCAGAATGTTCCAATGGAAATTTCGAAGGTTTTGATAATAAATGTGATAGTCGGCTAGCAATGTGTTTAAAGACACCACTGTCGGCATTACCTTTTCATCTTGTGTCTGCAAATAATTCATCGTTTTGATTTTTGTGTTGTACTTCAGTTTGAACGTATTATTTTGGTGATTAACGCATCTACAAGGTACCACTCAAAACCAATTTAATTCAAATCTTTAACGGGGTTTAACCCTTTTTAAATCACACTTAACTTAAATTTTGTTAAAGAACGTTCAAAGCCTTAAATCCATTAACAGAAATGGAACAGGGTTGACAAATAAAGTTACGAAAAAATCCTGTGGTTTCCTAATCGAATCCTCCATAATTATAAGATGTAAAAATAAAAAAGGGGAGCCGAGCTCCCCTTAATTTTCTTGTTTAGTGTTGTTATATTTTAAATGTGATCACCGGCATATTCGCATGGTTCACCAAATCTTCACTTATGCTTCCGTTGAAGAAATGGGCAATTCCTTTTCGTCCATGGGTGCTCATTCCAATAAGCTGTGCTTTAGTCTCCATAGCGAATCCTAGAATGCCTTTTTCAACTGAAAGATCATTGTAGATATTTAAGGTATAATTACTCAAGTTCATTCCTTTGACAAAAGCATCCATCATCTGTTTTGCTTCAGCGGAAGTTTTGAATCCACTTGGGGTATTGACGTACAATAGGTGAAGGGTGGCATCGAAACTCTCTGCAAAATCCTGTGCCTTCTTTAAAGTTGTTCGGCATTCCGGAGAGAAATCGGTCGCAAATACGAAATCCTTTATTTCGAACTCTGGGCGATCGTTCTTTATGACCAATACCGGAATTTCGGAGGTGCGTACTACTTTCTCGGTATTACTTCCTATGAACATTTCCTTAAAGCCGCTCGCTCCGTGCGAACCCATAACAATCAAATCGATATTTTCCTTGCCAACGGCCTCATTGATATCGTCGTATAGCTCTCCTTGTCCGATTTTTGTGGTAACGTAGGCTTCATTGATAAAGGGTTTTTCCAGTAATTCACCAAACTGTTTTTCCGCTAATTTTACAAAATAAAGCGCCTCGGGCAAAGAGCCTTTGTCGGTAGTGGCGAGGTGTACCGGCATTTCCATGGAATGGAGTATAGTAATCTTGCTGTCGTTTTTCTTGGCCAACTCGACGGCTACTTTCAAGGCATTCTCAGCCTGTTGGGAAAAATCGGTTGGGACTAAAATTCGTTTCATAGGTTTGGGTTAGATGTTTGTAAGGGGCTGGAAATTACGAAAATTTCAACACCCCACCTTATTTTTATTATCAGAAAAATTATAGTATATTTGCATCGAATTAATGGTAACCAATGTGAGGGGACGAAAAGTCCCCTCTTTTTATAGCCTAAATTATGGAGGAAAAAGTGGCGAAATTGTTGGCTAAAGCTTTGGAAAACAGGCCAGAGCTCTTCCTTATTTCGTTAGAGATACACCCGGGAAACAGCATTCGGGTTATCATCGATGGAGACGAAGGGGTGAGCATTGAAGACTGTATGGAAATCAGTCGGGCCATAGAGCATAATTTGGATCGAGAGGAAGAAGATTTTTCCTTGGAGGTATTTTCCGCAGGAGTGAGTGAACCCTTGCGCATGAAACGTCAGTATGCTAAAAACCTTGGCCGAGAATTAAAGGTAAAAACCAAAGGGGATACCTTAAAAGGAACCTTGGAAGAAGTAGATGAAGAGGGCATTATCCTTCACTGGAAAGCAAGGGAGGCGAAAACCGTTGGAAAAGGAAAACAAACCGTCGAGAAAGAGGTTAAAGTACCTTTCGAAGATATAGAAGAAGCAAAAGTGTTGATTAAATTTAAGTAACCCTATATGGAAAATTTAGCGTTGATAGAGTCTTTTTCAGAGTTTAAAGACGAAAAGCTAATTGACAGAGTCACCCTGATGGCTATTTTGGAAGAAGTATTCCGAAATGCATTGAAAAAGAAATATGGAAGTGATGACAACTTCGATATTATCATCAACCCCGATAAAGGGGATATGGAGATTTGGCGAAACCGTGTGGTGGTAGCCGATGGTGAAGTGGAAGATCCAAACGCCGAGATATCATTGGCGGAAGCCCGTAAGATTGAATCGGATTTTGAGATTGGTGAGGATGTTTCGGAAGAAGTAAAGTTGATTGATTTGGGGCGACGTTCCATTTTGGCCCTTCGTCAAAATCTTATTTCAAAAATCCACGAACACGATAATACCAATATTTATAAGCAATTTAAGGACCTGGAAGGGGAGATCTACACTGCGGAGGTGCATCATATCCGTCATCGCGCGGTAATTTTATTGGATGATGAAGGAAACGAAATCATCCTTCCAAAAGACAAGCAGATTCCTTCCGATTTCTTCCGTAAGGGAGATAATGTTCGGGGAATCATTGAAAGCGTCGAATTGAAAGGGAACAAGCCTGCTATAATTATGTCTAGGGCGAACCCATTGTTCTTGGAGAAATTGTTCGAACAGGAAATTCCTGAAGTATTTGATGGTTTGATTACCATTAAAAAGGTGGTTCGAATCCCAGGTGAGAAAGCAAAAGTGGCTGTAGATTCATACGATGATCGCATTGACCCAGTAGGAGCTTGTGTGGGAATGAAAGGATCCCGAATCCATGGTATCGTTCGTGAGTTGGGGAATGAAAACATCGATGTAATCAACTTTACCAACAACACCAACTTATTTATTCAAAGAGCCTTAAGCCCAGCAAAGGTTACTTCTATCAGTATCGATGAAGAAACCAAGCGTGCTGAGGTAATTCTGAAACCTGAAGAAGTGTCGAAAGCCATTGGACGTGGAGGGCACAATATCCGTCTGGCGGGTCAACTAACTGGTTATGAAATCGATGTATTGCGCGAAGGTGCAGAGGAGGATGTAGAATTGACCGAATTCTCTGATGAAATCGAAGGATGGATCATTGAGGAATTCAAAAAAATCGGTTTGGATACTGCGAAAAGTGTCTTGGAAAAAGACCTACAATTTTTAATCAGTAGAACCGATCTTGAAGAGGAAACCATTCAAGAGGTAATCAATATATTAAAAGAAGAATTTGAAGAGTAGTATAAAGATTAACTACTTTTACAAAGCAAATTAGAAAACAACAGGGAAGCATTTATATGGCTGAAACAAAAACGATACGACTCAATAAAGTACTTAGGGAATTTAACATCTCTCTTGATCGTGCTGTAGAATTTCTCAGCGCCAAGGGGTTTGAGGTGGAGGCACGTCCTACGACCAAAATAACAGATGAAGAATACCAAGTGCTTTTTGCAGAATTTCAATCGGATAAGAGTAAAAAGGTAGAAGCCAAAGAAGTGGGCGAAGAAAAACGCAAGGAGAAAGAAGAATTGCGTTTGGAACGTGAACGCGAATTGGAGGAAAAACAGGACAAGAAGGAAGAGCCGAAAATTATAAAGGCCGAGGCCAAATTGGCGGGCCCAAAAACCTTGGGCAAAATCGATTTGGAGCCGGAAAAGTCGAAGAAGAAGGAAATAGAGAAAGAGGAGAAAGAGAAGGTTGAAGAAATGGCGCCTCCTGTAAAAGAAGAGCAAGCCCCCGTTGTAAAAGAAGAAGCACCTGTTAAGGTGGAGGTAGAAAAGAAAGAGCCACCAAAACAGGAAGTAAAGCCTGAGCCACCAAAAGGTCCAGAAAAAGTAAAGACGCAATACCAGAAATTGGATGGTCCCAACTTTACTGGAGAGAAAATCGATCTTTCGAAATTTGAACGACCTGAGAAAAAGAAAGAAGAAAAGAAAGACGATAAAAAGGAAAAACGTGGCCGTCGTAGACGTATTAGCAAGACCTCTGGGAACGGGAAAGAGAACCTACGGGATAACCGCGGTAAAGGAGGAAAAGGTAAGCCACACGTTTTAAAAGAAGAGCCTAGCGAGGAAGAAGTACAAAGGCAAGTACGTGAAACCTTGGAAAAACTTCAAGGGAAATCTACAAAAGGAAAAGGGGCCAAATACCGTCGTGAAAAGCGGGAAACTCACCGAATGAAATCGGAGGAGGAAATGGCACAGATGGAGGCGGAGAGCAAATTGTTGAAGGTTACGGAGTTTGTAACAGTTAGTGAAGTGGCTACCATGATGAATGTTCCCGTCACGCAAGTGATTTCTGCTTGTATGTCGCTTGGAATGATGGTAACCATGAACCAGCGTCTGGATGCCGAAACCTTGTCTATCGTTGCAGAGGAATTTGGATTTGAAGTTGAATTTGTCACTGCCGATATCGAGGAAGCGATTCAGGAAGAGGAGGATCGACCAGAAGATTTAAAACCAAGAGCGCCAATCGTCACCGTGATGGGTCACGTAGACCACGGGAAAACTTCGTTGCTTGATTATATCCGTAAAGAAAATGTAATTGCCGGTGAATCTGGGGGAATTACTCAGCATATTGGTGCTTATGGTGTGAAATTGGACGGTGGTCAACGAATCACCTTCCTAGATACACCAGGTCACGAAGCATTTACCGCGATGCGTGCTCGAGGTGCGCAGGTAACCGACCTAGCCATTATTGTGGTAGCAGCGGATGATGATATCATGCCGCAAACCAAGGAAGCTATCAGTCACGCGCAAGCCGCTGGAGTTCCAATTGTATTTGCCATCAATAAAATAGATAAGCCTACGGCAAATCCGGACAAAATCAAGGAGGGATTGGCCAACATGAACCTTTTGGTAGAAGATTGGGGTGGAAAAATCCAATCTCAGGATATCTCTGCCAAAACTGGTCAGGGTGTTAAGGAATTGCTTGAAAAAGTATTGCTGGAAGCCGAATTGCTGGAATTGAAAGCCAATCCAGACAAACACGCCAGTGGAACGGTAGTAGAAGCGTTCCTTGATAAAGGACGCGGATATGTTTCTACAATTTTGGTACAATCAGGAACCCTTAAAATTGGTGATTATGTGCTCGCAGGCCAACACAGTGGTAAGGTAAAAGCCATGCAGGATGAGCGCGGTAAAATCGTAAAAGAAGCAGGTCCATCTACCCCGGTATCCATTCTTGGTTTGGACGGAGCGCCTCAGGCCGGAGACAAATTTAATGTCTTCGAAGATGAACGTGAAGCCAAAGCCATCGCGGCGAAACGTACCCAGCTTCAGCGCGAGCAGTCGGTAAGAACGCAACGTCATATTACATTGGATGAAATCGGAAGGCGTATCGCTTTGGGCGAATTCAAGGAGCTGAACATCATCCTGAAAGGGGATGTGGATGGTTCCGTGGAAGCGTTAACCGACTCCTTCTTGAAATTGTCTACCGAAGAGATTCAGGTAAATATCATTCATAAGGGTGTGGGTGCCATTACGGAAAGTGATGTGTTGTTGGCTTCCGCGTCGGATGCGGTAATCATCGGATTTAACGTTCGTCCTATGGGGAATGCACGACAGTTGGCCGACAAGGAGGAAATCGATATCCGCAGCTATTCTATCATTTATGATGCGATTAACGATCTGAAAGACGCCATGGAAGGTATGTTGTCTCCAGAGCTTCGTGAAGAAGTTACAGGAACAGCGGAAATCCGTGAGACATTTAAAATTTCTAAAGTTGGAACGGTTGCAGGCTGTATGGTGACCAGCGGTAAGATTTTCCGAAATTCCGGTATTCGATTGATACGTGAAGGAGTGGTAGTCTTTACTGGCGAATTGGAATCCTTGAAGCGTTTCAAAGATGATGTGAAGGAAGTTTCCAAAGGATATGATTGCGGTATGCAGATCAAAAACTACAACGACATTAAAGAAGGTGACATTATCGAGGCCTTCCAAGAAGTTGCAGTGAAGAAAAAGTTGAAATAAGAAAATCGATACGATAAAAAAAGCGCCAAATTGGCGCTTTTTTTATTCTTCATTTCTTTCTTCGTCCTTCGATTCTTTTTTGTTTTTACCAGGGCGAAGGATAAAGGCGGAAGGAAAATTCTGTTGAATTTCCAATAATGCCCTATCGGCTTCCAATCTGTTTTGAAAATTGCCAGCCCATACCTTGTAATTCGGCGTTTCGTACTCGATGGCAGCAGGCCATTTATTGTATTTGTTTCGGTATTCCTTGAGTATTTTATTGGCTTGATTTAAATCACCATAATAGAGTTGAATGGTAAACCCATCGGTGAGTTTGTTTTCTTTCTGCAACTTGGTTTTCAAAGCCATTAATTGGGTTACTCTTGGGTCTTCTTTTACGGTCAGTGTGCCGTTTTGGGCAATGGAAATCCCCATAAAAAGAAACCCTATTAGGCTCAAAAACAATGTTTTATTGTTGAATATATGCTTCATAGTAAGAGACTGCTTTTGCAAATGTAAAGCATACTAACTTTGAAACCCTAAATTTTATTATTTAGAATTATTATAAATTACCCGTTAACACTTTATTTGGATTTCCAAAATCCATCTAATAGTTTACTTTTGCACAGTTATTTTAGGCACCAAATGGTACGAAATCACGGTCTTTAAGACCATCCAATTGTGTGCCAAACTTATGGACAATAATATAACCGATCGTATGGAACAGGTACATTACCGTAATCTACCCACAAAATTGTCATTTCTATGGTTAGCCCTCGTGCTAGCGATTTCCATCACCAATACCTCCTTTGCCACCACGGTTGTTCTGCCTACGCAAGCAGTGGATACTGCTGCTGGTGAAACCTTATTTAAGGCCAATTGTGCTGCTTGTCATAAGTTGTATAATAAGGCGGTAGGGCCTGCGCTGTTCGGTGTTGGAGATAAATATGAAAAGGACTGGTTGTACAAGTGGATCAAGAACAGCCAGGATATGGTAAAATCCGGCGATCCACAGGCAGTGGCCATTTTTGAAGAGTTCAATGGAGCTGTAATGACCGCTTTCCCTGCTTTATCCAATGCTGATATCGATAATATTATTGCCTATACATACACCCCGAAGCCCGAGCCTGTAAAGCCTGCTGGAGCGGAAGGAGAGGTTCAGACAGAGAATGCAGGTGTGACCAACGACATCATCCTTGCCGCCTTGGCTTTGGTGTTCTTGTTGCTTGTAGTTATGCTTGTTTTGGTGAACCGAACGCTGCGTCAGATTGCCAAAGCAAACGGTGTAGCGTTTGAAGAAACACATCACAAGCCAATTTGGAAAGCTTACGCGGAAAACCAGTTCTTGGTATTGGTAACTTCGATTTTCTTATTGTTGGCTGCGGCGTATTTTGCCTACGGCTGGATGATGCAGGTAGGTGTGGATCAGGGATATGCACCCGTGCAGCCCATTCATTATTCTCACCGTATCCATGCAGGTGTGAACCTAATAGATTGTAACTATTGCCACAGTTCTGCCAGAAGAAGTAAACACTCTGGAATTCCTTCCCTGAACGTTTGTATGAACTGTCACAAAAGCATTAGTGAAGTAGCAGCCACTACGCAACAAGAGGGAATGCAAGAATATGGTGTAGATTATAACCAAGAAATTCAAAAACTTTACGCAGCGGTGGGTTGGGACGTCAACAGTCAGGCCTACACTGGTGAAAGTAAACCAGTGGAGTGGATTCGTATTCATAACTTGCCCGACTTTGCGTATTTCAACCACTCACAGCACGTAACTGTAGCCGGAGTGGAGTGTCAGAAGTGTCACGGTCCTGTGGAAGAAATGGAGATTATGTCACAATTCTCACCATTGACTATGGGCTGGTGTATCAATTGTCACCGTGAAACCAACGTGAAAGTAGAAGACAATGGTTACTACGAAAAGATCCATGAGGAACTTTCCAAGAAGTATGGCGTCGAGAAATTGACTGCAGCTCAGATGGGTGGCTTGGAATGTGGTAAGTGTCACTACTAAAATCAAATTCGAATACTATTCTCAATAGATATTATGGCATCAAACAAGAAATATTGGAAAAGTGTTGAGGAACTAAAAGCAGATAGTTCCATTGTCGAGACACTGAAGCAGAATGAGTTCGCAGAGCCCATCCCAACCGACGAATTCCTAGGGAACAAGGAATCTTTGGAGGCTTCCTCGACAACACGTCGTGATTTCTTAAAATATGTTGGATTCTCCACGGCAGCTGCTACACTAGCGGCGTGTGAAGGTCCGGTAATCAAATCGATTCCTTACGTGGTAGCACCGGATGAAATCATTCCTGGTGTCGCCAATTACTATGCAAGTACGATTGCCGATGGCTTCGACTTTGCTAATATATTGGTAAAAACCCGCGAAGGGCGTCCTATTAAAATAGAACGCAATGACATGGCTAAACACGGAGGCAGTGTGAATGCTCGTGTACATGCATCGGTATTGTCCATGTATGACAAACATCGATTGCAAGGGCCAAAGATGGACGGAAAGGATGTTTCCTGGAGTGACCTGGATGCCGCGGTTACTTCCAGATTGGAAGCAATGGCCGGGAAGGATGTGGTGTTGTTAACTCAAACTTTTGCCAGTCCTTCAGCAGGAAGAATCATTGCAGAATTTAAAGCAAAATACCCAAATATCCGTCACGTCATTTACGATACCGTTTCTTCAAGTGCTGCTTTGGATGCTTTCCAAGCGAAATTTGGAATGCGTGCCTTAGCCGATTACGACTTCAGTCAAGCGGAGGTTATCGTATCTGTAGGAGCGGATTTCCTAGGTGATTGGCAAGGAGGTGGCTATGAAAAAGGATATGCCAAAGGACGTGTACCAAAAAATGGTAAAATGTCCCGACATATCCAGTTCGAAGCCAATATGAGTTTGTCTGGTGCCAATGCCGATAAGCGTGTACCTGCTACTCCTTCTCAACAACTTGAAGTACTAAAAGCTTTAACTGGTAATTCTTCCAATTTATCAGATCAGCTGGCTGATGCTGTTGCAAAAGCCAAGGCTCAGTTGCAAAAGGCGGGTAACAAAGGGGTGATTATTACAGGACTTCCCGATGTGCAAGCGCAAACCATGGCCATTACCTACAACCAAAATGTAGCTAGTGTGGTGATGGATACCCTTCGTCCGAAATTGACCTCCTTGGGAAGTGCTTCCGAGGTAGCCAATGTGATGAACGGGGTTATTTCTGGAAGTGTAAAAGGATTGATTACCATCGGTGTCAACCCGGTATATTCTTTCCCGAATCCAGGATTTGCAGAAGCTTACAAGAATTTGGAGATGACGCTTGCCTTCGCAATGAAGGAAGATGAAACGGCATCGCTAGCTCAAATGGTGGCAGCAACGCCTCACTATCTGGAATCATGGGGAGACGCCCAATTGAAAAAGGGTAGCTTCAGCTTAATGCAACCTACCATCCGTACATTATTCAATACACGTCAATTCCAAGATTGTCTATTGAAATGGACGGGTATGAGCATGCCTTATCAAGAATACTTGGAACAGTACTGGAAAGCAAATATCCTTGACGGTAGTGGGGTGACTTGGAACAAAGCACTCCATGATGGTGTTTTTGAAGCCACGGCGCATCTTCCTGAAGAAGAAATTCATGAATATGAAATGCATGATAACTATTGTGCATTGAGTGCTCCTATTCAAGGAGGTTACGAACTTACCTTATATACCAAAACCGGAATGGGGGATGGCCAACAAGCCAATAACCCTTGGTTACAAGAATTACCAGATCCAATCTCACGAGCCACTTGGGACAACTACCTTACCATTTCTGCTGCAGATGCTGCCGAATTAGGTTTGGAAAACTACAACGTGGCCAATGGTGCCTTGAATGGTAGCTACGTAAAGGTGAAGATGGGAGAAATTGTGGTTGAAAACGTTCCTGTGTTGATTCAACCGGGACAGGCTCCTGGTTCTGTGGGATTGGCACTTGGTTACGGCCGTAAAGCTTCCATTCAAAGGGAAATGCAAACCGGTGTTAATGCCTATGCCTTATACAACAACTTCTCATGTGTTCAGAATGTAACCCTGGAGAAAGCGAATGGTACGCATGAGTTTGCCTGTATTCAGTTACACAATACCATGATGGGTAGAGACATCATTCGAGAAACTACCCTTGAAATATTCAATACGAAAGACAAGGAAGCTTGGAACCCAGTGCCAATGGTATCCAAGGATCACCAAGAGATTCCTGTTTCTTCACCCGATGCCGACTTATGGGATGAATTCGATCGTTCAATTGGGCATCACTTTAACCTATCGATCGACCTAAATGCATGTACCGGTTGTGGTGCTTGTGTGATTGCTTGTCATGCAGAAAACAACGTACCGGTGGTGGGTAAGACTGAAATGCGTAGAAGTCGTGATATGCACTGGTTGCGTATCGACCGTTATTATTCCAGCGAGGAGAGTTTCGGGATGGATGCTGAGAAGAAAGATAATATCTCAGGTTTGAGCAGTTCTCTTTCAGAATTCGGTGAGATGGAACATGCGGCAGCGAACCCTCAGGTGGCCTTCCAACCAGTAATGTGTCAGCATTGTAACCACGCTCCTTGTGAGACCGTGTGTCCAGTGGCTGCCACCTCACATGGTCGTCAGGGCCAGAACCACATGGCGTATAACCGTTGTGTGGGAACCCGTTACTGTGCTAACAACTGTCCTTATAAAGTTCGTCGTTTCAACTGGTTCTTGTATGCAGAAAACGATGAATTCGATTACAACATGAATAACGACCTAGGTCGTATGGTATTGAACCCAGATGTTGTGGTTCGTTCCCGTGGAGTAATGGAAAAATGTTCTATGTGTATTCAGATGACCCAGAAGTCTATCTTGGATGCCAAGAAAGCAGGTCGTCCAGTGAAAGACGAAGAATTTAAGACAGCTTGCTCCGCTGCTTGTGAAACTGGTGCTATCCAGTTTGGTGACATCAACGATCACGACAGTGTGGTATATAAAGAGAAACACAACGAAAGGATGTATCACTTATTGGAATCTGTTGGAACAAAACCAAACGTGTTCTATCAGACGAAAGTGAGAAATACAAACGAAGCATAAACTAAGAAATTGAATATATAGATATGGCGTCGCATTACGAAGCACCTATTAGAAGACCCTTAGTTACCGGAGACAAAACCTACCACGACGTAACTGTGGATGTGGCTGCTCCAGTGGAGGGAGAAGCCAACAAGTCATGGTGGATTGTATTTTCCATTGCCTTAGTGGCTTTCCTCTGGGGATTGGGTTGTATCATTTACACTATTTCCACGGGTATTGGAGTCTGGGGTTTGAATAAAACCGTTAACTGGGCCTGGGACATCACCAACTTCGTATGGTGGGTGGGTATTGGTCACGCAGGAACACTGATTTCGGCGGTACTTTTACTCTTCCGTCAGAAGTGGAGAATGGCGATTAACCGCTCTGCTGAGGCGATGACCATCTTCTCGGTAATACAGGCGGGATTGTTTCCGATCATTCACATGGGTCGTCCATGGTTGGCGTATTGGGTACTCCCCATCCCAAACCAATTCGGATCCCTTTGGGTGAACTTTAACTCACCGCTTCTTTGGGACGTGTTTGCAATCTCCACCTATCTTTCTGTTTCTTTGGTATTCTGGTGGACAGGTTTGCTACCCGATTTTGCGATGATTCGCGATCGTGCCGTACGCCCATTTACGAAAAAAGTATATAGTATCCTATCCTTCGGATGGAGTGGACGCGCTAAAGACTGGCAACGTTTCGAGGAAGTTTCCTTGGTATTGGCAGGTTTGGCAACCCCACTGGTACTTTCTGTACACACCATCGTATCCTTCGACTTCGCCACTTCGGTGATTCCTGGATGGCACACCACCATCTTCCCTCCCTATTTCGTTGCGGGAGCGATTTTCTCTGGATTTGCTATGGTACAGACCCTTTTGATCATCATGAGAAAGGTGTCCAACCTTGAAAATTACATTACACTTCAACACATCGAATTGATGAACATCGTAATCATGATTACGGGTTCTATTGTTGGGGTAGCCTATATCACCGAGCTTTTCATCGCTTGGTACTCTGGAGTTGAATATGAGCAATACGCCTTCTTAAACCGTGCTACGGGACCTTACTGGTGGGCCTATTGGTCGATGATGACCTGTAACGTGTTCTCTCCACAGTTTATGTGGATCAAGAAATTGCGTACCAGTATCATGTTCTCCTTCTTTATTTCGATTGTGGTAAACATCGGAATGTGGTTTGAGCGTTTTGTGATCATTGTTACTTCTTTGCACCGTGATTACCTGACCTCTTCTTGGACTATGTTCTCTCCAACATTTGTGGATATTGGAATCTTCATCGGAACCATCGGATTCTTCTTCGTATTGTTCCTATTGTATTCCAGAACCTTCCCTGTAATTGCCCAAGCGGAAGTAAAATCTATCTTGAAAACTTCGGGTAGTTATTACAAGAAGCTACGTGCAGAGCATGGAGATGACGTAAAGCACTATACCATGCCTTCAGGAGCAGCCTCTATAAAAGCGCCAACTTCGAAGCCCGATACTTCAGCACATCATGAGGAACTGCTTTCCACTATCGGAAAGTTTGATCCAGAAATTCATACCATAGATGATTTGAAATTAATCAGCGGTGTTGGCCCCGTTATGGAGGAGAAACTACATGAAATCGGTATTTATACCTTTGAACAGGTGAGTAAAATGACCGAAAGAGAATACGAATTATTGGATAGCATTCTTGACGAATTCCCAGGTAGAGCCAAACGTGACGACTGGGCAGGTCAGGCAGCAAAACTTAAAAATAGTTAATATGGCATCTAAAGTGATTCACGCTATTTATAATGACGATGACATTCTTATGAATGCCGTAAAGGCAGTTCGTAAAGAACACTATCACATCGAAGAGGTGTACACACCTTTCCCGGTTCACGGGTTGGACAAAGCTATGGGTCTTGAATACACCCGTATAGCGATCACCTCATTTATTTATGGATTGGTTGGATTGGCAGTTGCCATTACCATGATGAATTTTATCATGATAAAGGATTGGCCACAGGACATAGGAGGGAAGCCTAGCTTCAGCTATCTTGAAAACATGCCGGCATTCGTTCCAATCATGTTCGAGATGACTGTATTCTTCGCTGCCCACTTGATGGTAATCACTTTTTACATGAGAAGTAAATTGTGGCCTTTCAAAAAAGCTGAGAACCCTGATCCTAGGACTACCGATGACCACTTTTTGATGGCTATCGATACCGGGAAACATGATGTAGAAAAGATGACCCAATTTCTAAAGGAAACAGGCGCCATCGAAATTAGTTTAATCGAAAATGAAGATGACCACTAATATGAGAAATAGCATCCAACTTGTCATTGCAGCCGCTGCCGCTTTGGTGATGGTGTCTTGTTTTGACGAATCAAAACCAAACTATCAGTACATGCCGAACATGTACAAGCCGGTAGGCTATGAAACCTATGGAAACTACGAGATTTTTCCAGGAGGTCTGGAAGCTATGTTGCCCGCTGAGGGATCCATTCCGAGAGGATGGCAGCCATATGATTATCCAAACTCCACTGAGGGATTAAACTTAGCCAAAGCAGAATTACAGAACCCAATCCCTGTAACCGAGGAAAACTTGGCTCAGGGGAAAGCCCTTTACGATATTTACTGTGCGGTTTGTCATGGAGCTAAAGGAGATGGCCAAGGAATTTTGGTGAAAAACGAAAAAATCTTGGGGATTCCAAGTTACTCCGATCCAGGTCGTTTGATTACCGATGGGGGTGTTTACCACGTTCAAATGTATGGTTTGAATGCGATGGGTTCTTATGCCTCACAAACCGATGAAATGGAGCGTTGGCAAATAACTCATTACGTGATGAATTTGAAAGCGGCCCTTGAAGGAACGCCTTTACGCACGCCTGAGAGTCCTGTTGTCGAGGAAACAATGGAAATGGAAATTGAAAGTACCGAGAGCGGTCATTAAAAAAGAACTTTAAGAGAAGAGCAATAGATATGTATACGCTACCCAACAAATTAAAAGTTTTTGCGATGGTTTTTATGGTAGTTGGTGCCATAGCGATGGTGGCTGGTTTTTTGTCAGCACCTAGCACGACTGCCGATGTGGAGGCCATGATGGCCAGTCACCACGACGATGGTCATAGCACAGCAACTGTCGAAGAACATCACGGAGAAGCCCATGGTGATGACCATGCTGCAATGGTCGAAGAACATCATGGAGACGCACACCTAGAGCACGTATTGCACCAAATGCAAAATCGTCCATGGTCGGCCCTTTATGTGGCCTCCTTCTTTTTCTTTATGATTGCCCTTGGGACCTTGGCATTTTATGCAATCCAATATGCGGCTCAGGCGGGATGGTCTCCTGTTCTGTTCAGGGTGATGGAAGGAATTACTGCCTACTTGCCCGTGGCATCGGTAATTCTATTTATTCTGTTGCTTCTTTCTGCTTTCCACATCAATCATATTTTCCATTGGATGGATCCAGAATTGGTGAACCCAGAAAGTGACCACTACGATAAATTGATTGCAGGTAAGAGTGGATTCTTGAATGTTCCTTTCTTCCTTGGCCGAGCTGCCATCTTCTTATTGGGATGGAACCTATACCGTTGGTTCTCCAGAAAGAATTCTATTGCCGATGATACCGCAGAAGACAATCGATACTTTAAAAAGAACTTTAAAATGTCTGCTGGATTCTTGGTATTCTTTATCGTTACCGAATCTATGATGTCTTGGGACTGGATCATGAGTTTTGATCCTCACTGGTTCAGTACACTATTTGGTTGGTATGTATTCGCAGGTATGATGGTTTGTGCCATTACTGTGATCGCCATGGTAACCATTTTCTTAAAGTCCCAAGGTTATCTTGAATACGTAAACGATAGTCATATTCATGACTTGGCAAAATATATGTTCGGTTTCAGTATTTTCTGGACCTACCTATGGTTCTCCCAATTTATGTTGATCTGGTATGCAAATATCCCAGAAGAAGTAACCTATTTCGTTACTAGAATTGAAGACTATACCTTACCTTTCTGGGGCATGGTTGGATTGAATTTTGTTTTCCCAGTACTATTGTTGATGAACAGTGACTACAAACGTATGAACTGGTTCGTGATCATCACAGGAATCGTAATTCTGTTCGGACACTATGTTGATGTATTCAATATGGTAATGCCAGCAACCGTGGGAACTTCCTGGTTTATCGGGTTACCTGAAATCGGTTCAATATTATTCTTCTTCGGATTGTTTGTATTCGTGGTGTTTACCGCCTTGACCAAGGCGCCACTTTTACCAAAGCACAATCCATTTATCAAGGAGAGCAAACACTATCATTATTAATTAAACGTAGAAAGCTAGATAACAATGACCGCATTTTTAGTTGTATTAGTACTTATTCTTTTTGGAGTTGCCATTTGGCAAATGGGAAAGATTTTCCAGCTCTCTAAGGGAAAAGCGGATAATACTGAGCAAATCGCCAATGACAAAGACAACAACGTGAACGGATGGTTGATGTTGATGTTTGTATTTTTCATTTACGTATTAGCCTTTGCTTCCCATTACAAATGGAGTAAGGTGTTCTTGCCGCAAGCGGCTTCTGAACATGGTCTGGACGTGGATCAACTATGGTTGATTTCCATGGTACTTATTTTTATCGTTGGTATCGTGACCCAGTGGTTATTGCACTTCTTCGCCTTCAAATATCGCGGAGAAAAGAAAAAGCGTGCTACGTTCTATGCCGATAACGATAAATTGGAATTCATCTGGACGATCATTCCTGTAATCGTTCTTGCTGGACTGATTATCTACGGTCTATTTACTTGGACCGATATCATGAATGTGGAACCTGAAGAAGATCCTTTAGTGGTGGAACTTTATGCCTATCAATTCGACTGGCGTGCCCGTTACGGTGGGGGCGATAACGTATTGGGTGAGGCCAATGTTCGTTTGATCGAAGGAGTGAATGTATTGGGAGTGGATGCTTCCGATCCAAACGCCCAAGATGACATCATCGTAGATGAATTGCATTTGCCCGTTGGAAGGAAAGTATTGTTCAAAATGCGTTCACAAGACGTATTGCACTCTGCTTATATGCCACATTTCCGTGCTCAGATGAACTGTGTTCCCGGAATGATTACACAATTCGCCTTTACACCGGCCATTACCACTGAAGACATGCGTCTGGACCCAGAAATTGTGGCTAAGGTGAAAGATATTAATGAATTGAGAACAGCAAAGAATGAAGAATTAATGGCGTTGGGTGAAGAAACTTTGGAGCCTTACGAATTTGATTTTTTACTACTTTGTAACAAAATTTGTGGAAACAGCCACTACAATATGCAAATGAAGATTGTTGTAGAGTCTGAAGAAAAATATAACGCTTGGATTGCAGAGCAAAAAACCTTTGCGCAATCTATGAATCAGTAATAAAAAAATCGCTAAAAAAAGATTATGTCAGCACACGCACACGATTTAGCAGTAGATCACCACGAGGATCACGGGCATCATCATAAGGAAACCTTCGTGACTAAATATATTTTTAGTCAGGATCACAAGATGATTTCCAAGCAATACCTCATTACGGGTTTGTTTATGGGAATTATAGGTATCGCGATGTCCTTGATATTCCGACTTCAGTTGGCTTGGCCCGATCATAAGTTTACTGCCTATGAAATTTTCCTTGGAAAATGGGGAGCTGATGGGGTGATGGACCCAAGTATGTATTTGGCTTTGGTGACCATTCACGGTACCATTATGGTATTCTTCGTGCTAACAGCCGGATTGAGCGGTACATTCAGTAACCTTCTAATTCCATTGCAAATTGGTGCACGGGATATGGCTTCAGGATTCTTGAACATGGTGTCGTACTGGTTGTTCTTTCTGTCTAGTATTATCATGGTGCTATCCTTGTTTGTGGAAGCAGGACCTGCCTCCGCGGGATGGACCATCTATCCGCCATTAAGCGCCTTGCCACAAGCGATTCCAGGCTCTGGAGCAGGTATGACCCTTTGGTTGGTGTCTATGGCGATATTCATCGCATCTTCTTTGCTTGGATCTCTTAACTATATTGTAACGGTATTGAACCTGCGTACTAAGGGTATGTCGATGACTCGTTTGCCATTGACCATTTGGGCGTTTTTTATCACAGCGGTAATTGGGGTGGTTTCCTTCCCAGTATTGTTGTCTGCAGCCCTTCTATTAATCATGGATCGTAGCTTCGGCACATCATTCTTCCTTTCCGATATCTACATCGCTGGGGAAGTACTCCATAATCAAGGCGGTTCGCCAGTATTATACGAACACCTTTTCTGGTTCCTAGGGCACCCTGAAGTATATATCGTATTGCTTCCTGCATTGGGTATAACCTCAGAGATCATTGCAACCAATTCCCGAAAACCTATTTTTGGTTATCGAGCGATGGTGGCTTCGATTTTGGCCATCGCCTTCCTTTCTACTATTGTATGGGGGCACCATATGTTCGTATCCGGTATGAACCCATTCTTAGGGTCGGTATTTACCTTTACCACCCTATTGATTGCAATTCCATCTGCGGTAAAAGCCTTTAACTATATCACTACTCTTTGGAAAGGGAACTTGCAGTTTAACCCTGCGATGTTGTTTTCCGTCGGTCTGGTTTCTACCTTCATCACAGGGGGTCTTACCGGTATCATTTTGGGGGATAGTGCTTTGGATATTAACGTTCACGATACGTATTTCGTAGTGGCTCACTTCCACCTGGTAATGGGTATCTCTGCGTTGTACGGTCTTTTCGCTGGGGTGTACCACTGGTTCCCTAAAATGTTTGAAGGGAAGATGATGAATAAGAATTTGGGATATCTACATTTCTGGGTTACCGCTATCGGTGCTTATGGAGTATTCTTCCCAATGCACTTCTTGGGGATGGCAGGATTACCACGTCGTTATTACACTAACACGAATTTCCCATACTTTGATGACTTAGCAGACATCAACGTAGTGATTACCATCTTTGCATTTATCGCTGCTGCAGCTCAATTGGTATTCCTATTCAACTTCGTATACTCTATCTTCTACGGAAAGAAAGGTCCGAAGAACCCATGGAAATCGAATACTTTGGAATGGACAGCCGAGGTCAAGCACATTCACGGAAACTGGGATGGTCCTATTCCAAGTGTACATCGTTGGGCTTATGATTACAGTAAATTGAATAAAGACGAATCCGACTATGTGATTCCTGGTCAGGATTACGTACCGCAAACGGTGCCAATCCAAGACAACGAAGAGGAACTGCATCACTAGTCAGCAGAATCATATTAAAAACCCCTCCGAGATTGGAGGGGTTTTTTTATCTTAGGACCTAACACTTCGTATCTTTACCCTATGAACGAATACCTCGATCCCTCTGGGGAGCACCTTTCCCCACAGGATCTAGACATTGAGAAAAAATTGCGCCCACTGTCCTTCGATGATTTCAACGGACAGGATCAGGCTTTGGAAAATTTAAAAGTGTTTGTCCAAGCCGCTAATTTGCGGGAAGAGGCATTGGATCATACACTTTTTCATGGGCCTCCGGGTCTGGGAAAAACCACTTTGGCGCATATTCTTGCCAATGAATTGGACGTGAATATCAGGGTAACCTCAGGCCCTGTTTTGGATAAACCCGGTGATTTGGCGGGGCTTTTAACCAATCTGGAAGAGCGGGATGTGTTATTTATTGATGAAATCCATCGCTTAAGTCCCGTCGTGGAAGAATACTTGTATTCTGCCATGGAAGATTATAAAATCGATATTATGATTGAATCTGGCCCGAATGCCAGAACGGTTCAGATCAATCTCAGCCCTTTTACTCTAGTTGGGGCTACCACACGTTCGGGCCTACTGACCGCTCCGATGCGAGCGCGTTTTGGCATTACTTCCCGGTTGGAATATTATACTACCGATCTCCTTACTACGATTGTTCAGCGGAGTGCCGGCATATTGGGCGTTCCCATCACCATGGAGGCAGCTATTGAAGTGGCGGGAAGAAGTCGCGGAACACCAAGAATTGCCAATTCGCTATTGCGACGAGTACGCGATTTTGCACAAATCAAAGGGGACGGAAAAATCGATATCAAGATTGCCAAATTTGCCTTGGAACAATTAAACGTAGACACCCATGGATTGGATGAAATGGATAATAAAATCCTTTCGACTATAATCGACAAGTTTAAGGGAGGCCCCGTTGGAATTACTACCTTGGCCACAGCCGTTTCGGAAAGTGCCGAAACCATTGAGGAAGTCTACGAGCCCTTCCTCATTCAACAGGGTTTCATCATGCGCACACCAAGAGGGCGTGAAGTAACCGAATTGGCGTATCATCATTTAGGGCGTACCAAAAGTGGAAACCAAGGGAATCTCTTCTAAAACTATTTTCCAAGCATGTCCGGCAGCCATTCCCATACTCAGCTTATTAAGCAAGAAGCACAGCGTTTGGGTTTTCTATCTTGCGGTATAAGTAAGGCTACCTTTTTGGAGGAAGAAGCACCGCGTTTGGAAAAATGGCTTAAGGAAGATCGGCATGGCAAAATGGGATATATGGAAAACCATTTCGACAAGCGACTCGACCCTACCAAATTGCTGCCAGGCACCAAGAGTGTGATTTCCTTGCTAATGAACTATTATCCGTCCGAGGTACAGCGACCCGATTCCTATAAAATTTCCAAATATGCCTACGGAACCGATTACCATTATGTGATTAAGGAAAAATTGAAAGCCCTATTGCATTTTATTCAGGAAGAAGTTGGGGAAGTTCAAGGGCGTGCCTTTGTCGATTCAGCTCCAGTTATGGACAAAGCTTGGGCAGCCAGAGGTGGTTTGGGTTGGATGGGTAAAAACAGCAATCTCCTTTCAAAGAAGGTGGGTTCTTTCTTCTTCGTCGCCGAGTTGTTGGTAGATTTGGAATTGGAATACGATACTCCCGTTACCGATCATTGTGGTAATTGTACGGCCTGTATCGATGCTTGCCCTACCCAAGCGATTATTGCGCCCTATATGGTGGATGGCAGTAAGTGCATCTCTTATCTTACCATAGAATTGAAGGATTCAATTCCTTCTGCTTTTAAAGAGCAAATGGATGGTTGGATGTTTGGATGTGATGTTTGTCAGGATGTTTGTCCGTGGAACCGCTTCAGCAAAACTCACAGTGAACCCTTGTTTGATCCCCATCCCCAAATTTTGGATAATACCTATTCCGACTGGGAGGAAATCACCGAAGAAATATTTCGGGAAATATTCAAAAAAAGCGCTGTAAAACGTGCGGGTTATGAGGCGTTAAAACGCTCTATTAACTTCATAAAAGAAGACCTATAAACTTTTTAGATTTCCGCAGTCTCCGTACCTTTGTTAGTCTCTATTTTTAAGCTGTATGAGCAAGCAAAGCAAACGTCGGGAAGCACTCTTGTACCACGCAAAACCCCGACCAGGAAAAATCCAAGTCGTTCCCACCAAGAAATATGCTAGCCAAAGAGATTTGTCATTGGCCTACTCCCCAGGGGTTGCAGAACCTTGTTTGGAAATCGATAAGGAGGTTGAAAATGTCTATAAATACACGAATAAGGGAAATCTTGTCGCGGTAATATCGAATGGTACCGCTGTCTTAGGCCTAGGGAATATAGGACCAGAAGCCTCGAAGCCTGTAATGGAAGGAAAGGGGTTGTTGTTTAAGATTTTTGCCGACATCGATGTTTTTGATATCGAGGTGAATACCGAAAACGTTGAGGATTTTATACAAACGGTTAAGAATATCGCTCCCACATTTGGTGGAATTAACCTAGAAGACATCAAAGCTCCGGAAGCTTTTGAAATAGAAAGAAGGTTAAAGGAAGAGCTGGACATACCGGTCATGCATGATGATCAGCATGGAACGGCCATTATATCGGCGGCTGCCTTATTGAATGCCTTGGAATTGGCTAATAAAAAAATCGATAAGGTGAAGATCGTTATCAGTGGCGCCGGGGCTGCAGCGGTCTCCTGTACGAGGTTGTACAAAGCCTTTGGGGCTAAGGCCGAGAACATTGTTATGTTGGATAGTAAAGGCGTGATTCGAATGGATCGTGAAAACCTTTCTGAGGAAAAGGCGGAATTCGCTACCCACAGAAAGATTGATTCCTTAGAGGAAGCCATGGAAGGGGCCGATGTGTTCGTCGGGTTATCCGTTGCGGATGTAGTAAAGCCCAAGATGTTGAAGTCGATGGCTCCGGATGCAATTGTTTTTGCCATGGCCAATCCGAATCCCGAAATCGATTATAACCTTGCCGTCAAAACCCGCAAAGATATCATCATGGCCACGGGTAGAAGTGACCACCCCAATCAGGTGAACAATGTGCTTGGTTTTCCTTTTATTTTCAGGGGTGCCTTAGACGTACGGGCTTCAAAAATAAATGAAGCCATGAAGATGGCCGCAGTGAAAGCATTGGCCGATTTGGCTAAAGAACCGGTTCCAGAGCAAGTTAATATTGCCTATGGTGAAACCAAACTCCATTTCGGAAAGGAGTATATAATTCCAAAACCATTCGATCCTAGATTGATAACTGCAGTGCCACCAGCCGTGGCAAAAGCGGCTATGGAAAGTGGTGTCGCCTTATCTCCCATAGAAGATTGGGATAAATATCGGGATGAATTGGCAGAACGAATGGGTAGTGATAATAAAATCATTCGTCTGCTTATGGACCGGGCTCGAAGCAAGCCAAAACGGGTGGTGTATGCTGAAGCAGATCATTTGGATGTTTTAAAAGCAGCTCAAATTGCCTATGAAGAAGGTATCGCTATCCCAATTTTATTAGGTCGCGTAGAAGTGATTCGAGAATTGATGAAGGAATTGGATTTTGATGCAGAACTTCTGATACTTGATCCGAAATCCGATGACACACACGATACATTATGTAAATACGCCAAGAAATATTGGGATTTGCGAAAAAGAAATGGGGTGACGCTATACGATGCCAAGCGCACCATGCGAGAACGGAATTATTTTGCTGCAATGATGGTGAATGAAGGGGATGCCGATGCTATGTTATCAGGCTATGCGCGTTCCTACCCAACGGTAGTGCGACCTGTTTTGGAAACTATTGGTCGTTTCCCAGGGGTAAAGAAAGTAGCCACCACCAACCTTATGCTTACCGGACGGGGACCGTTGTTTATTTCGGATTCTTCTATTACGATAAATCCAACCGCAAAGGAATTGGCAGATATTGCGAGCCTTACCCATAACGCTATTAAGATGTTTGGTTTGGATCCAGCCATTGCCATGATTTCCTATGCTAATTTTGGGTCCTCCAAAGAAGCCCATGCGGTTAAAGTTAGGGAGGCAGTGGCGCTTCTGCATCGAGCACATCCCGAAATGATCGTGGATGGGGAAATTCAAACCGACTTCGCTTTGAATTCTGAAATGCTTCAGAAGAAATTTCCTTTCTCGAAATTGGCAGGTAAAAAGGTAAATGCCTTGGTGTTTCCAAATTTGGATTCAGCCAATAGCAACTACAAATTGTTGAAGGAACAGAAAGGAGTGGAATCTATTGGGCCTATCATGATGGGATTGAACAAAGCGGTGCACATCTTCCAATTGGGAGCCAGCGTTGAAGAGATGGTAAACATGACGGCCATAGCAGTGGTAGATGCACAGCAAAAAGAAAAGCGAGAAAAGTCCAAAAAATAAGACCTTAATCAGAGTCCGAAAAGCATGTTTTTTACGTTTTTCATCAATGGCAGATGCAAATAATTGTGCTATATTTGGACCATTAACCTTTTGTTAACAGATGATTGCCCACATTCAGGGAAGACTGGTAGAAAAGAATCCGACGGATGTTGTTATAGATTGCCATGGAGTGGGTTATTTTCTAAATATATCGTTGCATACGTTTTCACAGCTCCCCACTACTGAAAATGTCAAGTTGTACACCCAGTTATTGGTCCGAGAGGATTCTCATACCTTGTATGGTTTTTTCACCAAGGAAGAACGAGAAGTGTTCAATTTATTGATTTCGGTTTCTGGGGTGGGCGCAAGCACGGCAAGAACCATGTTGTCCTCATTAAGCCCAGAGCAAATTAGGGATGCGATAGTTTCGGAAGATGTAGTGACTATTCAAGGAGTTAAAGGGATTGGAACCAAGACGGCACAACGTGTGGTCTTGGATCTAAAAGATAAAATAATAAAAGTGTACGGGGCGTCTTCTATTTCTGTTCCATCAAGCAATACGAACAGAAATGAAGCGTTATCTGCATTGGAGACATTGGGCTTTGTTAGGAAGCAAGCGGAAAAAGCTTGTGATGCCTATTTGAAAACCGATCCACAGGCAAGCGTGGAAACGATTATCAAGCAAGCTTTAAAAAATTTGTAAAGATTTGGGAGTGAAAAATTACAACCTTAAAAACAGCTTTACCAAGTATATTGTTTTAGGAATTTTGCTAATGGGAGCCTTTGGGGTGAAGGCTCAGGAAGATTCAACCGCCACAGGATACGATGTGGGTAGAATGGACCTTCCCAATCCTACGAGTATTCAGGATATGTATGAATACGACCCCCTTACCGATAGGTATATCCTAACCCAAACCTTGGGTGAATTCAATATTTCATATCCTATCATCCTTACTCCAGAAGAATACCGTGATTTAGTGCTGAAGGAACAAATGAAAGCCTATTTCAAGGAGAAAATCGATGCGGCCGATGGTCGTAAAGAAGGAGCCGAAGAAGGGCAGCGTAATTTGTTGCCTACTTTCTATGTCAATTCCGACTTCTTTGAATCAGTTTTTGGAGGGAATACCATAGAGATCATTCCACAGGGAACCGTAGAAATGGATTTGGGTGTTTTGTACACAAAACAGGATAACCCACAGTTTTCACCTAGAAACCGCAGCAATCTTTCTTTTGATTTCGATCAACGTATCAGTCTAAGTTTGTTGGGTAAGGTCGGGGAGCGTTTACAGGTGACCGCCAATTACGATACCCAGTCCACTTTCGACTTTCAGAACATTATCAAATTGGAATACACCCCTACCGAAGATGATATCATTCAGAAAATCGAAGTGGGTAACGTGAGTATGCCGCTGAATAGTTCCCTTATTCAAGGGGCCCAAAGTCTCTTCGGTGTAAAAACTCAGTTGCAATTTGGAAAGACAACCATCACTGGGATCTTTTCCGAACAACGTTCTGAAACCCGTACCGTAGTGGCCGAAGGAGGGGCGACGGTTACGGAATATGAATTGTTTGCCCTTGATTACGATGAAAATCGTCACTTTTTCCTAGCACATTATTTCCGTGATAACTACGATCGCGTCCTTAGGAATTATCCGTTTATTAACTCAAATGTTCAGATCACCCGATTGGAAGTTTGGATTACCAATCGTAATACAAGCACCAATGATGTGCGTAATATCGTGGCCCTCCAGGATATTGGGGAAGCCGATGTTTCCAATGTGGGTCTGAATGTAATTCCCGGAGGTTTCATCAACAAACCGAAGAACTCTTTCCCGGATAACAGCAACAACGATTTCAATCCATTCGGCATAGACGACCCGAGTGAGCAAAGTATATTAAACAATTCGATTCGTGACGTGGCGACTATTCAAAGTGGTTTTGGAGGAGTTCCCGTTAGTGAAGGAATCGATTATGTTACGCTAGAGAATGCACGGAAATTACAAGGAAACGAATACCAACTAAACTCCCAGCTCGGATACCTTTCCTTGAATCAGCGTTTGAATAACGATGAGGTCTTGGCCGTTGCGTTTCAATTTACGGTGAATGGTAAGGTTTATCAGGTTGGGGAATTTTCTACCGATGGAGTGGAGGCCACTGGTTTCGAAGGAGGAGTAAATCCAAATCCGGGAGGTGACCCGGGAGAAACCCAGGCTGGAATTCCACAAAACCTGGTAGTGAAACTTTTGAAAAGTAATATTACCAATGTGAACGAACCCGTTTGGGACCTGATGATGAAGAACATCTACCCAATTGGTGCCTTCGAATTGGAACAAGAAGATTTCAGGATGAACATTCTGTATCTGGATCCGTCACCAATTAATTATTTACAGCCAGTATCGGGAACACCCTTTCCTGCTCCGGATGAAACCGACTTCAATCCGGTTGATTTGAATGATGCCACCTTATTGCGCATCTTCAATCTAGACCGGTTGAATTTTAACAATGACCCTCAAACTGGAGGAGATGGTTTCTTCGATTTTTATCCAGGAATTACGGTAGACCAACGTAATGGTAATATCATCTTTACGAGTGTGGAGCCTTTTGGAGAGTATATCTTTGATAAGCTATCCTTGGAAACTTCTGAGGATTATGGTAACCCAATTACCTATAACGCCAACCAACAGAAATATGTGTTCCGATCTATGTATCGTACCACAAAAATTCAAGCGGAACAGCAACAAAGTGACAAGAATAAGTTCCAGATGAAAGGTACGTACAAGTCTACCGGATCCGATGGTATCCCGATTGGGGCCTTCAATATCCCACAAGGGTCGGTAACTGTTACCGCCGGCGGAAGAACATTGGTTGAAGGGGTTGATTACACCGTGAACTATCAATTGGGCCGTGTTCAGATTTTGGATCCTTCGCTTAAGAGCTCCAATACACCTATCAACATTAGCGTTGAAAATAACACCCTTTTCGGACAGCAAACCAAGCGTTTTACAGGATTGGATGTCCAACATAAGTTCAGTGATCGTTTCCAATTAGGGGGAACCTTCCTGAATTTAAATGAACGACCCCTTACACAGAAATCCGCTTTCCAAAACGAGCCTATTAACAATACCATGATTGGGTTGAATGCAAACTTCTCCACTGAAGTGCCATTCCTAACTCGTTTAGTGAATAAATTGCCCAATATCGATACCGATGTTCCTTCTAACGTTTCCATGCGTGGGGAATTTGCCTACCTTATTCCAGGAGCACCAAAGGTGTCTGATTTTAATGGTAAGACTACTGCCTATGTTGATGATTTTGAGGCAGCACAAACCGCTATTGATATTTCAGCTCCCCTTACTTGGTTCTTGAGCTCCACTCCAATTGGTTTAGGAGGTGAATTGGAAAATAATAACCTTGCCTATAACTATAACCGGGCGAAACTGAACTGGTATACGATTGACCCAATTTTTTATAGTTCACAAAGACCTGATGGAGTGACCGACCAGGATTTGTCGTCTCCGTTTACAAGAAGGGTCTTCAGGAACGAAATTTTCCCCGATCAGGATTTGATCCAGGGACAGACGCAAGCATTGTTTCCACTCGACCTAGCCTTTTATCCATCAGAAAGAGGACCCTATAACTTTAACCCTGCTGCCAATGGAGGAAATACCCTTCCTAATCCAGAGCAACGATTTGGGGGAATCTCTAGACAATTAACCACCACCGATTTTGAAAGGGCCAATGTGGAATATATCCAATTTTGGTTGATGGATCCCTTCATTTACGAAGAAAACGCCACCAACCCAGGAGGTAAATTGACTTTCAACTTAGGGAATATTTCGGAGGATGTTCTGAAAGATGGTAGAAAGCAGTATGAAAATGGTTTGCCAGAAGATGGATCTGCAGTAAACACCCTTTCCACGGAATGGGGTAAAGTACCAAGCAATCAATCCTTGGTATATACCTTTAGCAGTACTGGAGGTGGACGTACCAATCAAGATATCGGTTTGGACGGTTTGAGCGATGCTGAAGAAGCGGCTCAATTCCCAGCCTTTGCCGGTCAGGAAGACCCTGCACGAGACAATTACCAGTATTTCCTTCAAGCAGAAGGTAATATTTTGGAACGTTATAGTTTGTTTAACGGAACGCAAGGAAACTCTCCAGAAACCTTAACCAACACCGATAGAGGTAGCACTGCTCAACCGGATGTGGAAGATATCAACCGGGACAATACCATGAATACGGTAGACAGCTATTTCGAATACGAATTGCAGATCACGCCGAACATGACATTGGAAACGCCTTATGTGACCGATATCAAGGAAATCACGGTGACCACTCAAACCAATCAGGAAATTCCAGTGCGTTGGATTCAATTCCGAATTCCTCTGAACGACTATACCGAGGCAGTGAATGGTATTTCCGATTTCCGTTCTATTCGATTCATGCGACTCTTCATGTCCGGATTCCAACAACCCACGATCCTTCGATTGGGAACCTTGGAATTGTTCCGTGGGGATTATCGCCGATACACCGAGTCCTTGGATGCCGATGGAAGTCCAAATGAAACCGATAATACCACTTTTGAAAATGAAGCGGTTGGAGTTATTCAAAACAGTAACTATGTGATTCCTCCAGGAGTATATCGTGAGGAATTGAACAATAATAACAACATCATCCGCCAAGACGAACAATCCCTTGCCCTTAGGGTTTGTGATTTGGAACCACAGGATGCAAGAGCGGTATATAAATATTTCAATGTGGACATGCGCCAGTACAAAAACCTGGAGATGTTTATCCATGCCGAATCCCTACCTGCTCCCGCCACCTTGCTGTCTGATGGTGAATTGGCTGCCTTTATTCGATTGGGTAATGACTTAAACACCAGTTTCTATGAAATTGAAATTCCATTGAATGTGTCGCCTAACTTGGAGAACCCAACCGATTCGGATGCAGACATTGTTTGGCCTTTGGAGAACCGTTTGAACTTGCCGTTAAGCCTACTGCAAGAGGTAAAGACGCGAGTATTGGGAGATCCAAATATCGATATTACACAGGTAACCTACTTCGAACAAGCTGAATTGGATCCAGAATCGGTGAACGACAGCAATGAACTTCGAATTGGTATCAAGGGAAATCCAAGTTTCGGTAATGTGCGCGTCATCATGGTGGGGCTTCGCAACAAGTCCAACAATGATATCTGTGGAGAAGTTTGGTTCAACGAACTTCGAATGAGTGAATTGGAAAACAAAGGTGGCTGGGCTGCCGTAGGTAGTATGGATGCCAATGTAGCCGACTTCGCCAACATGAGTGCTACTGGAAGGATTTCTACCATCGGATTTGGTTCTATCGAACAAGGTCCAAATCAAAGAAGTTTGGAAGACACTAAACAATATGATGTGGTGACCAATTTCAATTTGGGTCAATTATTGCCAAAAAGCTGGGGGATTCAGTTGCCATTCAACTATGGAATTGGTGAAGAGATTATTACCCCAAAATACGATCCTCAATTTGATGATATCGAACTTCAAGCCCGTCTCGACAATACGGAAGATGCGGCAGAACGCGATGTAATTGAGGAACAGGCCATAAACTATACCAAAAGACAAAGTATTAACTTTATTGGAGTTCGTAAGAATAAAACGGGAGAGAGCAGTAAACCAATGCCCTATGACATTGAAAACTTCACCTTCTCCTACTCTTATAACCAAGAAGATCATCACGATTTTGAGATTGAACGCGCCCTGGATCAAAACGTGCGTTTAGGAGGTACCTACGACTACACCTTTACACAAAAGCCCATTGAGCCGTTCAAGAAAAATGATTCCTTGTTTACCGGTAAATATTGGCAGTTCCTAAAGGACCTAAATTTTAATGTGCTTCCTTCCAATATTGCTGTTAGCTCGAATATTACGCGTCAGTACAACGAACAGAAGTTCCGTGAATTGGACTTGTCGGCAGATGCCATAGGTTTACCTGTATTGTATCAAAGGAATTTCCTTTTCGATTGGCAATATACCATCAACTATAATTTGACGAGTTCCCTGCGATTCAATTTCAATGCAGCGAATAACCGAATCGTCAACAACTTTATCGAAAATGGAGAGGTAGACAATTCCATAGGAATTTGGGATGGCTTCTTTGAAGTGGGGGATCCGAATCAGCATGTCCAATCCCTGCAGTTGAACTACGATTTACCTACCGCCAAATTCCCATTCCTGAAATGGATTCGGGCGACCTATTCCTATCAAGGGGATTTCCAATGGCAGGATGGTAGTGACTTGTTTTCCAATGTCGAAATTACCGATGATAACGGAAATACTACCTTCTATAATCTAGGTAATTCGATTCAAAATGCTAGTACGCATAGGATTAACTCTTCCTTCGATATGAATAATTTCTATCGATATATCGGCTTAACCAAAATCAAGAAAAACAACCGAAACGCCCGTGAAGGAGGTCGAGGAGGCTCGTTATTAGGTGGCGGTGAAGGTCGTGGAAATAAAGGAGGAAATGAAAAAGGTGAAGGGGATAAGAGCTCGAGTGAATCTGGAAGGGAAGGTGTGGCTGAAAGAGGTCGTGGATCCGAATCACAGGAATCGGGAAGTTCTAGCTCATTAAATGCTGGACAAAAAGCGGCCAATACTCTGATTGGGCTTGCTACCTCCATCAAGAAAATCCAACTGAACTACGTTGAGAATAATGGTATCTTCCTGCCTGGATACCTACCGTCGATAGGTTTCGCTGGAACCCTAAAACCAACAACTGGATTTGTCTTTGGTAGCCAAGCTGAAGTTCGTGACCTAGCCGCTCGAAAAGGTTGGTTGACTTTATATCCAGAATTCAATGAGCGTTATACAGAGGTAGAAAGCAGACAATTGGATGTGCAGGTGAACATGGAACTCTTACCCGATTTGAAAATCGATTTCAATGGTGCCAGGGCTTATGCCGAAAATTATGCGGAGAACTACATTGTGGAAGACGGGCTTTACCGTTCATTGACGCCAAATATGTACGGTAATTTCAACATCACGACAGTGCTTTTGAAAACCGCTTTCAGTAAGAGCGACGAAATCTCTTCCGATGCATTCAATGATTTCCGTACCAACCGACTCACAGTAGCCAACCGATTGGCAGAACAGTTTTATGGTAGTGCGGCATTCGAAAGAGATGAGGATGGCTTCCCAATAGGATTTGGTAAAACAAGTCAACAGGTTTTATTGCCCGCCTTCCTGTCAGCCTATAAAGGAAGCGATGCAGGTAAAGAGAAAACAGGAATCTTCAGAGATGTACCCCTGCCCAACTGGGATTTAAAATATACAGGATTGATGCGTATTGGATGGTTCAAGAAAAACTTCCGTCGATTTAGTATTCAGCATGGATATAGGGCGACGTATACGGTGAATCAGTTCCAAACTAACTTGGATTTTGACCGCAATAATCCAGAAGAATTGGATCAAGCGGGCAACTTTAAAAGTCCTGTATTCTTGAACAACGTAAATTTGACCGAGCAGTTCTCTCCTTTGGTTCGTATCGATTTCGAAATGCAGAACTCCATCAAGATTCTTGCAGAGATCAGAAAGGATCGTGCGCTTTCATTATCTTTTGCCAACAACCTTTTGACAGAGATTAAAGGACAAGAGTTGGTCATCGGTCTTGGATACCGTATCAAGGACTTAAAAATTGGCACCAATTTCGGAGGGAAAAGGCGTATCCTTTCCAGCGACTTGAATTTCAAACTGGATCTTTCCATTCGGGATAATAAGACCATTATCCGTTACTTGGACATAGAAAATAATCAAACAACGGCTGGCCAGACGATTTATGGTGTTCAGTTTACGGCGGATTATGCGCTTACCAAAAACTTGACAGCATTGTTATACTACGACCATACGTTCTCTGAATATGCTATTTCAACGGCATTCCCTCAGACAACGATTCGTAGTGGATTGACGCTTCGTTATAATTTCGGAAATTAACAACCTTAATATTAGTAAAAACATGAATGTTCCTTCAGATTTAAAATATACCAAAGATCACGAATGGGTATCTATCGATGGCGATATTGCCACAGTTGGTATTACTGATTTTGCCCAAGATCAACTTGGGGATATTGTTTATGTAGAAGTAGAAACCGTCGATGAAACCTTAGATAAGGAAGAGGTGTTCGGAACGGTGGAGGCAGTAAAGACGGTATCCGATTTATTGTTGCCTCTTTCTGGTGAAATCATTGAATTTAATGACCACCTTGAGGCGGAACCCGAAAAGGTGAATACAGACCCTTACGGAGAAGGTTGGATGATTAAAATCAAGATATCAAATCCTGATGAGGTAGAATATTTATTGGACGATGCTGCCTATAAAGAACTTATTGGATAAAGAACTTATTGGAGCATAAATATTTAATGATAATAACGGTATTCTTCCAAATAGGAGTCACCGTTTTGATGTTATTACCCAGTTCTGGGTTTCCCAATATTCAAATTTCCAATTTCGATAAACTGGCCCACGTTGGAATTTATTTCCTTTCTTTCCTTCTGTGGGTCTTTAGTTTTTTCAATAAGGCAGGGAGTTTAAAAAACTTGGTTTTCCTTGTCTTAGTGCTGTTGCTGATTTATGGTATGGTTATTGAAGTCGTTCAAGGGCAAGTCATTCCGGATCGCACATCGGACATTTGGGATGTGGTTGCCAATATTGTTGGTTTAGGAATAGGATGGGTCGCATTTTATATATTGAAGCCTATTTGGCCGGCAAAAAATTGAAATTCTTTTTATAACAATACTTTTTTATATATTTTAGCAACTCTCTTAAACACGCTGTTATGGAACCAAAGAAAAACCCGAAAGCCGACCTCAATCGATGGAGCTCAATCTATCTATTGGCAGGATTGGTTTTAATGTTATTCATAGCTTGGCAGGCTGTAGAATGGAAAACCTATGAAAAGGATAAACTGGCATCTGAAACCTTGGATGTCGGGGACGACCTTTTGGAAGATGTGCCGATCACACAACAGTTAACGCCTCCACCACCTCCACCACCTCCACCACCAGCTCCAGATGTGATTGAAGTGGTTGAAGATGAAGAAGAAGTGGAAGAAACCATTATCGAATCTACTGAAACGAACCAAGAAGAGGAAATCGTTGAAATCGAAGAAATCGAAGAGGTAGAAGAAGAAGAAATTGCGGATGTACCTTTTGCAGTAATTGAAAACGTACCAATTTATCCTGGTTGTGAAAATGCTGGAAACAACGAGGCGAAAAAACAGTGTATGTCTGAAAAGGTAATGAAATACGTACAAAAGAAATTCAATACCGAATTGGCTAACGATTTGGGATTGGAAGGTAAACAGCGTATTTCTGTTCAATTCAAGATTGATAGAAAAGGAAACGTAGTAGATGTGCGTGCTCGTGCACCACACCCAAGATTAGAGCAGGAAGCCATTGAAGTGGTAAAGTCCTTGCCAAAAATGACCCCTGGTAAACAACGTGGTCAACCTGTTGGGGTATTGTATGCCCTGCCTATTTTATTCCAGGTGGAAAACTAAAAACGATAACTCGTGTTTTATATAAATCGCCTCCCAATTGGGGGGCGATTCTTTTTTTGGCATGTGGGTTGTTCTCGTGATGGAAACAGTTAAAAAAGATAACTATGAGACCATCACATGAAAATCGAAAAAAGAGTGCGGAAGCTTTACTTTCCACCCGAGAAGTAAAAAGACAAATCGCCATTCAGTGGAACAGCAGTTTGTTTTTTCAGCTAGGATTAATCGTAAGCCTTCTTATGATGATCTGGATTGTTCAACAAGACTGGAAAGTTATGGCAAGGACAAAGGAATCGCCAAGAGTGCGAATTGCCTTAACAGAACCACCAGCGATGACGTATAGTGTTGAACAACCTCCCGTCCAGCAACCAGAACAGAAGGAGCCTCCACAGAAGACTATGAAACCCCTTCAGAAGCCTGTGAGTAGCCTAACAGCTGTTTCGAATAAGAGTACCATGACAGAATCTAAAGTGGCACCCAGCGAACCGGATAACAATCCATTGCCAGAAATACGGGCGACGGTACCCTCAAAACCGACAGGGCCCACCAATGTGTTGCAGGTGGAAGAAGTCCCAATCTTTCCTGGATGTAATACGAAGGGAAATAAAAAGGAGCGACTGGCTTGTTTCCAAGAAAAGATTCAAAAATTTGTTGGGAAGAAATTTAGAACAGATGCTTTTGTCGATCGCTATCCTGGTGAGCGTAAACAAATACACGTCATGTTCACTATAGATGAAAAAGGAAAGGTCACAGATATAAAGTCGGTAAGTAAGGGTGCAGATGACCTAGCTCAGGAAGCAACACGAGTTATTGGTGTCTTACCTCAAATGATTCCTGGCAAGCAAAACTCTCAACCTGTACGGGTGGTATACACTTTGCCAATAACGATTTCCATAGATTATTAAGCCTTCCCAAAATACGAATTGCCGCCTATCAAAGCGGCAATTCATCTGTAAATTTTTATGATACGTTTGTCTTAACGATTTGCACTAAACTATTAGTTTGCTGTAAGGGCTTCCAATTTCTGTTTTGTTTGTTCCGAGTTACCCAAGGAAAGTGCTTTTTTGAAGGAGGCTATTGCCTTTTCATTTTCTCCTGCCGCCATATAGTAATCTCCAAGGGAATCATAGGTATTTGCGCTGTCGGGATATAATTTTATGTTCAAAAGAAATAAATCTTCGGCCTTTTTAAGATGATCTAAGCTTAAAAACTGATAGCCCATCATATTTACAAATCCTTCTTCTGGGAGTACTTCGTAGCCCAAACGTAGGGATACTTCTTTATAATGGTCTTCCAAGCTCTTAGCGACCGAGCTTTCGGGATTTAGAAAGTCCTTCATGGTGAGTGAAGGGTTGTAATAGTCGAAAATGAATCGAAGGGCATCGTAGGTGGCAATTAATGGGACCGTAGTATGCATTTCATCTGGATAGAATTTACTGTGAAATCTTAATTGGCCCAAGGGATGGTTATGCAAGAAATCCTCAATGGCAAGTTGGCTTTTCAAATTATCTGCTATAAAATCATCTTCCGAAAGCGATTCATTCAAGTCCTTTCCGATATCGATATTTGAGTTGCCCAAGAACAATACTTTTCGATCAAATTTCTTCGTATCTAAAGCGGCCGCTTCAAACTCTTGCAGAATCCTGCCCCTTACCCAATTGGTGGTAGGATCTAAGGCAATATATGCATCAAATAATTCCGGATAGTGCAGAAAAGTATGCAGTACTGTAAGCCCACCGAAAGAATGCCCGATAAACAACCGATAAGGCGCCGTAGGGTATTTTGATTCCACGTATGGAATGAGTTCTTTTTCCAAAAAGGAAATAAAATTTTCTCCTCCGCCAGATCCCTCAAGGAATTGGGGAGGCATCATGGAGTCAATGGGATTTGGTTTATAGGGGGTAAGATCTCTTGTCCTGTCTGTATTGAGAATACCCACAACGATCATCTCAGGACATAGTGTATTCATATTGGAATAACTGAAATGATTGATCAGTCCAGTAACAGAATGAAATTGTACACTCGCATCCAAGAGATATACTACGGGGTAGCGTTTAGACGAATTGAAATTTTCCGGTAAGTGTACCCATATGGTTCGTTTCTCATTCAAGATTTTTGAATCCAAATGGTCTACTTTTCCAATTACTACTTCATTTTGTGAAAATCCAATCGAGTATTGGAAAATGCTGATGAGAATAATGAGATGCTTAAGTTTCATAAGAAGTCGGATTTATTGATTTTTAGAGATTCTGATGGTATTGTTTCAATATATCACTGGATACGGCATAAAGCTTTAGCGCTTCGTCAAAGAGGAGATTAAGATTTTCCGTAGATTCACTTCTAGCCCCGCTTTCTATCGCCATTATTACTTCTTTCAATGAATGGATTCCCATAAATTCTGTCTGGGGTTTCAGGGAATGGGCATGAATTGCCAAATTCGACCAATCTTCCTTGGCTAGGAACTCCTTCATTTTTTGCAGAATTAGGGGGGTCTCAGAGAGATACATCCCAATATACCGCTTCATTTTACTTGTATCGCCTTTGGAAAATTTTTCCAAAAATGTTAAATCAACCATTTATGAATTTGCATTTATTAAATCGAATATTTCTTGAAAGGCATCTGATCCTTTAATGACGTAATGAATGGCACCAAACATGATGGTTTGTCCTGCTGTACTGTAACTTTCCTGACTGGAAAGCATTATGACGGGTAAGGCTTTGTTTTTCTTTTTCAGTTCCTTTAATATGTCTAATCCATTCGCTGCATTTTTTTCTCGAGAGTTGAGATAGTAGTCCAATACTACAATGTCAGGGTGCGTGTCCAAGGCGCTCAGACAGGCTTCTCCAGTAGGGAAACTGACAATCTCGAGATTTGGATCCTGGTTTTTTAGATAGTCGGTGAGCATTTCCGACAACAGAGGTTCATCATCTACAATGAATACTTTTGTTGATTTAGTTGTCATGGCGCTATTTTTTTAAGTTAAATATTTTTTCTAGTAAATCTGGAGTATGAAATGGCTTTCCGATAAAATCATTCATGCCTGCTTCGTAGCATTGAGCAATTTCCTCTTTAAGAACATTGGCTGTCATTGCGATAATAGGAAGATGTGATTTTTCATCAGGCATTTCTCGGATGGCTTTGGTTGTCTCATAACCATTCATGATGGGCATTTGCACATCCATCAGCACGATGTCATAATCAGTTTCATTGATTTTTTGAATAGCTATGGCACCGTTCTCGGCCACATCGACCGTAACTTCTGGGATACCGTCTTCCAATTCCTCTTGTGCAACAATGGCATTGAAGGTGTTATCTTCCACTAACAGAATTTTTATCCCTATTAGATGCTGTATCATCTTTTCTTGCTCCCTAACCCTGGGGTGAGTGGCCTCACCATGGATTTCTTCGCCAACGAGGTATGCACAGGTGAAGTGAAAGTCACTCCCAGCTCCTTTTCTGCTTTCTACCCAAATGCGTCCCTTATGGAGTTCGACGAGTTTTTTGGAAATGCTCAAGCCAAGGCCCGTACCCCCAAATTTTCGGCTCGTATCGGCATAGGCCTGTTCAAAGGATTCGAAAATTTTATCAAAGCGTTCAGGGGCAATGCCAATACCGGTGTCTGAAACTGTAAAGTGAAGTGTTATGTAACGAGAATCCGGGTGGGGCTCAATGTTAGCCGAGGTAGTAACCGTTCCCTTTTCTGTAAACTTGATGGCATTACTGATTAGGTTTACCAAGATTTGTCGTAAGCGGGAGGGGTCACCAATTACTGTTGGTAGGGCTTTAGGCATCGCCGATTTTAATTTCAAACCTTTTTCTTCGGCTTTGAATTTCATTATTGTATCGACATTCGAAAGGACTTGTTCCACCGAAAAAGGGATCTTTTCCAGTTCGATTTTTCCAGCTTCAATTTTGGAGATATCCAAAATGTCATTGATGATAACCAACAGAGAATCGGAGGATTCCTTGATGCCATTTAAGTATTCCAGTTGTTCTTTTTTCGGTTTCCGTCTAAGCAAAATATCTGTCATTCCCTTTATAGCATTCATGGGGGTCCGAATCTCATGACTCATATTCGCTAAAAATTGGTGTTTCGCTTTTTCGGAAGCAAGAGCTTTCTCTTTTTCTGTTTCAATCTGATGATTTTTCTCCTCTAATATTTTTTGTGTTTTTCGTGAGAAACGCAGCTTAGAGAATAGGCCAATGGCGATAATTACAGCGATTAAACCGAGACCTAATAAGATGTTTCTGGAAGTTTTCCCTTGATGTATCTTCTCTTGAAATTCCAATTCTCTTTTTAGATTCTGTTTCACCACCTCCAAACTATCGGCATAGCGTTCCTGTTGAAAGTTGTTTTCAAGTTCGAGTCGAGTCACTTCCTGACTATTCCGGAGGCTGGCCATCGAGTCGTTTACTTTTACAAAATTCTTATAGGCTTCATACGCCTTAACAGTATTTCCAAGTTTTTCGTAGGATTGATAGAGCACCTCGTAATTGTTTTTACTATCCAAAAAAGTGATGGAGGGATAATTTTTATGTGCTAACCCTTTCTGGGCTGCAAGTATGGCTGCTCTGTAGTTTTTTAGTCCAAATTCGGCTACTGCCATCTGATGGTAAAAATGGCTGTAATTGATACGTGACTCACTGTCGGAATCATAATATGTTTGTAGTCCTTTTAATAATTTAAGCGCCTCTGCGAAGCGTTTCTGATTGGATAAAATGCCCGCTTGAATATTTTTCGCATAATAAAGACAAGAAACACAGGCATCATTGTCGGTGATGGGTTTCATAACCGCCACCGCAGAGTCAATGTAACGCAATGCTTCAGCCGGTTGTTTTTGTTGCATACGCATATTGGCCATACTGGTATAATTTGCTCCCAACCCCAGCGTGTCATTTGCCATTTTTGCGCCTTGTAAACTCTGAAAATAATAGGACTCTGCATCCTTAAAGTTTTCGATGTCCGAATGAATATTGCCAATGGTGTAAAGTGAATAAATATTGCCAGGTGAAGGAGCCCCAGAATCATGCGTCGTTAGTAAACTCTTTCTAAGGTAATAAAGCGCTTCGGGGTATTTTTCTTTCGAATAAAAGTAATTCCCTAAAAGCCCGTATAGCATTTGAAGTGTGATTAAATCTTTATTATTGGTGATTTTTTTGTCCAGTTGGTTTAGATACTCTAAAAGTTCCTCCCTGTTATTAAAATGATTGTTGGGAAAACAGTTGTCATAGATAAAGATGGAGCAGTTTAAGATAACCGATCTAACATCGTTGTTGTTCAGGGCAACTTGATAGGCTTTATCGGCAAGATCACATGATGTTTCCGAACTGAAGTTCGACATGGATTTGAAGGTCATGAAACGTGAAAGATAGAGGCCGAGATCTTCTTTTGTGGCCCATTCAATGGCTTGATCAATTCCTTCACCAATTAATCTGATTTCTTCAAACTGTGGTCGTTGGTTTATATCAATGGATGTGATTTCATAAAAGGCATCCAAACGCTCTCGGATTGTTTTAGTACTGTCCTGCCAGATTTGATACTGATGTTCGAAATTACTGGACTGACCATAGGGAAGAAACGGTGTTAACCATATGAACAGGATTACTATGCGTTTGATCATTCCTACAAGTTGAGGTGGCTGGCAGTTGGGATGTAATCGAATCTTCATCGAATTATTCAAAAATTAATAGACTAATTTCAATTGAAAATTGATTTAGTCGATGTCTGAACCGAAGATAGTATCATGTTCCCGATATTGGTGCTTTGGAATTATCGGATGGTCTTTTCAATTATCAAACGGACGTAACCAGGATGTCGAATTATTCACTACATTGTTGGTGAAGATCAATAGAAAAACCTAATAAGGTGCTCGTAAATCATGAAAATCAGATCACTGATCATCGACGACAATACGTTTATACGAACACTCCTCTCAGAATCGCTGAAAGAGAATCATCCTGAAATTGAAATTGTCGCCATGGCATCCAATGGAGAAGAAGGCATTCAATCAATACTTGAATGGAAACCCGATCTGATTTTTCTTGATGTTGAAATGCCCGATATGACGGGTTTTGAGATGTTAAGCAGACTACCAACGATTGCATTCCGCACAATCTTCACCACCTCCTATAGTAAATATGCTATTACTGCCTTTCGATTCAATGCCCTTGATTATCTTTTAAAACCTATTAAGGCCGAAGAATTGGCACAAGCTATCAAGCGATTTCACGGGCACGCCGAGCAACAGGATGCAACCAATATTGGTAATGCCTTGCAAAACTTGAAAGTTCAAAATAAAGAAGACCAGAAACTGATTTTATATACCCAAAAGGGGCGTCTTCGATTGGCTTTGAAACATATTGTAAAAATTGAAGGGGACAGAAATTACAGCTATATTTATTTATCGGATAATACCAAGGAGCTTTCATCAAAAACCTTGGGCTATTTTGAAGAAATATTATCGGATAAAGGGTTTTTACGATGCCATCGCTCGTTTCTAGTAAATAGATATCATGTCATATCCTATCTTGATAACAATACATTTCAATTGAAGGATTCCTCTGAAGTTCCCATTTCAAGAAGAAAGAGGAACGAAGCCATTACCTGGTTCGACAGTATGGATTAGGTTATGAAATGGGTTGGTAGAATTCCTATTGTTTGGTTTTTTTGCACCATATTGCTTTTTAATTTAGCATTACTCAATCCACCTTAGGCCCAAATCACAACGTAAAAAAACGTATCTTTCCCCTGTATTAAATGCCCTTTATCCATGTATCCAAAAGTTGCAATACTTTGCTTACTCCTGTTCTTTGGGATGGGAGGAAAGGCGCAAGACGAAACCTATCTGTCTACCTATCCCGTTTTTCCAAATTGTAAAACCGTTTCCAAAGAAGAGCTCCCAGTATGCTTTAATAATACCATTCGTGAACGAATTCTATCCGATTTTGAAGTTCCAGCGGATCTGACTGAAAATTATCGGGGAGAGGTAAAGGTTTTATTTGAGGTAGATCAAGAGGGTGCTTTTAAAGTGATTTATGTGGATACAGACCAAGAGATGCTTCGGCAAGAGGTTCACCGTGTTTTTAATGAATTTCCCAAGGTTTCGGGCCCTACCTATAATGGGCAACCTACCTACATGCAATTTACGGTGACCTTTGGAATTCCGTTAGGGTCTCTTATTTTGGAATCTCAAAAAGAAGAAAGCCTTCTTTCGGTAAACAGGAAAGGCGAATTGATTGAATATGATCAGGTACAGGAAAATCGCTATACCAATAAGAAATTTAAAAGCGGTGTGAATATCCCTTTATCTCATCACGACTATAGTTTGTTCGACCCCTACTTGAACCAAATTGGATCCAACAATCATACCGCACAGAAACCGTATATCTATAGTGAAGTAAATAAGTATTACAATTTTGCTGAACGGCAGGCCCCCCTTCTAAGAGATAGAAAAACATGGTTGGGAAGAAAATGGTGGGATGAACATATGGTAGCTTTTGAGGGAGAGGATTATTGGATAACCTTAGATCCGGGAGTAGACCTTCAGGTGGGGAAAGATTTCGACGATGACATCAACACATGGAATAACACACGATTGATCTATGCGCAAGGGGGAATCGGAAAGCAATTAAGTTTTTTTGCAGTAGTTTACGAAAGTCAAGGTCAATTTGCGGGTTATTTTAATCGATATGCGGAATCCATTCGTCCGGATGGCGGTAACCCTGCCATTATACCGGGAAGGGGCATCGCAAAGAAATTTCGGGAAGATGCCTATGATTATCCCATTGCTACTGGACATATCTCCTATACTCCTTCTAAATATTTCAATATCCAGTTAGGACACGGAAAGAATTTCATAGGAGACGGGTATCGCTCATTACTAATGAGCGACAACGCAAGTCCGTACCCTTTTTTTAAACTCAATACTACTTTCTGGAAGTTAAAATATACCAATACATGGATGTCGCTTCGCGATGTGCGCTCTGAAGTGACCGACGGAGGTTCCTTCAGGACTAAATACATGGCCAATCACTACCTAAGTTATAATGTCACGAAACGGCTTAATTTAGGGTTCTTTGAATCGGTAATCTGGGAAAATGATAACGATCGTGGATTCGATTTTAACTATCTCAATCCTGTGATTTTCTATCGCGCTATCGAGTTTTCCACAGGCTCAAGAGGGGGGAATGCGTTGATAGGATTAACGGCAAAATATAAAGTCAACAATCGGGTGAATGTGTATTCACAACTTATCATTGATGAATTTTCCACCGGGGATATTTTCGGGGGGAAAGGGAGCTATAAGAACAAAATAGGATATCAATTGGGAGGGAAGTATTATGATGCTTTTGGGGTAAAAAACCTTTACTTGCAGATGGAGTACAATAGAGTGCGTCCCTATACGTATTCCCACAATACCATCACTTTGAACTATGGACATAACAACCAATCTATGGCGCATACGCTCGGTGCGAATTTTTCAGAGTTTATGGTCATTGGTCGTTATCAAAAGGGACGGTGGTTTGGTGATGCCAAGCTAATCCTTGCAAAACGTGGTTTCGATTTTAACACTGAAGAGGACAGTTCCTTTTATGGAGGAGATATCTACAGGACAGAAGACGATAGGCCTTCAAACGATGGTAATGATCTTGCGCAAGGAAATACTACAGATTTTCTCCATGCAGAGCTTACCGCCGGTTATTTAATCAATCCTTCCAGCAATTTAAAAATATATGCTAGTTTTATGTACAGGGATTTTTCGCCGGAAGTGGATACACCTACCGTTTATAAACAACAAACGTCTTGGGTGAATTTCGGGATTCGGACCGATCTGTTTAATTGGTACTACGACTTCTAGGGTTCTTATTGTTTCACCTTGCTTTTGTCGGTCCACTCGTAACGCTTGGCTACTTCTTTATAAGCAGCGCGAACGAAGGCTTCAGTAGAAATAAAGCCATTGCCAAATCCTTTTTCGTCATATTCCTTAGTGATTTCCTTCATGGCTACCACCTGATCTTCCGTCTTCTTGTCAACTCTTTGGTAGGCGATGCTATTATAAACAAAATCCATCATCGATTTGGTAAAACGAACATCAGCTAATTTCGCAACCCCACCATGACCGGGAATAATGAGCGTATCTTCGTCTATCAACATTAAGATTTTTTCAAGGCCCTTGATATAGCCTTCATAGGTACCGCCGTTGTCGGCATCGATAAAAGGGTATAAGTCTTTGACAAAGGCATCGCCTGTATGAAGCACATTGCTCTGTGTGAAATACACCATAACATCCCCATCAGTGTGGGCATTGTGTACATGAAAGACCAAGATGTCCTCTCCGTTGTAGTGAAAGGTAATATCTTCTTCGAAAGTGATCATGGGCAATAGGGCCTCATCTATCTCCCCTAGTTCAGATTCAAGACGAAAACGTTCTCTTTCCAATTCATTTTGTGATTCAGAATTACCATCATTCTTCATTTTTTCTTGTTTCGTCGCCAATCTGTCATCTATTTTCGACATTTCTTCTGCTTTAAAAGCTCGAATTAATTGCTTCCGCACATTGGTATGGGCAAATACAGTAACACCAGCTTCTCTCATATTTTTATTGCCCCCTGTGTGGTCGGGATGATGGTGGGTATTCACCAAAAACTGAACGGGATTCATTGTCAATCGGCTAACCGCATTCAATATGTTCGTACTTGATTCTGCAAATTGGTCGTCGATTAGGAAAGCCCCGTCTTTACCAATGAATAACCCAATATTTCCGCCTTTTCCGGTTAACATGAAAATGCTGTCCCTTACTTTCTGGACCCTTATATTAAATTCGTTAGAAACAGCCTCTTCCTTGTCTTTTCGTTTCCCAGAATCTTCTTGGGCGAACGCTACATTGAATAGGAATGAAAAAGCTAAAAAAAGATTTAGGGTACGGCGATTCATTTGATGAAGTTTTAATTAGAATTCGAATTTAACAAAAGTAGCCATACTTCTCAATAATATGGACTTTCATTGTGAAAAAAGATGTGGTAACTGTATCTTTGCCAACCATAAATAAGCAGGCGCATTTGTCTAGGTCATCTTCAGCAACAGCAAAAACTTCTTTCATAGGGGTTTTTACAGAAATCACAAAGGTGCGATTGTCCATCAGTGTGGTTTTTTCCTCATTGGCAGGGTACCTGTTGGGCGCCGATACGGTTCAAATCAAAACCTTCGTCTTACTAGCCATTGGCGGATATTGTATGGTGGGAGCCTCCAATGTGTTCAACCAAATAATCGAAAAAGATTTAGATGCATTGATGGTACGCACGCAAAACCGTCCGTTGCCCGCTGGAAGGATTGGTAAGAAACCGGCCTTTGTGCTGGGGAGTTTCCTAACCCTTTTAGGAATAGGAATCTTATATATCATCAATCCTCAAACGGCCATGTTCGGGGCCATATCCATCTTTATGTATGTGAGCCTCTATACTCCATTAAAAACCAAAACGCCCCTTTCGGTTTTCGTTGGGGCCTTTCCCGGAGCCATTCCTTTTATGTTGGGTTGGGTGGCAGCCACAGACAATTTTGGAATTGAACCGGGGGCACTTTTCATGATACAATTCTTTTGGCAGTTCCCTCATTTTTGGGCCATTGGATGGTTCCTTTTTGAGGATTATAAAAAGGCAGGATTTTTTATGCTACCTACTGGAAAGCGAGATAAAGGTACTGCTATACAAGTTGTCCTATACGCAATTTGGACGGTCTTGGCTTCGCTCATCCCGGCATTCCACGTTACTGGAACCTTGAAGCTAAGTTTGGTGGCGTCCATCATCATGGCGGGATTGGGAGCTTGGCTGATTTATTATGCCTGGCGTCTATATAAAATTCAAACGGATAAAGCTGCGCGACAATTGATGTTGGTAAGTGTTAGTTATATCACTTTGTTGCAAATTATTTTTGTGGTCGATAAATTTTTACGATGATGGAAAATACCTTCGGAACCGAGGAAATGAAAAGAAAAAGAGCCAAAAAAATGATGCTTTGGTTCGGAATTGTGAGCTTGGGAATGAGTTTTGCAGGGTTAACGAGTGCCTATGTGGTAAGTAAAGAACGCCCCGATTGGTTGGAACAATTGGAACTGCCCTCCGCATTTCTGTATAGTTTAACGGTCATCATAATCAGCAGTGTTACCATGGAATGGGCTCGAAGAGCGATTGTGAAAGGAAATTCAACGCAAGGGATGATGGGGTTGGTGCTTACTTTCCTTCTTGGAGTGGTTTTTATCTATCTTCAGTACCAAGGTTTTTCTCAAATCTATAATGAATTTGGCTATGCTTTTACAGGGGAAACCAGTAATGTAGCTTATTCCTACATCTTCCTGATTGTACTTGTTCATATCTTACACGTTTTTGCGGCCTTGATCAGTTTGTTGGTCGTAATTTATAATCATTATAAACAATCATATTCCAACGGAAAGACCCTCGGCCTTGAGTTGGCCACTACTTTCTGGCATTTCGTAGATATTCTGTGGATTTACCTCTTTTTGTTTTTCTATTTCGTCAGATAAAAAATATATTTATTTTTGCACACAATAAACCAATCTCTTAATATGGAAGCTACTGTTGCGAAAACAGGGACCGAAGGAAAAGTCTGGGGCGGAGGAGCCCGTCCACTCAATGCCAGTTATGGTAAATTGATGATGTGGTTTTTCATTGTTTCGGATGCCTTGACCTTCTCTGGCTTTATTGCCTCGTACGGATTCTCCCGATTTAAATTTATAGACGCATGGCCAATTGCCGATGAGGTGTTTACCCACGTGCCCTTTTTACATGGTGTTCCTGCACCGATGTACTACGTGGCTTTCATGACTTTAGTCCTGATTTTTTCATCTGTGACAATGGTATTGGCGGTAGATGCAGGTCATAAAATGCAACGCACTAAAGTAGCATGGTATATGTTCTTTACGATCATCGGTGGTGCTGTGTTCGTTGGTTCCCAAGCCTGGGAATGGGCAACCTTTATCAAAGGGGATTACGGTGCTGTGGAAACGAAAGGTGGTAAAATCCTTCAATTTTTAAATACTGAAGGAGAACGCGTAGCCCTCCGTGATTTTGCAAAGCCACTTCCAACAGATAGAGAAGTGCATGAAAAGAAAAATGGAATTTGGTACATGCAGGAATCCGTAACACCTACTTCAGTAAGTTTCGAAGAAGTAAAGGCGGGGTTCTTAGCCGACGATAACCTTTTGATTCGTACTCAATATCTTAATGAGCACGGGCACCATATTGTTCTGTCAAGAGAGGAATCGATTGCGAAACTTGAGAAAGATGGTAAATTGGTAGTGGAAGGCGCTAACCTTCGTCACAACGAATATGGTCATCCACTCTTTGCCGACTTCTTTTTCTTTATAACCGGATTCCACGGATTCCACGTATTCTCCGGAGTAGTGATCAACGTGATCATTTTCTTCAATGTAATTTTAGGAACCTACGAACGCCGTAAGAGTTACGAAATGGTAGAGAAAGTTGGACTCTATTGGCACTTTGTAGATTTGGTTTGGGTTTTTGTATTTACCTTCTTCTATCTTGTTTAATTATTGAAATAACAGCATATGGCTCACGATCATAAACTAGAAATTTTTAGAGGCGCTTGGAAATTTAAATCCAATGTGGCCAAAATCTGGGGAGTTTTTGCTTTCCTCTGTGTGGTAACTGCAATTGAAGTGGCGTTGGGGATTATAAAACCCGAAAGCTTAACAGGAGCGCACATTCTTGCGATGAAAGCCTTAAACTGGATTTTCATCATTCTTACCTTGGTAAAAGCCTACTACATCACTTGGGACTTCATGCACATGCGCGATGAGTGGAAATCCTTGCGTAGAGCCGTAGTTTGGACAGCGGTTTTCCTGATTTGCTATTTGATTTTAATCCTTTTAATCGAAGGTGACTATATCTTCGAAGTTTATAAAAGTAACTATATAAAGTTCGACTTTTAATAGTGACGAAAGCATAGAAAACCCTGTGAATTCCACAGGGTTTTTTTATAGGTAATTTTAACGAATCGATAGTTGTTAAAGCGTTGATTGCATTGTATTTTTGCACAAATTGTTGCTATGAAGACTAAGAAATATTTGGTACTGGGGATTTTGTTCGTCCTTCCGATCCTGGTCTATCTCTTCTTCGCATCAGGGGTGAACAATTTCGCAAAACTTCCCATTCTTACAGAAAACGTAGCAAGTTTGGAGTCCTTCCAATTAGAAGAAGGTGAAACCCCTAAACTCGAAGACCATATTACGGTTCTTGGGTTCTTTGGGAATAGTGTTGACGGCAAAAAGGCCAATGCCTTCAATCTAGCCCATAAAATTTATAAAAAGAATTACGAGTTTCAAGATTTTCAATTCTTGATTTTGGCAACTCCGGATCAGGCAAATGCAGTGCTTTCCCTTAAAGAGGAATTGAAGCAGATAGCCGATCCAGTGAATTATCGGTTCGCCTTTGGTACTGCAGAAGACATCAAAACTGTTTTTGGGTCCTTGAAGACTAACTTAACCATCGATACCATGGGAGGCAGTGACTATGTTTTCTTGATCGACAAACAAGGAAACCTCCGAGGTAGGACAGACGATGAAGATGTGGGGAAATTATACGGATTCAACGCCACAGATTATGCCGAAATCAATAACAAAATGGGTGATGATGTGAAGATATTATTGGCCGAATATCGCCTAGCCTTGAAGAAATATAAAGCAGAAAGGAAAATTTAGCCATGGGAAAGAAATCGAATTATTCATACATAGGAATTTCCTTTATTATACTGGTTTTCGGAATACTTTTCATACCTAAAATTTTGAATCGATGGAACAATGATACCATCGTGGATCAAGACCGACATAATCTACAGCATAATGGAGTTGCAAAAGTTAGGGATATGGCTACCATCGGGGTTGTGCCCGAATTCGCCTTCGTGAATCAAAATGGAGATACTATAACTCAAAATTCATACAAAGGGAAGGTTTATGTGGTGGAGTTTTTCTTTACTACCTGTCCCTCTATATGCCCCATTATGAATCAAAACATGCTGAAAGTACAGAGGGCGTATACGGATAATAATATGATTGGGGTTGCCTCTTTTACCATAAATCCGGAATACGACACCCCTGAAGTATTGAAGAATTATGCGGAAAGATATGGCATATCGCACCCCAATTGGCACCTACTCACTGGAAGTAGAGAGGAAATTTATTCGCTTGCTAATAAAGGTTTCAACCTGTATGTTGGGGAAGCACCTGAAGTAGAGGGAGGATTTGAACACTCCGGTTTCTTTGCCCTAATCGATCAAAATGGAAATATTCGCTCTCGTATGGATTCCTTTGGGAACCCAATTATCTATTATGATGGACTGGAGAACGAAAGTGTTCAGATGCTAATCGATGATATTGGCACTTTATTAAATCAATAATATGGACAACGCAAAAAAAGAGAAAAACTATAAGATTGTTACTTGGGTGCTTTCCATAGCGGTACCTGTTGTGGTTGCCATCCTTTTTAGGGTGCGTATTCCAAATGTGGAACCATTGAACTACCTGCCACCTGTATATGCAACCATAAATGGGGTTACAGCGATATTATTGATTTTGGCCGTAATGCAAATTAGGAATGGAAACCGTTTCCTTCATGAAGTATTCATGAAATCGAGCATCTTGTTGTCCCTCCTTTTTTTGGTGATGTATGTAGCGTATCATATGACCTCCGATCCTACCCCTTATGGAGGTGAGGGGCCATTGAAATATATCTACTATTTTATCCTCATTACCCACATACTACTATCGGTTGTGGTCATCCCGTTTGTGCTGATTACCTATACCAGGGCATTATTGGGTAAATTTCAACTTCATAAGAAAATAGCCAAGATTACTTTTCCCATTTGGCTCTATGTAGCAGTCACCGGTGTCATAGTCTATCTCATGATTTCACCCTACTATGAATAGATCCATGAAATATCTGGTCTTTTTTATGGTTCTTCTATTTGTGGCACTTCCTGCAGACGCCCAATGTGCGATGTGCCGGGCTGTATTGGAAAGTGAGCAAGATGGAGGGGCTGCAAAAGGGATCAATAATGGTATTGTTTATCTTATGCTCTTTCCATATTTGTTGATTGGGGGAGTAGGCTATTTTATTTACAGGATGCGCAAGAAAGCAAGGGAAGAAAAGCAATAATCCTTCCGCAGGTACTGTAACATTTCATTTTTAGAGGCGTCTTATGAAGAAGGGGCACTAACCAAGTTCCAGAAGTCTTAACAAGAATTTCACACAAAAGAATGCCAAAGGCAGTTTCTTTGTAGAAGACGTTTGTACTATGATTGAAATCAAAGACTTACATAAGTCATATCAGATAGGGCACAATTCCCTTCATGTTTTGAAAGGAATAAATTTCGAAGCGAACAAGGGGGAGATGGTAGCCATTATGGGTTCCTCGGGTTCTGGAAAATCTACCTTTCTTAATATTATAGGTATGTTGGATGAAGCTGATTCAGGTTCCTATACCTTGGACGGGAAAATCATCAAGGATCTAAATGAAAAAATTGCCGCGAAATATCGCAATCAGTTTTTAGGATTCATATTCCAGTCCTTTAACCTCATTTCTTATAAATCGGCACTAGATAATGTCGCCATGCCCTTGTACTATCAAGGGATGAAACGCTCCATTCGTATGGATAAAGCCATGCATTATTTGGAGAAAGTTGGACTTGCCGATTGGGCCGAACACCTTCCGAGTGAGATGTCGGGAGGGCAAAAGCAAAGGGTCGCCATAGCAAGGGCCCTTGCCAGCGAGCCCAAAGTGCTTTTGGCCGATGAGCCGACAGGGGCGCTGGATTCCACAACATCTTATGAGGTGATGGAACTTATGCAGGCCATTAACGACGAGGGGAAAACCATCCTTTGTGTAACCCACGAAGATGATATTGCCCATATGTGTAAGCGGTTGGTACACCTGAAAGACGGTGTCATCATCGATGACAATCAAATTGCCCAAGTTAGGGCCAAAACTGAACTCCATGTTTAATATAGAGCGCTGGCAAGAAATTTTTGAGACCCTCAAAAAAAACAAGTTAAGAACGTTCCTAACGGGGCTATCCGTAGCCTCAGGGATTTTCATCTTGGTGATATTGCTGGGCTTTAGTAGTGGAATTCAAAAAGGGGTGAAATCACAATTTGAACAGGACGCAACGAACCGAATTTCTGTATGGACCGGAATGACCACCAAAGGATACAAGGGAATGAACCCTGGTCGAAGAATTCAGATGACCAACGATGATCATCAGTCCATTAGCAACAAATACGAAGACAATATTGAATACAAGACATCCATCTACTCCATCTGGGGTGGTATTGTCACATACAAAAATCAAACTGGTAACTACCGAGTGGAAGGGGCCTATCCCGATCAACAGTTTATCGAAAACGAAACTTTGGTTTCTGGACGATATCTCAATAAAAGCGATTTGGAGGAATCCAGAAAAGTAGCCATAATAGGAAACCAAGTAAAATTGGACATTTTCAAGGAGGAAGATCCCATTGGGAAAAGTATTGAGGTTATGGGAATCAACTTCGTGGTGGTGGGTGTTTATTCCGATCCCGGAGGATCGAGGGAAGAAACTAGGGTGTTTATTCCCCTAACAACTGCTCAAAAGGCCTTTAATGGTGGCGATAAGGTACGCTCTTTGGCCTACACCGTAAAAATGAGTGACAATTTTGATGAAGCCGTGGCTCTTTCCACTTCTCTTTCTCAAAGTATTGAAAACGATATACGAACCACACATTTTATCGCTCCTGATGATCGCAGTGCGGTACGGGTTTGGAATACTTTGGAAGAAGCTAAAAAGATTTATACACTATTAGCAACCATTCGTGGAGTATTTTGGTTTGTTGGGATTGGCACCATCATCGCTGGTGTGGTAGGGGTTTCCAATATCATGCTGATAGTGGTAAAAGAACGTACCAAAGAAATCGGCATCCGTAAAGCCCTAGGGGCAGTTCCCTCCTCAATTGTTGGGATGATTTTGCAAGAAGCTATCTTCATAACTGCTATCGCAGGTTTTACTGGATTGTTTTTGGGAGTTGGCTTACTGGAATTGATAAGTCCGATGGTGGATAGCGATTTTATAAAGTTTCCACAAGTTGATTTTAATACCTCCATTACTACCGTGTTCATTTTAATTTTAGCTGGGGCTCTAGCTGGTTTCATACCGGCCAGACGAGCTGCCAATATCAAACCAATTGAAGCCTTAAGAGACGAATAGTATGTTCAATAAAGACAGATGGAATGAAATATTGGAGGCGATGAACGCAAATCGGTTTAGAACCATTCTTACCGCCTTTGGTGTTTTTTGGGGAATATTCATACTCGTTCTATTACTGGCGCTTACCAATGGTTTGAGAAATGGAGTGCAAGCCGATTTTGGAAATTTCGCGACAAATTCCATCTTCATGTGGTCGCAACGAACTTCCATGCCTTATAAGGGTTTTTCCAAGGGTCGATTCTTTAACTTCAAAATACAGGATGTTCAGGTATTAAAAGATCGGATCCCAGAATTGAAATATGTTTCTCCTAGAAATCAATTGGGAGGATATAGAGGAGCCAATAATGTGACCCGAAACGAGAAAACGGGTGCCTTCGGAATTTATGGGGATTATCCAGAATATATCAAACAAGAACCTTTAGACATTATTGCTGGCAGGTATCTCAGCTACTCTGATATCAATGAAAAGCGCAAGGTATGCGTCATTGGGACCGATGTGGTGAAAGGTCTTTATGACCAAGGTGAAGACCCAATTGGAACCTATATTAAGATTAACGGAATCAACTTTATGGTAGTTGGGACCTTTAAAAAAAGCAATAGTCAAGGAGACCAAGAGGAGAATGCCAACACTATTTTTGTACCCTTTACCACTTTTTCTCAAGCTTTCAATTATGGTGATATTGTTGGTTGGATGGCGATCACAGCGATCGATGAGGTTAGCATTACCGATGTAAAACCAAAAATCATGTCGATTATGCGGGAATTGCGCAGTATTCATCCCCAGGATGAACGGGCAATCGGGCATTTTGACCTGTCTGAACAATTCGCTCGGATCATGGGATTGTTCGCTATTTTAACCTTTGTTGGGTATTTTGTTGGCGCACTGGTACTTATGTCTGGAGTTATCGGGATTAGCAATATCATGCTTATTGTGGTAAAGGAACGAACCAAAGAGATTGGAGTACGCCGTGCTTTGGGGGCTAGTCCATGGAATATCCGCTTACAGATCCTTCAAGAATCCTTGGTGTTAACCATTATTTCAGGAATGATGGGAATTGCTTTTGCCGCCTTTTTAATTTGGGTAATGAACACCCTTTTGGAACAAACAGGGCCTGTAGAAAATTTTGCCAACCCAACGGTAGGCATAGGGGTAATTTTTATTGCCCTTCTCATATTAATTATTTCTGGAGTTTTAGCGGGATTGATACCAGCAACCCGTGCTACCCAAATGAAACCTGTAGATGCTTTACGTCTTGACTAAAACCATATAATCAATCAATTACAATGAAAAGAAAAGGAACCATTATCACACTGATTTTAATTTTTGTAGCCTTTATAATTGGCATTTATTATATCTGGGTGAAAGACCAACAAGATCCTGTAGTATATGAGACTGAAACGGCCTCGGTAAACAATGTGGTTAAAAAAACCGTTGCCACGGGAAGTATTGTCCCTAAAGAAGAAGTACTTATCAAGCCAAATATCTCGGGTATTATCGATGAAATCTATGTAGAAGCGGGAGATATTATAAAAGCTGGGGATCTGATTGCTAAAGTGAAAGTAGTGCCCAACGTTAATTCGTTGAACAGTGCCCGCAACGCTATCAATTCCAGTCAGACGGCCGTAGAAACAGCACGATTGGCGTATGAGAGTCAAAAGAACATTTATCAACGTCAGAAGGAGTTACATGAAAAGGGTGTTATTTCTGCTAATGAATTCGATAACGCCCAATTGGCATACGACCAGGCGTTACAGCGATATAACCAGGAAAAGGTAAATTTACAGGGGGCACAACAAACCTACGATATCGTAAAAACTGGAACCACCAGTGGGCTTGGAACTATTGCAAATACAGAGATTCGAGCAACTGTATCGGGCATGGTGTTGGATGTTCCAGTCAAAGTAGGAAATCAAGTAATCGAGGCCAACAACTTTAACGATGGAACTACGATTGCTACGCTTGCGGATGTTGGAAAAATGATTTTTGAAGGCAAAGTAGATGAAAGTGAGGTGGGTAAAATCACCGAATCATTGCCTTTGGAGATTACGGTAGGTGCTATTGAGGATAAAAAATTTGATGCAGTTCTTGATTATATCGCTCCGAAAGGGGTAGAAGAAAATGGTGCCATTCAATTTGAAATTAAAGGAACCTTAAGTAAAAAGGATACCACTTTTATTCGGGCTGGCCTGAGCGCCAATGCTTCCATTATTTTGGCTCGAGCCGATAGCGTTTTGACCATCAAGGAGGCCTTGGTACAATACGATCAGGAGACTAAGGAACCCTTTGTGGAAATAGAAACGGGAGACCAGAAGTTTGAACGCCGCCCTGTAGAATTGGGAATCAGTGATGGTATCATCGTTGAAATCAAAAGTGGAATTTCCGAAGAAGACAAAATCAAGGTCTGGAACCAACTGGTGGCACCCCAACAATTTTAATCCATAGTTCAAAAAAGTGTCAGAAACTGTAACACTTTCCGTAAACAATATACCAATGAATCGAACCTATTCAACTATGAAGCGACTCGGATTATTTCTATTGATGCTCGTTGCAACCTTTTCGGTGCAGGGCCAATCCAAGAAATGGACCCTACGAGAATGTGTGGAACATGCGCTTGAAAACAATATCTCTGTTAAACAAAGCGAATTAGATTTAGAAGCCACTGAGGCTGAAAAGCTTAGTGCTATCGGAAATTTTTTACCGAGTGTCAATGGTAGTGCAACTTATTCCACTAACACTGGGGCGAACATCAACCCAGTTACCAATGTCTTCGAAAATGAAACCTTCGAATCGATTACAATTGGTGGTACCGTTGGGCTTACGGTTTTTAATGGGCTGCAAAATATCCGACAATTGCAGCGCGCCAAACTTTCCAAACTTGCAGCCGAATACCAGCTGTCCAAAATGAAGGATGATATTTCCTTGTTTGTTGCAAATGCCTACCTTCAAGTACTTAACAACAAGGCTAATTTGGAAGTGCTAAAGTCACAGAATGCTGTAACTCAAGAGCAAATTCAACGAACTCAGGAATTGGTAAATGCTGGGGTCTTGCCAAAGGGAGACCTCTTGGAAATCCAAGCTACCGATGCTACGGAAAAACAAAGCATCGTCAATGCTCAAAACCAAGTTACATTGTCCTTATTGAGCCTTGCCCAACTGCTTCGAATGGAGGATTATAAAAATTTCGACATTGAGGATGAGGGTTATGAAATCATAGACCAAGGCATTTCAGGACGCCCTGTAGGTGATATCATCAATAGTGCTAAGGAGAATAGATCGGAAATTAAAATTGCCGAGAAAAGTGTCGAATTGGCCGAGAAGGACCTTCAAATAGCACGTGGTGCTTATTATCCTTCCATAACTGCATTTTTCAGTTATAATACCCGATATTCCGATCCCGACTTTTTAGATCGAAACTTTACCGATCAATTATGGCAAAACGATGGTACTGGTTATGGTTTGCGGTTGAATATTCCTGTTTTAAATGGTTTCGGGACGCGAAGCAACGTGATGCGGAATAAGGTGAATTTAGAACGATCGAAATATCAACTGGAGCAGGCGCAACTCGATTTGGAATCGACCATCTATCAAGCCTATGTCGATGCCCAAGGAGCTTACAAATCTTATGAAGCTGCCAACAAAGCTATGGAATCGCAAGAATTGGCCTATGAATATGCCAAGGAGCGTTACGATGTTGGTTTGACCAATGCCTTCGATTTCAGTCAATCGAAAACACGTTACGATAATGCACGTATTGAAGCAAATAGAACCAAATACGATTATATTTTTAAATTAAAAGTATTGGAATTGTACTTTGGCATTCCGGCTACGGAACTTAAGTTTTAACCATCATGAGCAAAAAGACACTAATCTGGTTATTGGTAGGCCTCGCAGCAGTGGCCGTTTCATTGGTTGTTTGGAAAAAAGCCTTCGGAAAGGACAGCAATGTTCGAGAGGTGGAAGTAGTGACCATTAAACCTATGGATATAACTGAAACGGTGGCAGCAACTGGGAAAATACAGCCCGAAATTGAGGTGATGCTGTCTTCGGAAGTATCTGGAGAGATTATCGCACTTCCTATAAAGGAAGGACAACAGGTTGAAAAAGGGGATTTATTGGTTAGGATCAATCCAGATCTTATCCAATCGGCACTTTCACAAGCCCAGGCTGGGCTGCAAAACGCCAGAGCACAACTTTCTCAAGCTACAGCCTCACTTAAAAATGCCGAACTCACGTATAATAGAAACAAAACCTTGTTCGAGAAAGGGGTGATTTCTGCAAGTGAATGGGACCGTATGGTTGCGGACTACGAAATGGCACAAGCCAACAAAGAATCGGCATATTTCAGCGTGCAAAGTGCAGCAGCAAACGTGAAACAAACCCAGGACAACCTATCACGTACAACGCTGTACGCGCCCATGTCGGGGACTATTTCTAAATTATCGGTGGAATTGGGAGAAAGGGTAGTAGGAACCGCTCAGATGGCTGGGACCGAAATTCTTAGGGTAGCCAATCTCTCCAATATGGAAGTGGAGGTCGATGTTAATGAAAACGATATCGTGAAAGTAGCTATCGGCGATTCCACCATTGTTGAAGTAGATGCATACTTAAAGCGCCAATTCAAAGGAATTGTTACGGAAATAGCCAACTCCGCGGAAAGTACATTAACCGCAGACCAGGTAACTAACTTTAAAGTTAAGGTTCGTATTCTTGCAGATTCCTACAAAGACTTAGTCGAGGGAAAATCTGAAAATTACTCACCTTTCCGTCCAGGAATGACAGCAACCGTGGATATCATTACTGAAAAGAAAGACAATATCATTGGGGTTCCAATCAGTGCCGTTGTAGTAAAATCGGATACAACTTCGAAAAAACCGGGTGAGACCAAGGAAAAGGTGAAAGATTCCGACGAGAAATTTGAATGTGTATTTGTAAAGGAAGGAGAGGTTGCAAAACTCCGCGTTGTGGAAACAGGAATTCAAGATGATGAATATATTGAAATTCTCACCGGACTTAAAGAAGAAGAGGTGGTCATCACCGGACCGTATAATTTAGTGACAAAAATCTTGGATAGCGGCGATAAAGTTGCAGAAAAAACTTCCGAATCCGATAAAGAAGAAAAATAATGGCTTTGATTCTTTGTATTGAGACAGCCACCACCAATTGTTCAGTAGCGCTTTCAAAAGATGGAAGCGTTATTGCTTTTAAAGAAGACAACAGTAAGGAGTATTCACATTCCGAACGACTGCACGGATTTATAGAATCGGTTCTTAAAGAAGCCGAGGTTGCCTTGGAGGAGTTGGATGCAATTGCGGTTAGCAAAGGACCAGGGTCTTATACTGGCTTACGAATTGGGGTTTCCACAGTGAAAGGACTATGCTATGCTGTAGATAAACCAATGATTGCTACCTCAACACTTCAAACTTTGGCTTTGAGTGTCAGAGAGCCCGTCGATTTCATTGTGCCTATGTTGGATGCACGAAGAATGGAGGTGTATTCTTCAGTCAATACTGGCAAAGGAATTCCATTACGTGAAATCAAGGCGGAAATTCTAAACACCGACTCCTTCCATGAGTATTTAAGCAAAGGAAAAGTTGTATTCATTGGTAACGGAGTTGCGAAGTTTCAGGAGATATGCCAACACCCCAATGCTCGTTTCTTGGAACGGCTACCTTCTGCCAAAGAGATGTGTTCCTTGGTACAAAGTAAATTCGATGAAAAGGAATGGGAGGATGTAGCTTATTTTGAACCTTACTACCTGAAAGATTTCATTACCACAGGATCGAAAAGCTAAAAATTAAAAAAGGCATTGGGTAACCAATGCCTTTTTCAAAATCATAAAATAATTCCTAAATATTAGGGTTTTTTCACGATGTCTCCATTACCCGTTGCCTGCTCCTGCAGACTTTCATAAAAATGGATAACCTCGGTAAGCTCTCTTTCAAAAGTATCCTCTTTAAATCTGAAATCCTTCTCCTTGATGAATTCCTTAATTTCATCTTTAAACTTTGGGAAGATTTTACGAACGCCACTGCGACTCGTTCTTATTTCTTCAAATTTTTTCCCTATTTGGAAGTAGTAGGTGTCTTTGGTAATGTAAGAAGGTAAAATGTCCCTAGTTAAATGGGTGACAGCTTTTTGACCCTCTTTGAATACTTTGATGGGTTTTAGGTAAACAGCATATTCTGGTCCTTGATACACTTTTCTGAAAAACTGTTTCATCCCCGTAATTGGATTGAACATCAATGAAAAGTGCTCGTTTCCATAGTCAAAAGAAATACCAGGTTTGCTCTGGATAGTTTCAATTTTTCCATCCTGATTACCTCTAATTTCGATGACTTCCTTATGCACGTTATACCGTAACAATATGTTATCGGCAATAATGCTGTCATTAAAATAAACCTTCCCTAGCTTATATTGCGTGTCGTAATAAGGGCTTCCAACAAATTCAGTTGGATTCCAAGGCTGGTCTACTACCCTTGAAGATATAAGATTGCTTTGTACCGATCTCAATCCTGCGTTTCGAACAGCTTGAGAAAATGATTGTAATGTGAAAACTAGAAAAAGTGCTAGTGTAAATTTAATATGCTTCATAAAGGGGGTATAATTTCTTATGTACGCTGCCAAAATTGGGCAAACGATTAAGGTTGCGATTTTATGATTTGATGAATCTTTTAAAACAAGAAATTTCTGTCCTTGAATCAAAGTGGCGAATATACCCAAAGCAGGGCAGGATAGCTGTTAAAAAAAAGGAAAAAATATCTTAAAAGTCAGATTCTAAGAGTTTCAACCCAGTAGCTACCTCTTCCACTGGAAGCTTACAGGTGTTGTTTCGGCAAACGTAAATAAAAGTGTGACCCTCTACGTATCTATTTTCAAGCAAAGGCAAGTTGTCTTCCTCTATACTTCCCGCTATGAGTTCATTTGGTAGATATTTTTTGGTGAGTTCGCGTTGGAGTGTTTTCGCATCATCTCCCACAATGACCACTTCATAAAATGGAAAGCGATAATTGGCAAGTAGATCAATCCAATTCGACAAACTTCCGGGATATTTTTCCAGTTCGGGCTGAACATTTTTCAACATTTGTTCGGCCAGATTTGCATATTCATCCCGATACATATGGTGTGAAAGAAGGAAAAGATTTTTAGCCATGATGGAATTGGAAGCTGGGATGACATTGTCCCTATAGTCGATACTCCTGGAGAGTATTTCCTTATCCTCCTTGGAGGTGAAATAAAACATTTGAGATTCTGGATCCAAAAACTTATCGATGGAGTATTGGGCCAATGCATCTGCGGTAAGAAGCCATTTTTTATCAAAGGTCACTTCGTAAAGAGCTAAAAATGCTTGAATCGTACTTGCATAATCTTCTAAATACCCATTTATGGTACTCTTCCCTTGTTTATAGTTATGAAAGAGGGAACCATCATTTTTTAACTGTTTCTGAAGAATGAATTCGCCATTCCGTATCGCTCTCTCTAGATAGGTTGGGTTTTCAAAAGATTTATAGGCATCCACGTATCCCTTAATCATCAGAGCGTTCCATGAGGTTAGGGATTTGTCATCGAGTCTTGGTTTTTCACGTTCATCTCGATATTCAAACAGCACTTCCTTCCAATGCGTCACTTTTTCTTTTAAGTCGACCACGGAAATCGAATGTATGCTAGCTATTTCCTCTGGACTTTTCGACCGCACCAAAACATATCTCTGAGATTCTTTCCAAAGTCCATAGTCGTTGATGTTAAAATAATCTGCAAATAGGTTCCAGTCATCAGTGATAAGTGACCTCAGTTCCTCTAAGGAATAAGTATAAAATGCCCCTTCTTCCAATTCGCCCGCTTCATTATGGCTGTCGGCATCAAGTGAGGAATAAAAAACACCTTCTGGATGAGTGAATTCCGTTTCGATAAAATCTAACGTTTCCTCTACTACCTGCTTGTACAGGGCCTTTTGCTCGGAGCGATAAGCGATACTGTACAGGGAAACCAATTGCGCATTGTCGTACAGCATTTTTTCGAAATGAGGGATGTGCCAACGATCATCGGTGCTGTAACGCGCAAAACCACCGCCCACATGGTCATAAAGACCTCCGTATGCCATTTTCTGAAGACTGCGATGTACTTGCTGGGAAAGAGAATTATCTTTGGTGTTAAATCCCCAACGAAGTAAGGTTTCCCATTGGTTAGGCATCATGAATTTTGGGGCACCACGATTACCTCCATCAATCGTATCAAATTGGTTTTTCCATTTTTGGATCATTTTGGAAGCATCATATTCTTTAAAATTCAGGTCAGAAGTATTAAGGGTAACTAAATCCAAACTTTTAATTCCTTCTTCCAACTTACTGGCATAGGCTTCCAGCTTTTCTGGCGAAGTCTCATACAATTCCTGAAGCTGGTTCAATACCCGAATCCAATCATCTTTTTTAAAATAGGTGCCACCAAAAACAGGTCTTCCGTCGGGTAGGGTTATCGCATTTAGTGGCCACCCAGCGTTTCCTGTCATTAATTGAACCGCATTGATATAGGTTTGATCCACATCAGGGCGCTCCTCCCGGTCTACTTTTATAGAAATAAAATGAGTATTCATTACGGCTGCGACGGTAGAATCCTCAAAACTTTCCTTTTCCATAACATGACACCAGTGACAGGCGGCGTACCCAATACTAATGACCATCAGTTTATTGGTTTGACGAGCTTCTTCAAGGGCGCTATCCCCCCAGGGCTTCCAGTTAACGGGATTATGGGCGTGTTGAAGTAGATACGGACTTGTTTCGTTAATTAAATCATTAGTGTATTGATGTGTTTCCAAAGGAGATTTGTTTGAGGTGTTACATGCAACGAATACAATTGCCAAGAGCAGTGCTGGAAATCTCATAGATACGGGCAGAAATAAAATACGCCTTCGACAATTTCAAAGGCGTATCGAAAATACAATTTTATAAATTATTTTACTTCAAACGTAATTTTAACGTTCACCCGGTATTCAACAATTTCTTCATCGTCTACTACGGCACTTTGTTCCTGTACGTAAACAGATCGGATATGTTTAACGCTTTTTGAAGCAGTTTTTACAGCATTATTGGCTGCATCCTCCCAGCTTTTGGTGGAATTTGCCATGATTTCGATAACTTTTAAGATAGCCATAGTACTAAATTTTAAAGGATTAATAATGAAGCTATAAGTTACGAAAAAAATACAGATTAACCGTTGATGGCCTCAACATGATTAACCCTGCCATTCAGCATTTCGCGGAGCATGGTTTCAATGCCGTTTTTCAATGTTATGGTCGAGGAAGGACAACCACTGCAAGCCCCTTGTAGGATAACGCGAACTGTTTTAGATTCCTCATGAAACGAGTCGAATGCGATGTAACCACCATCTCCCGCTACCGCTGGTGCAACATATTCATTGAGAATTGAGACAATCTCCTTTTCAATATCTGTTTGAATTGCCTGCCCGCCATTTTTGTGGGAAATGGTGTCCTCCGATTGGGTGGCAGTAAGTGTGGAATCATCTAGAATAGGTAATCCTTGTTCAAAATAATCCCTCAAGAAATCTCTTAGCTCCATCACAATGTCATTCCAATCCAACCCAGGAATTTTTGTGATAGAAACGTAATTGGAGCTCATGAATACTTCCTGAACAAATGGAAATTGAAAAAGGGCCTTCGCCAAAGGCGAGTTTTCCGAGGCTGCTCCCGATTTATATTCAAATTGACCTGAGACAAGGGGTTTATTGGCCACAAATTTCATCACTTCAGGATTAGGAGTACTCTCTGCATACATGCTTACTGGCACTTTCTTTGGTCCTGAGGCCTTTTCAATAACTTGCTGCCCCGAATTCAAATACGTTTCAATAGATTCGGCTACTTCTTTTTCCACTTCTTCCCAAGACACGATTTCATATTTTTCAATAGCTACGAAGTTTTGGGCGATATACACTGTTTTCACAAAGGGTAGGTGGAAAAGTTGTTGGGCCAATGGGCTTGGTTTTGCTTCATCGATATTGTTGAACTCGAAGCTTTCGGCATGCACCAAAAACGAATTGGCAATAAACTTCCGAATATTTGCGTTTTTAGTGGGTTGGGGAGTAATGTTAAAATGATGCATGGGCTGGCATTTTTTCGCAAAATTATCAAACAAAACCAATGTATTCAATATATTTGGCAAATTAACACCTATTTATGAAAAGACTACTACCCCAAATCTTAGTGTTGTTTTCATTCTGCGGGTATGCTCAAATTTCGGTTGACAATACAACCTATTCCCTTGAGCAGCTGATAAACGATGTTTTGATATCTGGATCTTGTGTTCAAGCTGAAAACATTGTATCTCCAAACAACAGTAATGTAGCAGGTGAAGGATTCGATAGTTTTGGTTACTTCGAAAGAAGTACGTCCAATTTTCCGTTCGAAAGCGGTATTGTATTGCATAGTGGTAATGTGCAGGAAATTCCCTTAGGGCCTTTTATTTCTGATGGTTCAGATCCTCCATGGAACGGAGACCCACAGTTGAACTTGGTTTCAAGTGGAGCAACCCATAATGCCACCGAAATTGTGTTTGAATTTACACCAGTGACGGATGTTCTTAGCTTCAATTATATTTTGGCTTCTGAGGAATATGAGACCGGCTCCAGCTTTCCATGTACATTTGCAGATGTATTTGCATTTATTTTAACCGGGCCAGGAATCCCTAATGTATTCGACTATGATCATGACGGAAATCCAGGCACCCCGGACCTTACCCTTGATCTTGGTGGAAAAAATATCGCTTTGTTACCTGGAACCAATATTCCGGCCGCGATAACGAATATTCACAACGAAGGACCATGTGGCGCTGGTACCCTTGGAGAATTTTACTATCCCGAATTCTATGATATTCCAGGAAGCGGATCAGGTGATACTGCTTTTGGAGGCAGAACACTAACACTAACCGCAACGGAAAATGTGATTCCTGGTCAAACCTACACCATTAAACTGGTAGTTGCCGATTTCTTGGATTCTGCGTACGATACCGCTGTTTTTATTGAAGGGGGTAGCTTTGACATTGGAAGCGTGGATCTTGGTGCTGATTTAACGGTTGCCAATGGCACTGCTCGTTGTGATGGAGAAACTTATACCATAATACCGGAATTAACGGCACCTCCAGGGACCACCTTTGAGTGGCAATATGAAGATCCGCTCGGGTCTGGAACTTTTGTCCCTTTTGTCCCAGCTGAGACAGGACCAACCCTGGATGTAACTGTTACTGGAAACTATAAAATCATTGTTAATTTTGCGGGTGTTTGTACCTCTGAAGGAGTTGTCTTTATTGAATTTTCACCTCCACCGGCAACCATAAATCCTAACCCTGAGCCATTGATTTTGTGCGATGACGATAACGACGGTTTTGCCGAATTTGACTTGTCAACCGCAGATAATGATTTAACCTCTGGTGACCCCGATTTGGTGGTGACCTATCATGGTACGCAACTTGATGCAGAGAACGCGGTACTGCCTTTGCCTATCTTATACACCAACGATAATCCTTACAACGATAACGTTTGGGCGCGCGTGGAAAGTATTTCAGGCACCTGTTATATGGTCATTGAACTCCTCCTTGAGGTCCGCGACAGTCCTGTTGCGGTGGAGCCTGTGGATCCTTTGCGCCGCTGCGACGACGTTGTTGCGGACGGTTTCACGT
>CAZOSF010000004.1:0-29478 GCA_964582415.1 uncultured Alteromonas sp.
TCCTCCTGCTAAGGATCCATTGATTCCAATTGGGTTTCCAGCATCTACTGGATCCACTCCGTGTGAAAGAATAACCGCGAAAGGATTGTGGGAATAACGGTTGTAAAAACCAAAAAATCCGGAGCCCTCTGAACGAACAAAGTCTTTTCCGGAAGCATTGGTGTTAAAGGAAGCACCTAAATCTACATCCAGAAAGAACTTACCTGTGTGCTCCTTAGAAACGATATTTACGTTACCTGCGGCGAAATCACCGTAAAAGGTCGAGGCATAGGCCTTACTCACCCCAATGTTTTGAATGATATCGGAGGAGAACAACCCTAAATCCATGTTCTTTTTCTCAATATCGTTTGATGGAAGTGACAAGCCATTATAGGTGGTATTCAAATAGCGGTCTCCCAATCCACGCACATAAACATTACTCCCTCCTTGCTGACTTGAGATTCCGGAAATCTTCGATACCGCCGAGGCCGCGTCACCCACTCCCTTTCTTGCCAACTCGTCGGCTCCAATGCTTTGTTGGATGGTGGTGGCTTTCTTTTGTTCCAATAATAAAGCGACTTCACTTTCTCTTTTAGTGGTAGTTTTGATAACTACTTCATCCAGAGTGGCAGCACTAGCACCTAAAGGAACGTTCACAGTAGTTACCTTGTTGGCTTCTACTTTAACGTCAGGAATCTCTACGGTTTCGTAACCAACAAAACTGAAAACAACAGTATAAATTCCAGGTTCAATATCCTTAAGTTCGTACAGTCCGTCCATGTCGGAGGTCGTACCGGTGGAAGTCCCCTTGATGAAAACGTTGGCGAAAGGTAACGGCTCGTTATTATAGTCCTTATCTGTAAGCTTACCTACAATACTACCCGTTCCCTGGGACCAGGCAAATGCCGAAAAGCTAAGTAATAGTAAGGTGAAAATTTTCTTCATTGCTTGATTTAATTTCTCGTGGCAAAGATGCGGTTGTAATGTAAAGAGGCTGTTAACCACAAATTATGATTAGATGATATGAACGTTAATAAAAGGTTACGTGTAAACAAGTGGATTTTGAAGATTTCAAAGCTGGAAAATGGTATCTTGCAGATCGATCAAATAGAACGACCATGATGCATTGGGAACAGCTCCTTTCCCTGAAACGGCAGGGGGATACCAACAAAAGAATACGCAGTGAACAGGATGAAACCCGTTTGGGCTTTGAGGTGGATTACGACCGGGTTATCTTTTCTTCGGCATTTCGAAGTTTACAGGACAAAACACAAGTGATTCCGCTATCCAAGACCTCTTTTGTTCACACTCGCTTAACACACAGTTTGGAAGTTTCTGTGGTGGGTCGTTCCTTGGGAAGAAAGGTGGGTGAGGGTATTTTAAAGAAATATCCCCATCTACAAAAAACCCTGGGATATCAAATAAATGATTTTGGTGCCATAGTAGCCGCTGCTGCTTTGGCGCACGACATAGGAAATCCTCCCTTCGGGCATAGCGGGGAAAAAGCCATGGGCGATTATTTTCAAAATGGGGCTGGACAACGGTTTCAATCACATCTAACGGAAAAGCAGTACCAGGATCTCTGTGATTTCGAAGGGAATGCCAATGGATTTAAAATCCTGACAGAAACGAAGAACGGTATAGCCGGTGGGTTGCGGTTGTCCTATGCCACTCTCGGGGCTTTTATGAAGTATCCAAAGGAATCGCTCCCCAAGAAACCGACCCCACATATTGCCGATAAAAAGTATGGAGTATTCCAAAGCGATGTCCCTTTTTTCGAGGAAGTACAACAGGAATTGGGGGTGCTCAAGCGAAAGGGAGGGTATGCCAGGCATCCATTGACCTATCTGGTGGAAGCCGCCGATGATATCTGTTATACCTTGATCGATTTTGAAGATGGCATTAACCTGGGTTTGATACCCGAGGAAATGGCGCTGGAGTATTTGGTGAAATTGGTGAAAGACCGACTTCAAACGGAAAAATATCACAAGCTTATTTATGCTTCCGACCGATTGGCTTATTTACGTTCCTTGGCCATCAACACCCTAATTGAAGAAGCCACTGAAATCTTTTTGCTTTCGGAAGAAGCACTATTAAAGGGGGAGTTTGACACGGCCTTATTGGAAAAATCCAAATACAAAGCCCAAATAGATGACATCCTCAAAATAAGTCGAGAAAGAGTGTATCAAAGTCGGGAAGTAGTCGAAAAGGAAATTGCCGGCTACCAAGTGCTCACAACCTTATTGGATGTCTTTACCCGAGCCTTCGAAAATAAATTTAATGGGAATCTTCGCCATTTTGATAGATTGATTCTTGCCGACACTCCTATTGGGGATCATTTTGAACGTCCTTACGATTACCTTATTGAAATCTGCAATTATATCTCTCGATTGACCGATGGATATGCCATGGATTTATTCAAAAAAGTAAGGGGAGACGTGCAATAGGCTGAAGATGTTAAAATTATGGGAAGCCCATAATTTTCAACTATATTTAGCACTTTGTTAAAAAATTAGAATCCTAAAAAACCAAAAAAAATGAAAAGAGTACTACTCCTTTTGGTGGTCTTGGCATTTCAATCGATGAGTGCCCAGAATTACGCCGAGATTGTAGAGCAATACATGGATCAAAATCGATCGCAGTGGGGCTTTACCAGTGAAGACGTGCAGGACCTGCAATTGAGTTCTTCTAGTTTTTCAAAAAGCATGAATGTGCAGAACGTGTATTTGAACCAAGCACACAACGGCATTGAAGTGTTTAACTCTACTTCTACCTTCGCTCTAAAGAACGGACAGGTAGTGATGGCAAAATCAAACTTCGTTCGTGATTTGGCTTCAAAAGTGAACACTACGAGTGCTTCCATTACACCAAGTCAAGCAATTGTTCAAGCCGCGCAACAACTTGGACAAAACATGCCAACAAACCTTCAATTGTTAGAAGAGAATGGTAATAGCTATCTCTTTACCAACGGAGGAGTTTCCCTAACCGATATCCCTGTTAAATTGGTCTACCAACCAATCGATAATGGTACTGTACGTTTGGCCTGGGACTTGAACATCTATCTTTTGGATGCAAGCCACTGGTACAGTGTACGCATCGATGCAGTAAATGGTACCCTATTGGATACCATGGATTGGGTAGCCCATTGTGATTTCGGAGTAGGAAACCATAGCCACAAGGTGGAGGAAAGTATTTTATTCTTAGAAGAAAGCGCTACCATGATGGGTGGAGCTTCTTACCGCGTTTTCCCAATGCCTTACAGCAGCCCAATCGACGGTGCTGATGAAATTGTGGTGAGTCCAGAAAACTTGAACGCCTCTCCCTTAGGATGGCATGATACCGACGGTGTAGGAGGTGCAGATTTTACCATCACCCGAGGCAATAATGTTTGGGCACAAGAAGACATCAATGGAAATAACGGAGTAGGAGCGTCGCCAGATGGTGGAGCCACTTTGGAATTCGATTTTCCCTATGGATTGCCACAACCTCCTGCTAACTTTACCGATGCTGCTACCGTAAACCTATTCTATTGGAACAACATTATTCATGATGTGGCCTATGAATACGGATTTGATGAGGAAAGCGGAAACTTCCAAGAATTCAATTACACTGGTGATGGCGTTGGAAGCGACTCTGTGAATGCCGATGCTCAAGACGGAAGTGGTACCAACAACGCAAACTTTGCGACACCACCAGAGGGTCAAAATCCTAGAATGCAGATGTTTATTTGGTCAGGTTCTACTGCATTGGTGGATATCCTAACCATCAATAATGGGCCTTTAGCGGGCACCTATCAAGGAATGCCAGCTAGTTTTGGAGGACCACTGCCTGTTCCACCATTTACTGAAGATCTTGTGGTAGTAGAAGATGACCCAGCGGGAACTGCCGACACGAATGACGGTTGTGATCCTATCACGAATGGCGCCGACTTGAACGGAAAAATTGTAGTGATTCGTCGTGGTGAGTGCGAATTTGGATTCAAAGCGTTGGCTGCACAAAACGAAGGAGCTGCTGCAGTAATTATGGTGAACAATGTTCCTGGTGATCCTATCATCATGGCGCCAGGTGCGAATGGGGGTAGTGTAACCATTCCATTGTTCATGGTAAGTGATGTAGATGGTGAGGCCATTATTTCTGAATTGCTCGGTGGAAACACTGTGAATGGAACTATCAGCGGAGAAAATGTTCCTCCAGACATCGATGGAGATTTGGATAATGAAATCATCGTTCACGAATACGGTCATGGTATTTCCAACCGTTTAACGGGAGGTGCCGGAACCACAGGTTGTTTGCAAAATGCAGAGCAAATGGGTGAAGGATGGAGCGATTATTTTGGTTTGATGCTTACTATGCAAGCTGGAGACCTTCCAGAAGACGTACGTGGATTGGCTGCCTATGCTTCTGGAAATCCGAATGGAATTCGTGAGGCACCCTACAGCACAGATTTCGCTATCAACGATTATACGTACGACGATACGAACTTCAATACCACACAACCCCACGGAATAGGATTTGTTTGGGCCACTATGTTGTGGGAGATGACTTGGGATTTGATCGATATCTATGGTTTTGATCCTGACTTCTACAACGGAACTGGAGGAAACAACATCTCCATGCAGTTGGTAATGGATGGAATGAAACTTCAAGCGTGCAGCCCAGGTTTCATCGATGGTCGTGATGCCATTTTGATGGCCGATGAACTGGCTAACGGTGGAGAGCACAAATGTCTTATTTGGGAAGCTTTTGCCCGTCGTGGATTAGGATTCAGCGCTAGCCAAGGTAGTTCTTCCAGCCGTACCGATCAGGTAGAGGCGTTCGACCTTCCTGCTGAGTGTAACCTTGCTACTTCCGACTTCGATTACGATAGAAACTTCGAGATTTACCCGAATCCAACCAATGGAACTATCAACATAGCTTCCAAGGTGGCATTAGGAACTACTGAGGTTTCTGTTATCGACATGAACGGTAGAACAGTGATGCAACAAACCTTAGAAATTGGAAACCATGCAAGTATGGATGCTTCTGCGTTGAGCGCAGGTATCTATTTGGTGAAAATTGATGGTGGTAACTATGTTCACACCGCGAAGTTGATCAAGAGATAATCCGTTCTTATTGTATACAATTTAAAAACCCTCCCAAATCGGGAGGGTTTTTTTATAGTAAGGCTTCGATGGTTTTTTTGATATGTTCAGGGGAGAGACCCACCAGTCTTTTAAGTTCCGCTACAGTACCATGTTCTGGAAAAGAATCGGGTATTCCCAAACTTTGAATGCTTTGATGATACCCATGAAAGTTGGCAAACTCTAAGATGGCCGAGCCAAAACCTCCTTTTAAAACACCATCTTCTATGGTAATGAAATATTCGTGCTTTTTAAAGGCTTCGTGTAACAGCGCTTCGTCTAAGGGCTTAATAAAACGTAGGTCATAATGAGCGATATTGTCTGGGTCATCAAGGAGGTCAATAGCTTGCTGAACCTCGTGTGCCATCGTTCCAATAGAAAGGACAGCTACTTTGCTACCCTCTTTAAGGCATTCCCCTTTTCCGATGGGCAATCTACTCATTGGCAATTGCCACTCAGGAAGAAAACCCCGTCCTCTGGGATATCGAATCGCTATGGGTAGGGGTAAACCTTCCGCGGCCGTATATAGCAAGTTCCTCAATTCTAATTCGTTACGAGGGGCACAGAGGATAAGATTTGGAATGCACCGTAAATAGGAAATATCGAACATCCCATGGTGGGTAGCCCCGTCTTCACCTACCAGTCCGGCACGGTCTAAACAAAAAATCACTGGAAGTTTTTGCAGGCAGACGTCATGAATTACTTGGTCATACCCTCTTTGTAAAAAGGTGGAATAGATTGCGCAAAATACCGTTTTGCCTTGAGTCGCCAATCCAGCGGCCAAGGTAACGGCATGTTGTTCTGCAATACCCACGTCGAATGCCCGATCAGGAAATGCTTCCATCATAAATTTCAGGGAGCTTCCCGTTGGCATGGCGGGTGTGATTCCGATAATATTTTTATTGATACTTGCCAATTCCACCAAGGTTTTTCCGAAGACATCTTGAAATTTGGCTGGAAAATTTTCTGTGTCTTTTGGTTTGATATCCCCAGTTTGGGCATCAAACTTTCCTGGAGCATGGTAGCGTACTTGATCTTCCTCTGCCTGGCGCAATCCTTTTCCTTTTGTGGTAACGATATGCAACAGCTTGGGGCCTTTTACTTGTTTTAACCGGTTTAGTTCTTCTATTAATTTGGGAATATCGTGGCCATCAATAGGCCCTGTATAGTTAAAATTAAGAGCTTCGAAGATATTGGCTTCCTTGGGAGGATCCTCAAGAGTGACTTTACTCAAGTATTCTTTCAGAGCGCCTACACTAGGATCGATACCAATGGCATTGTCATTTAGAATAACTAAAATATTGGTATCTGAAACGCCCGCATGATTTAGCGCCTCAAAGGCCATTCCGCTTGCAATGGAAGCATCTCCAACGATCGCAATATGCTGCCTATCAAATTTGCCATCCATTTTAGCAGCCAAGGCCATGCCCAGGGTAGCTGAAATGGCAGTACTGCTATGGCCAACACCAAAAGTATCATAGAGACTTTCCTCTCGTTTCGGGAAACCACTCAATCCACCCAATTGTCGATTCGTATGAAATTTTTCACGACGACCGGTGAGGATTTTATGTCCGTAGGCTTGGTGCCCTACATCCCAAACCAACAAGTCATAGGGAGTGTCAAAAATATAATGGAGGGCTAAGGTTAGTTCAACTACGCCCAGACTGGCTCCCAAATGACCTTCTTTGGTCGCCACCACCTGTATGATAAATTCCCGCAATTCTTTAGCGAGTTGCGGTAGCTTATCGGCAGGCAACTTACGTAGATCGACAGGATCTTGAATGGTATCGAGCAAAGGGGTATTCACACTAGCAAAGATACGTTTATTCCCCATTTCGCTTGGAGTGTTGTGGATATTTGTACCTTCGTGAAACTATGCTGGAACCATTTGATGATACCTATTTTATGAAGAAAGCCTTGCAGGAGGCCGAGGCGGCTTTCGAGAAAGGGGAAGTTCCTATTGGAGCGATTGTGGTAGCCAACAACAGAATCATCGCTCGAGCCCACAACCTAACCGAAACCTTAAATGATGTTACGGCCCATGCCGAAATGCAAGCCATTACAGCCGCAGCCAATTATTTGGGCGGTAAATACCTAATCGATTGTACCCTCTATGTTACTTTGGAACCCTGTCAGATGTGTGCCGGCGCCTTGTATTGGAGTCAGATTTCCCGAGTGGTATATGCTGCACGGGATGAACAAAGGGGGTGTATTACCATGGGAACCCAATTGCATCCTAAGACGGAAATGGTGGGGGGTATACTTGCGGAAGAATCGGCGGCACTGATAAAGCGATTCTTTATTGAAAGAAGGAACCTAAATTAAAAAACCCCCCGAATCTCTCGGAGGGTTTTTGCAATTAAATAGTTCGTATATGATTAGTCGTGAATGACACGAATCTTCGTGGCAATCATGCCTTTTTTCCCTTCGGTCTCTTCATACGATACTTTATCTCCTTGATTTAGGGCTTCGCCATTCAAGCCGGTAACATGAACAAAAATGTCTTTTCCGGTAGCATCGTTGGTAATGAATCCGTAACCTTTGGACTCGTTGAAAAATTTAACTGTTCCTTCCATGGTAATAAAAAAAATAAATTAATAATGGCTAAAGGTAAGCTATTTAGGAAGGCAAAAGCCTTTTGAAGGATTATTTTTTTGTGAACTTTCTTCAGAGGTCTTTTTCTTCACCATAGTCCTTCATCTTTTCTATGTTCTCTTTGGTGAGCATATAATCTTTTACATCCTTGTTTTTCCAACGATGATAAATAAAGAGGGGCATGAAAATAAAAAATAGGGCAGAGATGGAGAGTCCAATGATCAAGTCACCCGTTTTGGGGTCGTCGGGCTTGATATAATGGCCCCATCCCAATCCGGAGAGTATGCCAATGGTGAGTATGATTAGAAAATAACGCATTTATTTACCTGAAAAATCGATTAATTTCCTGCGATAGGCTGTAAGCAGTTTCGACTTGGAAATAAATCCATAATATTTATTGTTCTGAACCACGGGAAGGTTCCAAGCACCTGTGTCCTGAAACTTTTTCATGGCATCGGTGGTTTTGTCCGACTCCAGATGAATGGTGTCTGGAGGATTCTGCATCAATTCCCTTGCTGTAATGGTTTCATAAAGACTCTGATCGAACATCACGGGACGCAGATCATCTAAAAGAAGGATGCCTTCCAATTCCTCAGTTTCCGGATTCACTACGGGGAAGATGTTTCGATTCGATTTCACGATGGCAGAATTCACAATTTCTCCTAAGTTCATTTCTGGATGCACTGGAACGAAGTTTTGTTCTACCACCGAACCCAAATCCATTAGGGTAAGCACCGCATGGTCTTTATCATGGGTTATCAATTCTCCCTTTCGACCCAATTCCATCGTATAGACCGAATGAGGATAGAAATATTTGGTTAGGCTATAAGAAATGGCGGCAGTAATCATTAGCGGAATGAATAGTTCGTACCCTCCTGTTACTTCCGCAATCAAGAAGATTGCCGTAAGGGGCGCATGCAAAACACCCGCCATCAGCCCCGACATTCCTACCAGCGTAAAATTACTCTCTGAAAGAGATCCCAGCCCAACTAGGTTGATGATTTTAGCATAAGTATACCCCATAATACTACCCATGAAAAGTGTTGGTGCGAAGATGCCCCCAACACCCCCTGCTCCAAATGTGAGACTGGTAGCGATGATTTTAAAAAACACCAAGCCTGCCAATAAGGCCAGCATGATCCAAGGGCCCGTAATATCTAAATGTAGAAAATTGTTCTTCAGGGCCATTTCCGGATTTCCTTTTACGAGGTTGTTGATTACATCAAACCCTTCCCCATAGAGCGGAGGAATAAAATAGACAAGTATCCCGATGGCAATTCCCCCAATCAACAGTCGATGAATGCCCGATTTTATTTTATCAAAAAGGCCTTGAATACGGTCGTACATTTCTGTAAAGTACATTGAGGTAAAGGCTGCGATGATACCTAACAATAGGTAATACGGAATGTGCCCCAATTCAAAGGTGTCGATAATTTTAAACGGGAGGAGGATATCGTTTCCAAAGAAAAAATAGGAGGTGATAATGGCCGAAATTGAAGCTAAAAGTAGCGGGACCAACGAAGCAAGGGTGAGGTCCAAGCTAAAAACTTCCACCGCAAATATGATGGCTGCGATGGGGGCTTTAAAAATGGACGACATGGCACCTGCGGCAGCACAACTAATCAGCAGTGTTCGTGTCGCTTGGTTCACGTGTAGCAAACGGGATAAATTCGAACTAAAAGCGGCACCTGTAGCCACGGTTGGACCCTCAAGTCCGACAGAACCTCCAAACCCCACAGTAATAGGAGCAGCAATCAAGCTTGCAAACATTTGTCGGCGATCCATAAATCCTTTGCGTTTGGAAATGGCAAAAAGAGTGGAAGGGATTCCATGATCGATTTTCTTGCGTACGATGAATCGAATAAAAAGCAAGACCAACGTAAGCCCAATGATCGGGAAAATAAAATAGAAGGCCTTCTGGTAATCCTTAATCAGAGTTCCCTCAAGCAACAATTGAATGAAGTGGGTAAGGTTTTTTAGGGTAACAGCCCCGATTCCAGACATAAACCCTACCACAACACTCACCAACATAAGAAACTGCTTATGGGAGAGGTGTTTCAATCTCCATATCAGAAACTTGGTAAGCAGTGATTTTTGAGTACTCGGCATACGTTCATCCTGCTCTTCACAGGTCTTAGCTATTCTTTATCCAATACCACCCGAAGATGCAATTCCTCCAACTGGGCGTTGTCAATGGGCGCAGGAGCGTCTATCATCACATCCCTTCCCGAGTTGTTTTTTGGGAAGGCAATAAAGTCACGGATGGTCTCTTGACCTCCTAAAATTGAAACCAATCGGTCTAACCCAAAGGCGATACCTCCGTGAGGTGGTGCCCCGTATTGGAAAGCGTTCATCAAGAATCCAAATTGGGCCTTTGCTTCTTCAGGAGTAAAACCAAGGTAATCAAACATTTTGGATTGGATTTCTTTGTCATGGATACGAATGGAACCCCCTCCAATTTCATTCCCGTTCAATACCAAGTCATAGGCATTGGCCTTAACACTTCCGGGATCGGTTTTCAGCAATTCCATCTGTCCGGGTTTTGGAGATGTGAAAGGGTGGTGCATGGCATGATAACGCTGGGTTTCATCATCCCATTCCAACAAAGGAAAGTCTACCACCCATAGAGGGGCAAATACGTCTTTTTTACGAAGTCCCAAACGCGTCGCCAATTCCATGCGTAGGGCACTTAGTTGGGTTCGTACTTCGTGGGTATCCCCAGAAAGAACACAAATTAAATCTCCAGGCTGTGCATGGGTAACTTCCGCCCATTTTGCTAAATCCTCTGGGTCATAGAATTTATCGACAGACGATTTAAAGGTACCATCTTCATTGTAACGACAATACACCATTCCTTTTGCTCCAATTTGGGGTCGTTTTACCCAATCGATAAGGCCATCTATTTCTTTACGTGTAAAGGCATTTCCTCCAGGTACAGCAATACCCACAACCAATTCTGCACTATTGAAAACACCGAAATCCTTGTGTTGAGCTAAGGCATTTAATTCACCAAATTTCATCCCGAAACGAATATCCGGTTTGTCATTCCCATAGGTCTTCATGGCTTCATCATAGGTCATTCTTGGGAAGGCTCCAATTTCAACTCCATTAATTTCTTTCAGTAGATGTCGGGTGAGCCCCTCAAAGGTATTAAGAATGTCTTCCTGCTCCACAAAGGCCATTTCACAGTCGATCTGGGTGAATTCTGGCTGGCGGTCGGCACGAAGGTCCTCATCCCGGAAACATTTCACTATTTGGAAATATTTGTCCATTCCCCCAACCATCAATAGTTGTTTAAAGGTTTGGGGGGATTGGGGCAAAGCATAGAATTGCCCTTCATTCATTCTGCTGGGCACCACAAAATCACGAGCACCTTCTGGGGTAGATTTAATCAGATACGGTGTCTCTACCTCAATAAATCCTTTGGCAGAAAGATAGTTGCGAACCGACATAGTGACCTTATGGCGAAAAATCAGATTTTCTCGTACAGGATTTCTTCGGATGTCTAGATAGCGGTACTTCATGCGTAGGTCTTCTCCACCATCGGTTTCATCTTCAATGGTGAATGGAGGAATCAACGAGGGGTTTAGGACTTTCAATTCCGAAACCAAAATTTCGATATCCCCCGTGGGCATGTTCGGGTTTTTCGACTCCCTTTCAATCACATTTCCTGTTACTTGAATTACGAATTCCCGCCCCAATTTGGAAGCCACTTCCATCACTTCTTTTGGGGTGCGCTCCTCATCAAAAATCAATTGGGTGATTCCGTAGCGATCGCGTAGGTCTACCCAAACCATAAATCCTTTGTCGCGTATTTTTTGAACCCAACCAGCAAGGGTTACAGTTTTGTTGACGTCTTCTATTCGTAAAGTTCCGTTGTTATGCGTTCTGTACATACTATTGAAAATAATGTGCAAAGGTAAGAAGAAGCGGGGTATTCAGAGAACATTCTATCACAAAAAAACCCTCCGTGTGGAGGGCTTTCTTATGAGATCAATTTTGATGGGATAGTTCGACTTACTGTCCTAATTTTTTTCGCATGGCACGAACGCGCAATTTGATCTTATGGGTAATCAAAAAGAGAACGGGTACGATTACCAATGTAAGGAATGTAGCTACGAACAAACCGTAAATTACTGACCAGGCTAAAGGCCCCCAGAAAATAACGTTATCACCACCAATATAGATTTTTGGATCAAATTCACTGAACAAAGAGAAGAAATCCATATTGAATCCAACGGCAAGTGGAATCAATCCCAAAATAGTGGTGATGGCTGTAAGTAAAACGGGACGCAAACGGGCTTTACCAGCACGAACGATTAACGGCTTTACTTCTTCTACGGGCAGTAAATCGTGGTCGTCCATTTTTAAAGCAACCATTCGTCGGTCGATTAATAGTTGGGTATAATCCAGGAGCACCACCCCGTTATTCACCACAATTCCCGCAAGGGCTATGATTCCCATCATCGTCATCATGATAACGAAGGACGCACCCGTGATGAGGATGCCTCCAAATACACCGATGAGACTGAGGAATATGGCCAACATAATAATGGAAGGTTTGGAGATGGAACTAAACTGGAAAATCAAGATGAACATGATCAGTCCCAAACCTGCAATAAAAGCTCCCACCAAGAATTGCATTTGTTTGTTCTGCTCTTCAATCTGTCCGGTGTAATCGATGGAAATACCTTTCGGCATGTTTTTATAGGTTTCCATTTCCTTTTGAATGCGACTTACCACAGCAGCCGCATCCTTATAACCTGGCGCGAGGGCCGAGTATACAGTAACTACCCTTTTGTTATCCCTGTGCTTGATGGCACTGAAGGAAGAGGTGTTTTTCCTGCTCGTAACGGCCGAAAGGGGAATTTCCTTAATTTGGCCGTTGGCGGGGTCCCTGAAGGTAATCTTCTGGTTGAAAAGGGCGCTTTTGTTGTATTTGTTTTCTTCGTTGAAGCGAACATAAATATCGTAGTCGTCCCCATCTTTTTTATAGACTCCCGCTTTTTCTCCAAAGATGGAGCGGCGTAACTGATTTCCAGCTTGCCCTGCCGATACACCCAAATCACCTGCTTTTTTGCGATCAACGAAGACTTCCATAGCAGGTTTTCCTTTGTTTACATCGATTTTCAATTCAGCAATACCCGAAATATTCTTCCCGTTGATATAGTTCCGCATGCTTTCGGCGGTCTGAATCAACTCATCATAATCATCTCCTTCCAATTCGATATTGATAGGATACCCTACGGGAGGTCCAACAGGATCTTTCTCTACTGAAATGGCCACTCCTGGGAAAATGCCTTTCAAGGTATCTTGTACCCGTTTACGTAGGACCTCGGTATCCTTTCCTTTACGGAATTTGAACTCACGCATGGTAGCGGTAATCTTTCCTCTATGAGGCATTTCAGCAGCACTTCCCCCATCGGTATATGGGTTTCCTGCTCCTTCCCCCACTTGCGATACCGCAGCCTCTACCAAATAATTATAGCCATTGGATTCCTTGAAGTCTTTGTCTTGAAGGATGGCATATACCCGTTTTTCAATTTCTTGGGTAATGGAATTGGTTTTTTCAATATCGGTACCTTGTGGATATTCGATATAGACGATAATCTGGTTGGGTTTATTATCGGGAAAGAACTCTACGCTGGTTCTCTGACTACGAACGGACATTCCGAACAGCACAAAGATGACGAAAAGTAAGATACTAGTTCCTGCCACAAAGAAATAAGGGCGCTTTCCTGAAATCGCAAACTGAATGGTGTTTTGATATTTTTCTTCCATCCAAGGCAGCAAATTCCGCTGAAAGGAATTGGCCCACCCCTTGATGAAATACTTATACAACCAAAACAGTAGTGCCGTAAAAATCATGAGTGTTCCCAATCCTCGCATGGGGCCACCCACAACAAAGATCAGAATTCCCAAGGTTCCTAAAATTACACTCAATCGGATGAGGCTTTTTCTGGAGAGTATTTTCTCGTCGATTTGCATGAATTGTGATACCAGCATCGAGTTCATGAAAATAGCTACGAAGAGAGAGGACCCCAACACTACCGATAGCGTGATTGGGAAAAATATCATGAATTCTCCCATAACCCCCGGCCACATTCCTAGCGGGATAAAAGCGGCAACGGTGGTAAGGGTGGAAATGATAATTGGGAAGGCAATTTCCCCGATCCCTTTTTTGGCTGCCTTAATGCGCGACATCCCTTCTTCCTCCATCAATCGATAAACGTTTTCAACTACCACAATACCGTTGTCTACCAGCATCCCAAGACCCATAATGAGTCCGAAGAGGATCATGGTATTCAGGGTATACCCAAGGTTCGACAAGATCATAAAACTCATGAACATCGACATCGGAATGGCAAATCCTACGAATAGGGCATTACGGAAGCCAAGGAAGAACATCAATACGGTAACCACCAATATGATTCCGAAAATAATATTGTTCACAAGGTCGTCTACCTGGTTTATGGTCTTGGTAGATTGATCATTTGCAATGGTCACTTTAACATCTTGGGGGAACACGTTCGCTTGGGCATCATCTACAATTTTCTGAACCTTTTGGGCCGCCTCCACCATGTTCTTTCCTGCCCGTTTTTTTACATCGAGCATCACAACGGCCTCACCGAATTCACGAGCATAGGTCGTACGTTCCTTTTCTTGGAAATTAATGGTAGCGATGTCTTTGAGATAAACAGAACCACCTTGGGTTTTTACCACGAAGTTGTTGAGCTCTTCTGGATTTTCGATTTCCCCAAGTACCCGAATGGTGCGTCGTTGCCCACTGGAAATCATATTACCCGCAGAGATGGTCATGTTTCCGTTGCGTATAGCCCCGATAACATCGTCGAAACTAACTTGGGAAGCCATCATCCTGTAAATGTCCACAGCCACTTCCACCTCTTTTTCCTGAGCTCCTCGGATATCGGCCTGTTTGATTTCAGGCAGATCTTCTATTTCATCTTCCAAATATTCGGCAAACTCTTTCAGCTTGTCGGTAGGATAGTTTCCTTGAATGTTGATATTACTGATTGGCATCTCTTCCGAAAAATTCAAATCGAAGACATTTGGCTCTACCTTGGCGCCGTTGAACGTGGGCCAGTCCTCACTCGCTTTTTCAGAATCCACCTCATCCTTCACCTTTTGTTTGGCAGCTTCCACAGCAATATTCTCGTCAAATTCTACGGTGATAATACCGTAATCCTCTTGGGAGGTAGAGATGATTTCCACCACATTGCTGAGGTTTTTAAGACGGTCTTCCAAAGGATCTACAATGAGGCGTTCAATATCCTCTGCCGTATTTCCGGGATAGGGAGTGCTGATATAGATTTTAGTTTCCTTAACTTCTGGAAAGGTTTCCCTCGGCATGTCGTAATAAGCGCGTGCCCCCAGCACCAATATCACACCGATAAGCACATAAATGATGGTCTTGTGATCGATTGCCCACGAGGAGAGGGCAAACTCCTTGTCTACGCTTTTTTGCTTTCTACTCATGGTCTTCCATTTTTAGCAAATCGACAGCTTGTCCATCTTTTACACTTCGGGCACCTTCTTGAACAATAGTGTCTCCATGTTTGATGCCATCGAGAATTTCTACATAATCCCCTTCGGTTTTACCGGTAACAATGGTCACGCGATGAGCGATGTATTCTTCCGAATCCTTGCTTTTTTGAGTCACATAGACATACTGATCACCTTGAGCATTTTCAGAAATGACACTCTGAGGTATCAAGATTGCTTCAGGATTGTTGTAATCATTGATGCGCAACTGAGCCGTTAGGTTGGGTTTCACGAGTCCATTTTTGTTGGGAACACTCACTTCAATCTTAAAGGTTCGGTTCGCGGGACTAATAAAACTGCTCACCTGTCGTACTTTCGATTGGATGGTGTCGCCCAAAACAGGCAAGTAGATCTGTACCTCTGTCCCTTCATGAATATTAGGGAGATATCCTTCGGGGACTTGGGCCTCTACATACATATCCCTGAGATTCACCACTCGGAAGAGCTGCGACATCCCCGCACTTACAACGGTGCCCTGTTCTGTGATAACATCATCAATTACCCCAGAGAAAGGCGCGGTTACTCTGGTTTTAGCGATTTGTGCTTGAAGTTGGCTCACGGCCTTTTGTTGGGCTTCGTAGTTGGTTTTAGCTTGTAGGTACTGAATTTCACTTCCTATGTTTTGTTTCCAAAGACGCTCCTGTCTTTCGAAAGTAGTCTTGGCCAGGGCTGCTTGCACTTCGATTTGTGATAATTGTTGCGATAGCCCACCATCGTCGATAGTAGCAAGCAATTGTCCTTTTGAAACAGTTTGCCCCTCTTTTACAAAAACCTGAGTAAGAAGTCCAGAGTATTCTGGGAACACAATGACGTTTTCCTTGGTAGCAACATCCCCTTGAATCTCCAAGTAATGCTGGAAGGATTCTTCCTTGGCGGCAAAGGCCGTAATCAATGGAAGGTTCTTTTGTGTATCGAGTTCGCCAATTACCGAATCCAAGCGTTTAAGTTTCTCTGCAAGTTCATCCTGTTGCTGGACCAAAGTGGCACGGTGTTCTCGTATGGCGTCCAAATTTTGCCCTTCGATAATCTCGTCGGTAGAGGGATTTTTATCACCACAAGCAATGCTGAAGGCGGCTAAAAGGACTAAGTATGTTAGTTTTTTCATAATGGAAAAGTTGGCTTTACTATTCGTTGATTAATGATGTTGAATTCACAAGGGTTTCCAATTCGGTCTTGGCATTAAGCAAGTCGACCATGGTTTGAAAATAGCTTTGCTGCGATTGGTAGAGCTGCATTTGAGCTTGACGTAAATCGAAACTACTGGCCAGACCTTCGTTGAATTTTACTTGATTTTTATGCTCGATGCGTTCGGCCAAATCGAGGTTCTTTTTGGCATTTTTATAGGTGTCAATTTGAAATTGATAATTGCTTTTCGCTTGATCGAATTGCAATTTTAGTTGCTGGGTGGCTTCTTCCAAGTCGGTTTTCGCTTGATCCAAGGCAATCCTTGCTTGTTGGGTGCGAGCACCTCTCAAACCGCTACTGAAAATGGGAATATTCATACTCACCCCAAGAACAGAATATTGAAACCAACGTTGCTCACCATCGAGAAAGGTGAAACTATTGCTGTTGGCTTGGGTTCCATAATTTACGAATGCGGAAAGACGGGGTAGGGCTCTGCTTTTTTCCAATTTCAGTTCAAGGCTTCTTTGTTCTGTATAGTTTGTAGCGATACGATAGTCAATATTGTTCTCCAATTGAAACCCTTGCTCCATCATATCGAGCTGGATGTTCTGTTGTGCTAAATCATCCAATTTTTCGGTAAGGGTCACCGAAGTATTCACATCCAAGCCCAAAGCTACGTTGAACATCTGCTTTGCAATTTCGAAGGTACGTTCTGCATTGTTCAAATAATTGGTAATGTCTAGGTAGGTGATTTCCAGCTGTTCCACATCTTCTTCCTCGGCCAAACCATTTTCGAATATTTTTCGAGTGTCGTTCAGGTTTTTTTCGAGCGTCGTTTTGTTGTTTCGGAAAATGGAGACCAGTTCCTCGGCCATCAAAACGGTTCCGTAGGCATTGATTACCCCCTTTCTAATTTCCAATCGGGTTTTATCGTTTGCATTTTCGGTGTAATCCAAAAAAGTTCTAGCGGCTTGAAGGCCGACCAAATAGCTCCCGTCGAAAATGAGCTGTTCTAGGGTGGCAACAGCAGTGGCGTTTTGCTTAGTTCCAAAGGTAACGGGTGTAAAAGTTCCAGGTTCTCCACCAGAGAATTCCCCTGGAATAAGGGTTACGGGTTGCTTTAAATTGTTATTGTAGGAAATACTGGCATTCACCTGGGGAAGCCCAGAGGCTGTAGTTTCCCATTTCCTTTTGATCGCTTTGGCAACATCCCTGCGTGCGTTCAGGGCTGTATAACTACTGTCCAAAGCAAAACTTATAGCCTCTTCCAATGAAAAGGCATACGTTTTTTCTTGTGCCTGGAATGATACTGATGACAATAGCATGCAGGCGATTAGAAGTTTTTTAGTCATTGGTTTTTGTGTTGATGAATTGGTTGAGTACTTGCAGTCCCTCACGGGTGACAATGCCCCTTAGGTGATATTCCAAGTACTCCTCGATAATGCGAATTTTCGGAAATTGGTTGGGAGGGAAGAGCACCTCGTCCTTTATTCCGGTCATTCCAACGAAGTAGATACGGGACACAAAATCTACATCCAGATTACTGCGATACAGCCCTTGTTCCACTCCTTTTTTTAGGTTGTTCACGGTGCACATACTCATTTTCGAATAGTGCTTTTCCTTGAACTCATTAAAAATATCAGGATAATACTTCTGTAATTGATATTGGGGGGATGCCTTTTCATCTTTCAGATAAAGGGAAACGAATTTTTTAATTTCGTAGAGTTCTTCAATTGGGTTTTTATCCAAGTCACAAATGCAGTCGATGCCATGGTTGATATCGTCGAAAACACTCATGACGGTATCCCGTACGAGTTCGGTTTTGTTATTGAAATTCCCATAGATGGTTTTTTTGGAAATGCCCATTTCGTGGGCAATATCATCCATGGTTACACTTTTAAAGCCCAGGTTGATGAACATCTCGGTGGCCTTCTCTATTATTTTATCTTTCATATCCATTTTGAAGGGCCAAAAATACTAATGGAAACTTTAAAAACAAAAAAAGTTTCCTCGGTTTTACAATTATTTAACATTGGTGGTTGAGGTTCCATTGCGAAAATTGGATTGCATGAAGTATTTTAGCGCCAAAGTAGTACGATGCAAGACCTTATTTTCTTCAAGGAGTGTTTGGAAAAGGCACTCGCCAACGATAGTCTTACCCAAGAACCTCAGACGCTTTACGAGCCCATCCGTTACATACTTTCCCTTGGGGGAAAGCGCTTACGACCCGTACTAACCCTGATGAGCTGTTCCTATTTTGGAGGAGATCATGCAAAAGCATTGCACGCTGCCCTAGCGGTGGAATGGTTTCACAATTTCTCCTTGATTCATGACGATATTATGGATGAGGCGCCTTTGCGACGTGGGAAAGCCACCGTACATGCCAAATGGAATACGAACACTGGCATATTATCTGGTGATGCCATGCTTATCTTGGCCTATCAGTATTTTGAATTTTACGAACCCAAAATGTTCCAGGAATTAGCGGCCTTATTTAGCAAAACCGCTTTGGAGGTATGTGAAGGACAGCAGTACGATATGGACTTCGAAACCCGGGATGATGTTCAAATTCCGGAGTACCTCAAAATGATTGAATACAAAACCGCTGTTTTGGTGGGTGCTGCTCTAAAGATGGGTGCTATCGTTGCGGAAGCATCACGGGAGTCTCAGGATAATATTTATGAGTTCGGAAGAAAATTGGGGATTGCCTTCCAGCTGCAAGATGATTATTTGGATGCCTATGGTAATCCTGAGACCTTTGGGAAACAAGTTGGGGGCGATATTCTATCGAACAAAAAGACCTACCTTTATCTAAAAGCGTTAGAGCTAGGATCTCCAGACGTTCGGGTGGCCTTAAGATCATGGTTTGCTGATAAATCGGAAAATGGGGAGGCAAAGGTTGCCGCGGTGAAGGCACTATTTCAAGAGGCAGGCTCCGATGTTGCTCTCCAGCAGTTGATAGCGGAGTATACCCAAGCGGCCTTTTCACACCTCGAAGCATTGGAAATTCCAGAAACGGAAAAGGAGAAATTGCGGGAATTTGGACGTTTCCTTATGAACCGAGCCTCCTAGAAGTAGATCCGAACAAAAGGCATCCAAGCATCGGCGTAAATGCTTTTATTCTCATCGTACAAGACATCGTAACGTATCCCAAATGTGACAAATCCATTGCGAAAACCGGCGCCAAGAAATAAGGCAGGATACCAATAATCCTCGTTTTCAATAGGTACTAAGTCGTCATATTTTCGGGAGACAAAGAGTTCTTCAAACTCTGCAGATAACTGTAACTCAGGGATTACATTCCACAACCCCAAAACACTTCCGCCCACAATGGTAGATTTGTAATTGTATTTCAATTTGTTGTAGGTGCCATTCAATCCTACCCCCAAGGCAAATTCAGGATTGAATTCATAGATGGCCGACGGGGCCAAAGTGCCACTGAAAAATCCTTCGCCAAAACTTACACCAACCCCACCCCCAAAACGTACCTTTTGCCAAAAGTCGGAGCGCTGGGGATTGGTTTGCGAACTTGCTTGAAAGGTGCTGAAAATGAGTAGTGAAAGTAAAAGAAAGCGAATGTTTCTGAAAAATTTCATGCAGTATTTGCGTTTCAAACAAATATAAAAATTCGCTTCCACTTATTTTTGGAATTGTTGTATTTTTGCAATGTTTTACTAAAAAATCAAGAGCCAGCATTCCAACTTATGGATCGATTTTCATTTCTCAATGCGGTGCATCCTTCATACATCGCTGAACTCTACGATAAATACCTTCAATACCCAGATGCCATAGAGCCCAGTTGGCGCGCCTTTTTTCAGGGATTTGATTTTGGCGTGGAACATGGTTCTTTGGAAGCCCTTGGCATCGAAGGCGGCATGGTGCTTCCCGAAGGTATGATCAAGGAGTTCCAAGTGGTAAAACTTATTGATGGTTATCGGACTCGTGGACACTTGTTCACAAAAACGAATCCTGTTCGAAAACGTCGTACCTATCGACCCACCCTTGATCTGGAAAATTTCGGACTCTCCGATGCAGATTTGGACACCGAGTTCGAGGCGGGTTCTATTCTAGGCATTGGTAAAAAACCCTTAAGGGCCATCATCAATCATCTTGAACAAATTTACTGTGACTCCATCGGAGTTGAATACATGTACATCCGGAATCCTGATGAGATTCAATGGATTCAGAATTGGTTGAACGTAAATAACAACCATCCTCAATACGATGCCGACGAGAAGAAGCACATTCTAAAAAAATTGAATCAAGCCATTTCCTTCGAAAACTTCTTACACTCCAAATATGTGGGTCAGAAACGTTTCTCTATCGAAGGGGTAGATTCAATCATTCCTGCATTGGATGCCTTGATTCAAAAAGGGGCCGACAAGGGGATCGAACAATTTGTAGTAGGAATGGCTCACCGAGGTCGCCTAAATGTGCTTGCGAATATCTTCGGAAAATCTCCGGAAGCTATTTTCAGTGAGTTTGATAGTAAAGAATACGACGAAGAAGAATTGTTCGATGGGGATGTAAAATACCATATGGGATGGACTAGTTTCCGGGAAACCGATGCTGGAAAGAAAGTGCGTATGGATTTGGCTCCCAACCCATCCCACCTGGAAACCGTGAATGCGGTAGTGGAAGGGATAGCCCGGGCTAAAGTAGACAATAAACTGGAAGGCAATTACAAAAAAATTATGCCTATCCTCATCCATGGGGATGCTGCTATTGCAGGTCAGGGGGTGGTATATGAAGTGATTCAAATGGCACAGTTGGATGGCTATCGCACAGGAGGTACAGTTCATATTGTTGCGAACAACCAAGTTGGGTTTACTACCAATTATCTCGACGGACGTTCCTCAACTTATTGTACAGATGTGGGTAAAGTGACCCTTTCGCCAGTATTGCACGTTAATGCCGATGATGTAGAAGCGGTATGTCATGCTTGTATTTTCGCTTTGGATTTCCGTTTGCAATTTGGTAGGGACGTTTTCATCGATATCCTTGGGTATCGTAAATATGGCCATAATGAGGGAGACGAACCTCGTTTTACACAACCCATGCTGTATAAGGCCATTTCTAAACACAACAACTCAAGGGATATTTATGTGGATCGGTTAATTAGTGAAGGGGTAATCGACAAAGATTATGTTGCTGGCTTGGAGCAAGAGTATAAGGCTAACTTAGAGGAAGATTTAGAAGCTTCCAGAAAAAAGGATAAAACGGTCATTACTGAAATCTTGGCCGACGATTGGAAAAACTATCCTCCAGGAGAACTCGAGGATATGCTGAAACCTGTTGACACTTCCTTCGATCTCATAAAACTGGATGTTCTTGCAAAGGGGATTACTGAATTACCAAAAGACAAGAAATTCATTCGTAAAATAGAACGTATTGTAGAAGATCGAAACAATCGTTACTTCCAATCCGATGAATTGGATTGGGCCATGGGGGAACTTTTGGCCTATGCCAGTTTGATGGAAGAAGGATTCAACGTTCGTATTTCCGGTCAGGATGTGGAAAGGGGAACCTTTTCCCATCGTCATGCAATCATTAAAACAGAGGACGACGCCGAAGAACTGAACCTTCACAATTCCCTTGGTGTAAAAGGACGAATGGATATTTATAATTCGCTCCTTTCCGAATATGGTGTCGTTGGTTTCGATTACGGATATGCCATGGCGTCACCAGAAACCCTAACCATTTGGGAAGCACAGTTTGGAGACTTTTCCAATGGCGCCCAAATTATGCTAGACCAGTATATTTCGGCGGCTGAAACCAAATGGAAGGTGCAAAACGGACTGGTAATGCTTTTGCCTCACGGATATGAGGGTCAGGGATCTGAACACTCCAGTGCACGTATGGAACGTTACCTCCAACTTTGTGCCCGACAAAATATGGTAGTGGCCGATGTGACCACTCCCGCAAACTTTTTCCACCTCCTTCGCCGTCAAATGAAATGGCATTTCCGAAAACCCTTAATTGTCTTTACTCCCAAGAGTTTGTTGAGACATCCAAAAGTAGTTTCGGGTAAAAAGGAATTGGCCGAAGGACAGTTCCAACCTGTGATTGATGACGTTTTCGTTGACAAAAAGAAGGTGACCTCCTTAGTGTTCTGTACTGGTAAATTCTATTACGATCTATTGGAGCGCAGGGAAGAAAACGGAAGGGAAGATGTGGCTTTGGTTCGTTTGGAACAGCTTTTCCCGTTGCCTAAGAAAGAAATTGAAGAAGTTATTAAGAAATACCCTAATGTTACCGATTACGTTTGGGCCCAGGAAGAGCCCCGTAATATGGGTGCGTGGGGGTATATGTTGATGCATTTTGATATGGTGAAATTGCGGGTAGCATCTCGTAACGTATACAGTTCGCCAGCCGCTGGAAGCAGTACGCGTTCCAAGGCAAGACATAAAAGAGTTATTGATAGTGTTTTTGAAACACCTAATTCCTAACAGGAAAATTTATACAATATGTTAGAAATGAAAGTCCCATCTCCGGGAGAATCTATTACGGAAGTTGAAATTGCCCAGTGGTTGGTAGCCGATGGGGATTATGTTGAAAAGGATCAGGCTATTGCGGAAGTCGATAGTGATAAGGCGACCCTGGAATTGCCAGCCGAGGCCAGTGGTATTATTACCTTAAAGGCGGAAGAAGGTGATGCCGTAGCTGTGGGTGAAGTAGTATGTTTGATTGATACGGATGCTCCGAGACCTGAAGGTAAGGAGGCTGAATCAAGTGCAGAAAAATCGGAGGTAAAACCTGCGCCGGAACCTGAAAAAACCAAAGCTGATAAAGAAGATAAGAAAACGTATGCTTCAGGGACACCATCCCCAGCAGCCAAGAAGATCCTGGACGAGAAAGGAATTGCTCCTTCTTCAGTAGCGGGAACCGGACGCGATGGAAGAATCACTAAGGAAGATGCAATTAATGCGATACCTTCCATGGGAACTCCAGGAACAGGAAGCCGTGGTTCAGAGCGCAAGAAACTTTCCATGCTGCGTAGAAAGGTAGCAGAACGCTTGGTTGCCGCCAAAAATGAAACAGCCATGCTTACTACTTTCAACGAAGTGGATATGGGGCCAATCTTCGAATTAAGGAATCAATATAAGGACGTATTCAAGGAGAAACATGGTGTAGGATTAGGATTCATGTCTTTCTTTACACTAGCTGTGGTTCGTGCTCTGGATCTCTATCCAGACGTGAATTCCATGATCGATGGGGATTATAAAGTTACCTATGATTTTAAGGACATTTCCATCGCTGTCTCTGGACCCAAAGGTTTGATGGTTCCAGTAATCCGAAACGCAGAAAATTTAACCTTCCGAGGAGTGGAAGCCGAAGTGAAACGTTTGGCGCTACGTGCTCGTGATGGGGAAATTACCGTAGACGAAATGACTGGAGGTACTTTTACCATTTCAAATGGGGGAGTTTTCGGAAGTATGTTGTCTACCCCAATTATCAACCCACCTCAGTCTGGTATTCTTGGAATGCATAATATTGTTGAACGTCCCATCGTAAAAAATGGTGAAATCGTTATTGCACCCATCATGTATGTTGCATTGAGTTATGACCATAGAATCATCGACGGTCGCGAGTCTGTTGGATTCTTGGTGGCCGTTAAGGAGGCTCTGGAAAATCCAGTGGAATTGTTGATGAACAACAATATCGATAAGGCGTTGGAGCTTTAGTCTTAAGACATATACCGCAAAATAAAAAACCCAGCCAAACGGCTGGGTTTTTTGATCAGTTAGTCGAGAAAAATTTAACCTAATATTTATGAAAGAAAATAGCTTGCTATGTTCAATATGACGATTGCCATTGCTAGTCCGAAAACCAAATACAAGGACGCTTTGGGTAATTTCCTTGGATGAGACTCCAGACGTATGTTCATAGAAGATTTTTTCATACTGTAAAATTCGAGAATCGAGAGAAGAAAGTAAATACGTGGTTACACGTATTTTATTGCAACCGATCTTGATGTTCTTTGGCCCAAATCAACAAGCTGTTGGTTTTCTGTTCCAAATTCAATTTGTTGATGATATTGCTTCTGTGTTTTTCCACTGTACGGTGTGAAATGAAAAGCAGGGAAGCGATTTCTTTATTGGTCTTGTCACAGGCAATCAACTTCAATATTTTCTTTTCAGAAGGAGTGAGGGCATCCATTCCTTGAGGATTGGATTCAGAATTGGAAAGCATTTCCAATATTTTCGGACTGAAATAAGGAGACCCCTGATACACTGAATTGATACAGTTTTCGATTTCCTCCAAGGCAAATTCTTTGAGGATATACCCAAAAATATTCAATTCCTTTGCTTGTAAATAGAGTTCGGTTTCTTTGTGAAAGGTGATTAAAACCACTTTGGTGCTAATTCCATTGGATTGGCATTGTTTTGCTATTTCCAGGCCAGATAAATAGGGCATCTGAATATCAAGGACAGCAATATCCGGGTTGAGTTTTGCGATGAGGTTGTAGGCCTCCCGGCCATCAGAACCACGTCCCACCACATTATACCCTCTTTCCACAAGAAAGTCGCTCAGTCCTTTAAGAAGGAGAGGATGGTCATCGGCTATAATTATTGACTCCTTTTTCATGGATTGGGAAAATAGAATTCAAAAGTGGTTCCAGCTTGACTTTTAGAGGTAACCTTCATCGTTCCTTTAAGGAATTTAGTACGCTCATTAAGGGTTTTCAATCCTAAACTACGAACGTTTTGATATTGTTCGCTAAAATCAAAACCTATGCCATTGTCCTTGATTTCCAAATGAACACCTTCTTTCCTTTTTTGCAGCTTCACGAAACTCCCTTGGGCCTTGGCATGTTTGAGGATGTTATTGAATACCTCCTGTACGATTCGATACAAGTTCACCTCCTGTTTTTTATTGAAAATGCCATCGATATTGTCAATTTCTTGGGAAATAAACAAATCGGTGTTTTCATCAATTTGAGAAAGTGTCATTTCGATGGCCTTTGTAATGCCCAACTCCTGTAATTGGAAGGGGTGAAGGTTTCGTGAAATACTTCGAACATCCTCGATGACCTCTTCAACCAATTTTTTTGTTTGACCGTCGTTGTTTTCTATTAGTTTGTTTTTGATCAATAATAATTGTTGCCCCAGTCCATCATGAAGATCTTTGGAGATACGACTTCTTTCTTCTTCTTGAGAGACCAATAACTCTTGGCTGAATCGTTCTTGCAACAGTTTTTTGTGCTTCATCTGAAGTCGGTTTCTGTACAGCAAAATGATTCCGAAAGTAAGGAGAAGAGCAACTGAAATAAATAGGAAACGTTTCCGGGCAGCTTCATTGTCCTTTTCCAGTAGTTGAATACTGGCATTTTTTGCAATCAATTCACTTTCCTTTTTTTCGGTCTCATACAATGTTTGGTAATAGGCAAGGGAATTGGCGGAAGTTTTATTGTAAATGGAGTCTTCCAGCCGGGTATACTGGTCTTTTTCTTTTAAGGCATTTCGATAGTCTCCCATGCCCTCATAGATACGGGAAAGGAGTTCATGGGAGGCAATGATGTCTTCTTCGTATCGCATTTGCTGGGCATTCTGCATCTTTTTTTGTGCAAATTCAAGCGCCCTGGCGTACATCCCTTGGCTGTAATTATAGTTTGCCTGGACTTCATAAAAATGACTCTGATACAAAAGGTCTTTCGCCTCTGGATCGTGGATTTCCATCACTCTTTTGTGGTATTTTTCTACCTCGTCCTGTTGACCGGCTAACAAATAGAATTCCAATAATTTTGAAAATACATAAATACGATCCAAGAGGTTTACCTGATCCCCGGAGTCTTTATCGATTACGTCCAATGCCTTTAACAAATAATCCCTTTGTAATTCTGTTTTTCCTTGCTTTTTATAATCAAGGGATTGATTGTAATAGATGGTCACCAAATGATGATCGAGTCCCAGCTCCTTCATCTTGGCACTATTCTTCTCCCGTTCCTCCTTCGCCCGATCGAAGAATCCATTCATGCTGAACATGGTAGTGATTCCTTGTTGAGCATAATTCATGTATTGATAATCCCCAAGAGCTTCGAAATACGCGTGGGCCATCCGGTAATTTTCACCTGCTGGCACAAACTTGCCTAGATTGGAATAGGCTTGGCCATTAAAAAGAAAGGCATCTGCCTTATAGATAGAATCTTTTTTACCAAAGGTGGCAATGGCTTTTTCATAATCCCTTGTTGCCTCCTCCAAGTTCAACCGAAAATTGGCGCCCCCTCTCTTCAAGTAAAGGCTTCCCAACAAAAAGGAGTCTTTGATTTTTTCGCGGTATTGAAGTAGATCATCAAGAATTTCTAAGTTGCTTTCAGGGTCGTTTTTTATGGACACCAAAGTATAGGAGATATTGATCACTTTTCTTGCCGCTGCTTCCATACTATCCAGTTCTTTAGCCAGCGCAATGTATTCCCTACTGTACTGAATGAAGTCTTCCTGATTAGTTCTTCGTGATTTGGAAATAATGGAGTCCAAGACCACCATCTTTGCTTGAGGGGAATTTACCGTGTCTAGAGATTGCTTATAATACTCCACGTCCTGAGAGTGGATGAGAGGAGATATAAGTAGGCACAATAGCAGTAAGGGCAATTGTCTTTTCAACAGCAAAAATTTAGGTGGGGATGCGTAAAAGTAAGAAAAAAAGTTTACTCTAACATTTGATATAGAAGCAGTTCCTGCCATAATCTATTACCGCTCGAAGACGTTTCAATAGGTCAGCTCCCAGGATGCCGTCTACTGTGCCTTCCTCAGCCTGGGCAAGGGCATCATTTACATGAACCATATCAAAGAGCACAAAATCTATTTTAGTTAAGGTAATGCCACCAATTTTCAATTGATTGCCTTTCGCCATTAATGTTTCCATGTTGATGGCTCCAGCTCCTGCTGCCTTGATTTCCGATTCTTCAGTATTCAGCTTAAAGGTGCTAGCTGCTTCTAAATTCAAACAGCTCGTTGATGCGCCGGTATCCAGAATAAACCAGCCTTTTACTCCATTGATATGCAGCGGTAATTGGTAATGGCCTGTTTTCAATTTTTGCAGGGGGATACGATGAAAATCGTCATTTTCCAAGAAGGTACGTAAGGAAGGCACAGCGAATTTTTTAGCAAATATAGCCAACAAAATACTAGTTTTGTAGAGATGCTTACAGATACCCATACGCATTTATACAGCGAGGCCTTTCAGGAGGATAGAGATTTAATGATGCAAAGGGCTGAAGACGCTGGGGTAGAACGTTTTTTTATTCCTGCGATTGATTCTTCCTATACCCAGGCGATGTATGATTTGGAAGCGCGTTATCCCGACCGTGTTTTTCTAATGATGGGGTTACATCCTACTTCCGTAAAAGAGGATTATAAAAAGGAATTGGAGCATGTAGTTCGACAATTTGAACAGCGCTCTTTCTGCGCAGTGGGTGAAATCGGAATCGATTTGTATTGGGATACCTCCACCTTGGACAATCAAAAAGAAGCCTTCCGATTTCAAATTCAATTGGCAAAAGAAAAGGGATTGCCCATCGTGATTCACTGTCGCGATGCCTTTGATGAGATTTTTGAGGTACTGGAAGGTGAGCGAGGAGAAGATCTTTTCGGGATTTTTCATTGCTTTACAGGAACTTTGGAGCAAGCCCAAAGAGCCATCGGTCTCAACATGAAATTAGGTATTGGAGGGGTGGTGACTTTTAAAAATGGTAAAATCGATCAGTTTTTAAATCAAATCGATTTGAAACATATCGTCTTGGAAACAGATGCACCTTATTTAGCGCCTGTTCCCTATCGCGGGAAACGAAACGAAAGCAGTTATCTGAGATTGGTAGCGGAAAAGGTCGCTGCATTGTACGGGATATCAACGGAGGAAGTGGCACGACAAACCACGGTGAATTCAAAAGAGGTTTTCAAAATATAACTATGGCCAATATTCTGCTCATTTATACGGGAGGTACCATTGGGATGATTCGCGATTTTGAATCGGGAGCTCTGAAGGCGTTTAATTTTGATGAATTGCTTCATCAGATTCCTGAATTAAAGTTGCTGGATTGTTCTATTGAAACAGTTGGATTTGAAACACCTATCGATAGTTCGAACATGAAACCCAGCTATTGGGTAGATTTGGCAGATATGATTGAGGCGCATTACGATCGTTTCGATGGTTTTGTTGTATTACATGGGAGCGATACCATGTCGTATACTGCCTCTGCCTTGAGCTTCATGCTGGAAAACCTATCCAAGCCGGTAATTTTTACGGGATCCCAATTGCCCATAGGGGATCTTAGGACGGATGCAAAGGAAAACTTAATTACTTCGATTCAGGTAGCCGCCTTGAGCAACAGGGAGGGCAAACCAATGGTACAGGAAGTGGCCCTATATTTTGAATACAAATTATACCGTGCCAACAGGACCACCAAGATCAATGCCGAGCATTTTGAAGCATTTGCCTCATTGAATTACCCGGCATTGGGAGAAAGTGGCGTAAATCTATCAATCAATGAAGGGTTTCTTTGGAAGCCGAAAGAAAGGGGTGAATTAAAGGTGCACCGCAAATTGGTCTCTGAGATTGCATTGGTAAAGATGTTCCCAGGAATCAAGCCGGCCATTTTGGAACATATGTTGAGCCATACTGAAATTAAGGGGGTAGTCATGGAAACCTTCGGGGCTGGAAATATTACCAACGAAAGATGGATGGTAGATTTGTTGGAAAAAACCATTCGCAGGGGAGTGCCTATTGTGAATGTGACCCAGTGTTCAGGAGGGCGCGTTGCTATGGGCCTTTATGAGACCAGCATCGACTTAAAACGCATCGGTGTTATTTCGGGCAAGGACCTCACCACGGAAGCCGCATTGGCCAAGATGATGTACTTATTGGCAAGGGGGGATTCTATGGAACAATTCAAGATATATTTTGAGACTTCTTTGAGGGGAGAATTATCCGAAATTTAGCCTCGTATTATTTTATCAAATTAATTTTTTTTTGTTATTTGCCCTCCCGTTTAAAAGCAACGGAATTAGAGAGGTGGCCGAGTGGTCGAAGGCGCACGCCTGGAAAGTGTGTATACGCCAAAAGCGTATCGAGGGTTCGAATCCCTTCCTCTCTGCAA
>CAZOSF010000004.1:29578-65897 GCA_964582415.1 uncultured Alteromonas sp.
AGATGGGACCTTTTTTATAAATCAAGATGCAGAAACCCTTATGGAGGCACAATTTGTTGCAGATTAACTAAATAATTTTATATCTTTAAAACCTTATTAATACTAATAACTAAAAACAAACTTTAAGTCGATAGCAATGAAAAAACTATTTTCTATTCTAGCAATTGCCGCAATGGTGTTTGCAGGCACTAGTAATGTAAAAGCAACTACAACACAAAACATCCCCGTGAGCGTGCAATCGTTGTCCACCGCGACCGTTGTGACCATGCTTCAGGATGAAGAAGCTCCTGCAGAGAGCAGAGGTTTCCATCAAGAGCTAAAACAACGTTTTATCGAAGGGGGTCCTGGTTTCATGGGAATCGTACTATTGTGTTTGATTCTTGGATTAGCGATTGCTATCGAAAGAATTATTTACCTTAACCTTTCTACTACCAACACTTCTAAATTGGCCAACCAAGTAGAGGAAGCTTTAAAGAGTGGCGGAATCGAAGCTGCTAAAGAAGTTTGCCGAAACACAAAAGGGCCTGTTGCCAGTATCTACTACCAAGGTTTGGATCGTGCTGATGAGAGCATCGATGCAGCTGAAAAAGCAGTAGTGGCTTATGGTGGTGTTCAAATGGGACAATTAGAGAAAAATGTATCTTGGATTTCATTGTTTATCGCTTTGGCCCCAATGCTTGGGTTCATGGGAACGGTAATTGGTATGATCCAAGCCTTCGATAAAATCCAGGCAGCTGGTGATATGAACCCTTCTCTAGTAGCTGGAGGTATTAAAGTGGCACTTTTGACTACCGTATTCGGTTTGATCGTGGCCATTATCCTTCAGATTTTCTACAACTATATCGTAGCGAAGATTGATAGCATCGTAAACAACATGGAAGATGCATCCATCACCTTGATCGATATGTTGGTAGACTACAAAAACAAAAAGTAATCTCTAAAGAAACTTAAACAATGGGTTTATATAAAATTTTAAAAATAGTAGCGGGAATCCTCGGAATCGCAGGACTGGTATTCTGGTTTCTACTGCTCTCCAAAGGAGATGAAGCAGTAAAAGCGACAGGAGAAGGTGTTTCCCCTCTGCTTTATATCGCCTACATCGTAATGGCCATAACCTTGGTCTTTGTAGTGATTTTCGTGATCCAGGGTATTTTCCACGGTAACTTGAAAAAAACGTTGATGTCTATTGGGGCCTTTTTGCTCATCCTTGTAATTGCCTATGTAATGGCTTCTGGAAGTACAGAAGGACTTCGTCCAGTGGATAACACTCCAATTACCGAAAGTACCAGTAAGTGGGTAGGAACTGGTTTGAATGCATTTTACATCCTTGCCGTCCTAGCTGTTGTATCCATGATTTACAGTGGATTTACCAAAGTAAAAAATAGATAATATGGCCAGAAGAGCAGCACCTGAAATCAATGCGGGTTCGATGGCAGACATCGCTTTCCTTTTGCTGATCTTTTTCTTGGTAACCACTACCATCGAAAAGGACAAAGGAATCGCGCGGCAATTGCCACCCCCGATTGAGCAGGAACAAGATGTAATTATCAAACAGAAAAACCTCTTTATAGTTAACGTTAACAAAAACGACCAGCTTTTGGTGGAAGAAGAGTTAATGGAGTTAAAGGACCTTCGTCAAGCAGCTATCGATTTTCTTGACAATGGTGGGGCACCAGCAGGAACCCCTGAATACTGCAACTACTGTAAAGGGAAACGTTCTCCTGAATCCTCAGATAATCCGCAGAAAGCGGTAATCTCTGTTCAGAATGACCGATTGACATCCTATGAGATGTACATAGCCGTACAGAACGAATTGGTAGCTGCCTATAACTTTCTAAGGGATAGGGAAGCGAAGCGACTGTTCGGATGGGAATATACAGAAATGAAGAAAGCTTTAGATAATGGAGACTTTGAAGGTCCTAGAGAGGACGACATCAAAGCGAAGTTAGAACAGGTTCAAGAGTTGATTCCTTTGAAACTGTCTGAAGCTGAACCTAAGAAATCTGGATCTTAAAAGCCTAACAAATGTCAAAATTTAAAAAGAAGAAAAGTGGAGCCTTGCCGCCCATTTCGACGGCCTCCCTTCCTGATATTGTTTTCATGCTTTTGTTTTTCTTCATGGTGGTTACCGTGTTGAGGGAAAGTAACCTTTTGGTTATGCAACGACTCCCCAAAGGTGATCAAGTAGAAAAACTGCAGAAAGACCGGTCGATTTTTATCTACGCCGGAAAACCTGCCCCTGGGTATGAGAAATACGGGAAAGAATCAAAGATCCAAATTGGAGATAAATATACCGACGTTACCAATATCCGTTTTGCCCTGGAAGAATTGCGAAGAAAACTTCGTCCAGAATTACAGGATAAAGTAATGGTAGCCTTAAAGGTAGATAAAGAGACCAATACAGGATTGATTACGGACATCAAGCAGGAATTAAGAGAACAGAACCTATTGAAACTGATCTATATTACTACTCCTGGAAATCCGTTAGACAAATAATACATTGTGTATCCGACCATAGAAAAGCCTCTGTAATGAGGCTTTTTTTTGTACCTTCAATTCATAATTTTTGTTCCATGAGACCACCCTCTTATCGTATCATAGTGTTTCTGCTACTCCTAGTTGGAACTAGCCTTTTAGCACAGGATAGCCTTATGGTAAAAGGAGATGCGAAGTACAGAGAGGATCAATTTTATCTTGGATTTACCTATAACCTAATCTATAAGGTGCCAAGAGGGGTTAATATAAAAGGATTATCGGGAGGAATTAACTTTGGATACCTTCGGGACATGCCCCTAAACAAAAGACGAAACATAGCTGTGGGTCTGGGAGTAGGCGTCTCACTCGACCAATACGGGCAAACCTTGTTTATCGGAGAAGACACCAATGAAGAAACGATTTTTCGCACCCTTACCAGCGATATAAATTATAGTAAAAACCGTCTGAACACCGCCACTCTAGAAGTACCCATCGAATTTCGTTGGCGAACTTCGACGGCCACAGAGTATAAATTTTGGAGGGTTTATGGAGGCATACGGATGGGTTATGTGTACTGGTATCGTTCTTATTTTAGGCAGCCCGATAATGAGGTGGCACAAAGCGACATCCCCGAGTTACAAAATCTAACCTTTTCTGCCACCCTTTCCGTGGGATATGGAACGTTCAATTTCTTTATGAACTATATGTTTACGCCATTGTTTGAAAATGCCATCACTCAAGATACCCAGGAGGCCATAGGATTTCAACCCATTAAATTGGGGATTATCTTTTATATTCTATAACCAGAAGTTCAGCATTATAATCTGTGGAATGATTCCGATGACGAAACCCAAGATCAATTCTATGGGTGTATGTGACCAAGAATGCATTCTGGAAGAGGCTACCCATCCATTGGCAAATAGGAAGAAGGCAATCAAAAGGAGCATATTTACCTGAAAATGTATGCTCAGGGCAATCACAAAGAAGGTTAGTCCTGAAATCCCCATTTGATGCAGACTCGCTTTCACCTTGAAAAACACCATCAACAGCGCCGTTAGTGTGGAAAATAAAACACCCACGAAAAAATAGTATAATTCGGGGGTAATGTAAGGGTCAAATAGTAGTTTGATAATAGCTAATATCAATATGCTTTGAAGCATCAATGGTATTTTTCGTTCCCATACTTGTTCCAATTTAATGGAATTAACCAGTCGTAGGTTCTTCAAAAGAAAATAAGTAACGATGGGAATCAGGATAGATACGATAGCGATGGCGATGAGCTTCGATTGCCAAACTTCTGGTTCTACATAACGTGGGGTAATAAGGTAATAAATAATGGTCCCCAGAAGAGGCATTAATAAGGGGTGCCATAGGTAGGCTCCAAAACGTAGGAAATAATTCATTTAGATTTCTTTGCGAAGTCGGGCCACAGGAATATCCAGTTGCTCTCGATATTTCGCTACGGTTCTACGAGCAATGGGATAGCCTTTATCCTTTAATATTTTCGCTAATTTATCATCGGTCAACGGTCTCCTTTTGTCCTCATCACCAATGGTTAGTTCCAAAATCTTTTTGATTTCGCGAGTTGAGACATCTTCCCCCTGATCATTTTTCATGGCTTCACTAAAGAAATCCTTGATCAACTTCGTTCCATAGGGGGTGTCCACATATTTGCTATTGGCCACTCTCGAAACTGTTGAGACGTCCATATTGATTTTATCGGCAATATCCTTTAAGATCATCGGTTTAAGGTTGCGTTCGTCCCCTGTTAAGAAATACTCTTCTTGGTAATGCATAATGGCATTCATCGTAACATAAAGGGTTTGTTGTCGCTGTTTAATAGCATCGATAAACCACTTCGCGGCATCCAATTTCTGTTTAATGAATAATACCGCATCCTTTTGGGATTTCGATTTTGTTTTCGCATCCTTATATCCCTTCAACATGTCGCTATACTCCCTGGAAACGTGAAGTTCAGGAGCGTTCCTGCCGTTTAAGGTCAATTCTAGTTCCCCATCGACAATTCTGATTTGAAAATCGGGTACCACATGTTCAACAACGCGGTTATTTCCGGAATAAGCGCCCCCTGGTTTTGGGTTCAAACTCTCAATCTCATGAATCACGTCCCGTAAAATTTCCTCGTCTATGTCGAATTTGGCGATAAGCTTTTTATAATGTTTTTTGGTAAAGCTGTCGAATGCTTCCTCCAAAACTTTAATGGCTAAAAGAATGGTGGGTGTTGGCTCTTTTCGCTTTAACTGGATCAATAAACATTCTTGTAAATTGCGGGCTCCTACTCCGGCTGGATCCAAATCGTGCACAATATGCAGTACCTTCTCCACTGCTTCCTCGCTGGTATAAATGTTCTGAGTAAAGGCGAGATCATCCACGATATCTTGAAGATCCCTACGGATGTAGCCACTTTCGTCCACACTGCCCACCAAAAACCGCGCGATTTCTAAATCTTCATCATTGAGTCGATAGGTATTTAACTGTTGCTGCAAATGTTGATTGAAAGAAGTGCCAGAGGCAAAAGGCGTTTGCTTTTCCTCATCGTCTGCACTATAATTGTTGGCAGCTAGTTTATAGCTAGGTATTTCATCATCGCTTAGATAATCATCAACATTGATGTCTGTTTCGATGACATCATTGCCTTCCTCGTAGTCGTACTCCTCATTGGAAAATTCATCCTGATAAGTATCTTCTTGATCTTTTCCCCCTTCAAGGGCAGGATTTTCTTCCAATTCCTGTGACACCCGCTGTTCAAATGCCTGGGTTGGCAATTGGATAAGTTTCATCAACTGTATCTGTTGCGGAGACAGTTTCTGAGATAATTTTAGATTTAGTTGCTGTTTCAGCATAAATAGGGTGTCTTTATCTAAAAATAAAAAAAATCCAGCAACGGGAAATCATCGCTGCTGGATAAATGCTATAATCATACCAAACTAAAATTCGGCATTTCCAGGGAAGCGTGGATAAGGAATCACATCCCTAATATTTCCCATTCCAGTAACAAACTGTACCAAACGTTCAAATCCCAATCCGAAACCACTATGGACACAGGTTCCAAACTTTCGAAGATCCAAATACCAGTACAGTTCTTCTTCAGGAATACCCATTACCTCCATTTTCTGTTTCAGCACATCGTACCGTTCCTCACGCTGCGACCCCCCAACAATTTCACCAATTCCGGGGAAAAGAACATCCATGGCACGAACGGTCTTTCCATCGTCATTCAAACGCATATAAAAGGCCTTTATTTTGGCGGGATAGTCAAATAGAATCACTGGGCACTGAAAGTGCTGTTCCACCAAGTAACGTTCATGCTCGCTTTGTAGATCGGCACCCCATTCTTCAATGAGGTATTTAAACTTTTTCTTTTTGTTGGGTTTTGAGTTTTTCAGAATATCGATAGCTTCGGTATAGGTTAGTCGAATGAAGTTGTTTTCCAAAACAAACTTCAACTTTTCGATTAGGGCCAAACTGCTCCGTTCATTTTGAGGTTTTACCTTTTCTTCTTCCAACAAACGTTTTTCCAAAAACTCCAGATCCTCCGCACAATGTTCCAAAGCGTATCGCACAACGTATTTAATGAAATCCTCAGCCAAGTCCATATTGTCGTCCAAATCATTGAATGCCACCTCGGGTTCAATCATCCAAAATTCTGCTAGGTGACGGGAAGTGTTCGAATTTTCGGCACGGAAGGTGGGACCGAAGGTATATACTTTTCCAAGCCCCATCGCATAGGTTTCCGCTTCTAATTGTCCGCTTACCGTAAGGTTGCTTTCCTTCTCGAAGAAATCCTCCTTATAATTTACAGAGCCATCTTCATTCAATGGCGGATTTTTGGGATCCAATGTGGTTACCCGAAACATTTCACCGGCGCCCTCGGCATCACTACCGGTTATGATAGGGGAATGCATATAGAAAAAACCATTTTTTTGAAAATAGTCATGAATGGCAAAAGCTAATTTAGATCGGGTTCGCATCACAGCTCCAAAGGTATTGGTGCGTACACGTAGATGCGCCTGCTCCCTCAATTTTTCGAGGGTATGACGCTTCGGACTTAAAATGGTGAGCTTCACATCTTCAGGATTTGCCTCTCCCAAAATGGTGATTTTAGAAACCTGTATTTCCACAGATTGACCTTGACCTTGGCTTTCCACCAAAACGCCTTCCACTTCAATGGCCGCGCCGATCGTCACTTTCTTCAAGAGTGCCTCATCAAATTTTTCAAAATCTACCACACATTGAATCGAGCTAAGGCAAGATCCATCATTCAATTGAATGAAGCGATTGCTTCGAAAAGCTTTAACCCAACCTGAAATGGTAAGGGAGTGTAATGAAGGTTCACTTTGCAATAATTCGCGAATCTCTTTTTTCTGCATGTTTCCTAGATTTGAAGGGGTAAAGATACTTTTTTTCTTCCCTATTTGAAATTAAGAAATGTGGGTTTCTTCAGCTTCTTCTTCCTCATTTTCCTCCATTTCATCCTCATCCTCTGTTAAAATTTGAATGGTAGGTTCCTTAAAGGTTTCTTTATTGGCAATATTGCGTTCTAGAGAAAGGAGTAGCGAAGGTAACAACAACAAGTTGGCTAGCATAGCGAATAGGAGGGTTGTGGAAACCAACGCCCCTAAGGCGACGGTACCTCCAAAACTTGAAATGATAAAGGTCGAGAAACCAAAAAACAGGACCACCGAGGTATAAAACATACTTACCCCTGTTTCACGAAGGGCAGCGTATACCGACTTTTTAATCTTCCAATTATGGGCCATCAATTCTTGGCGGTACTTTGCCAAAAAGTGGATGGTGTCGTCCACAGAAATTCCGAAGGCAATACTGAATACCAATATAGTGGAGGGTTTAATGGGAACCCCAATGAATCCCATGAGTCCCGCCGTGATCAATAGCGGCAATAAATTGGGAACCAATGAGACGAGAATCATACGTAGGCTCCGGAACATCCAAGCCATAAAAAGGGCAATCAACAATATGGCTAAGGACAAGGATAGCATAAGATTATTGACCAAATATTTTGTTCCCTTTTCAAAAACAAAGGCTTTTCCCGTGATTGCCACATTATAACGGTCTTCAGGAAATATTTTGGCAATTTCGGCACGCAAATTTTCTTCGATACGATCAAAACGCTCCGTTTCGGTATCCTTCATAAATGTAGTGATGCGAGCATACTGACCTGTGCTGTCCACATAACTTCCCAATAGATTGGTATTGTCGGCACTGCTTTTTGCATAGGAGAGAATGAAGGTACGTTCCTGGCTGTTGGGAAGTTGGTAATATTCTGGGTTGTTGTTATAATATGCCTGCTTGGAGTACTTTACGAGGTTAACGACAGAAAGGGTTTTCGAGAATTCAGGTATTTCCTCGATATACTGCTGTAGCTCATTCATCCGTTTAAGCGTGGCACCAGTCATGACTCCTTTCTTGCGTTTGGTGTCGATCAAGATTTCTAATGGCATGATTCCCTCATACTCCTTTTCGAAAAACTTTATATCAGAGAAGAACTCTTTGTCTTTTGGCATGTCCTCAATCAGGCTTCCCGATAGTCGAATGTTATAGATCCCTATGATACTTGTGCAAAGCAGTACAATGGAAAGAATATAAATGGCGATTCTATGCTCTCGAACCATGCGCTCCATCCAATCTACGAACTTGCCCATCCACCTTTTATTCAGGTGTTTCAGGTGCTTGTATTTTGGAATGGGCATATAGCTATATACAATGGGAATGATGAACAGGCTTAAAAAGAAAATGGCCAAGATATTGATGGAAGCTACAATACCAAATTCTTTCAAAAGTTTGCTGTTCGTTAAAATAAAAGTGGCAAATCCCGAAGCGGTGGTAACGTTGGTCATCAAGGTTGCGTTTCCTACTTTGGAGATAACCCGTTGCAACGATTTGGCTTGGTTTCCATGATTCTTTATTTCCTGCTGGTACTTGTTGATCAGGAAAATACAGTTGGGTATTCCGATAACGATGATAAGCGGGGGAATGAGTGCTGTGAGCACCGTAATTTCATAATGCAATAATCCCAATACCCCGAACGACCACATAACGCCAATAATGACTGTAATCATCGAAATGAAGGTAGCTCGGAAAGAGCGGAAAAAGAAAAAGAAAATCAAGGAAGTTACCAAGAGCGCGGCACCAATGAAAAGTCCGATCTCATCGATAATATTCTGTGAGTTCAGTGTGCGGATATAGGGCATTCCAGAGGTGTAAATATTTACACTTGTTACATCTTCGAAATGTTCGATTTGGGGGATTAAATCGTCTACTATAAAATCCCGTCGCGCTGCAGTATTAACGATGTCCTTTTTGAGGTAGATGGCCGTTCGAACCGATTCTTTATCCGGGCTGTAAACCAAACCTTCATAAAAGGGTAATTTATGGAAAAGTTCAAAGCGGTAACGCTCCATGGCCTCCTTGGTGAGGACGGTGTCGTCGATGAATGGAGCCAATTGGAAAGCAGCGGTATCTTCCCTTTTCTCCAAGGTCTTCAGATCCCCGATGGAGAGCGAAAATTCCACCTCATCATACGTGGCTATGGTTTTGGCCAAATCTGTCCATGCTTGGAAAATTTCCGGTTCGAACAAAGTGCTGTCCTTGACTCCCAATATGATAAGATTTCCTTCCTCCCCAAAAGTTTTTAGAAAGGATTGGTATTCTTTATTGTAGGGGTGATCGTCTGGAAGTAAATTGGCCTCGGTATAGGTAAAGCGCATGTTTTTCCATTGCATGCCCAAAAAAACGGTAGCGGCTACAATGAATAGTATAATCAGTGCTCGGTTCCTTAAAATAAACCGAGCCACGGCGCTCCAAAATCCTATGCTGAAAAGCTTTTCCAAAGACAGTGACTAAAAGTGGCGCAAAGGTACTAAAATACCTACGATACCCTAGGGTGGAACGGTTTATAATTTTAAGTTAAAAGTGAATTTAAATGACACATTATCTGCGGTTTTGGGAAGATGATATGCGCCATACCGATAAGCAAAGCTTAAGCCAAAACCAAAAACTATCCTATTGAGTTCAAAGCCCGATTCGGAGTATAGTTTATTCAGGGTGTGGAAATCGAGTCCCAAATGCTTTTCAGGATGGGCCATATCGCCAAGGGCGTGGCGAGTTATAAAAACCAACTCAGGCTTCCATTTTTCGGTTAGTTTGATTCTTCGTAAGGCGTGTTTCCCTCGGAAGGTAAGTAGTTTGCTGGAAAAGAATTCTCCAAAATACATAGTTTCAAAACTTTGTCTACCTGCTACTGAAAACCGCTCGAGAATCTCGTCCTTAGTTGGATTGTTTGGATAGGCATGATAAAGATGGGTAAGGGGAACATCGCCAAAAGCCAATGCTCCTTCCAATACAAAGTGGGAAGAAGATAAATCCTCCCTTTTGACAAAATAATCCAGCTTCACACCCAATTTCCAATAGTCGAAATCACTTTTGGCGATCCCTTTGATTCCTTTGGTCACTTGTGCACTTATTTTTGGGAGCCCGTCAAAATATTCAACTTGTTGTTCTTCAGAGGTAAAGGAAAGCGTCCTAGGGACAACACGAATCGATAGCGTCGCTTCTGTTAGGTAATAATCGGAATACGCAAGTCCGTTATTGATAAACAAATAGTTTTCAATTTGATGAATTTTATGACGAGCCAATAGTACATCCGCCATAAATTTTTCCGAGGGTTGTGTGGTTAGGCGAAAATTCCAGGCACGAAGCTTAAAGAATTGGGTGATATTTATCAATCGGGGCTCGAATACCGAATACACACGTTTGTCGGTGAGGTAGGCAAAACTTCCTATTTCCTGAATATCCTTGATATAATCCAGTCCTACCCAGGTTTTACTGGATGCCGATAAACGAATATTCCCCCCTAATCCATATTTATATTCATCATCTTTGAAGCCATAGGCAATATATCCATGTACCTTGAAGAGTTCGGAAAGTCGATCGTTCGTGATTCCACCAAAGCCCAAACGAAAGCTTTCATAGTTGTTGTATTTGATGAGATATTTTAGATCTACATCAAAAAAACCAATAGGGTAATATCCCGAAACAAAGGGGCTAGATTCTTTTTTAACCTTGATGGTATCGGCAGAAGTAGTTGATTCTTGAGAGAAGATTGCCAGTGGCAAGAAGCAAAGAATGATAAAAAGGATTCTTGTACTGGGCATGGTGAGGTGTGGGTTTGAGATATAAATAAAGCGGCAAAAGTGCCGCTTTATTGTTCGGAGGGTCTCTTTTAGACCGTCATTATTTCCTGTTCTTTTTTAGCGAAGATCTCATCAATTTTTTTGATGTGCTCGTCCGTCATCTCTTGAATGTCTATTTCTAGGTTTTTTTTCAAGTCATCGGACACCTCCAATTGTTTGATTTCATTATTGGCCACTTTTCGGTCATTACGAACGCCAACCTTGGATTCCTCTGCTTCCGATTTAGCTTGTTTTGCCAATTCTCTCCTACGCTCTTCAGTAAGAGGGGGAACATTGATAATCACGCTTTCTCCATTGTTCATGGGATTGAAACCAAGATTAGCAATCATGATGGCCTTTTCAATTTCAGGAATCATCGATTTTTCCCAAGGCTGTATGCTGATGGTCATGGCATCGGGCGTATTCACATTAGCCACTTGGTTCAATGGGGTAGGAGTTCCATAATAATCCACCATTACGCCAGTAAGCATACTCGGGGAGGCTTTACCCGCCCGTATACTCAATAATTTCTTTTCGAGATGTCTTAAAGCGTTCCCCATGGCTTCTCGGGTACTGTCCAATATCAAATCTATTTCTTCTTCCATTTCTATACTTTTTTAAGCAAAAATCTATTCCCTTTAAAGGTTTACTTTTGTTCCAACTTTTTCGCCGGAAACGACTTTTAGTAGGTTTCCTTTGGTATTCATATCGAAAACGATAATCGGCAATTCGTTCTCCTGTGAGAGAGTAAAGGCCGTAGTGTCCATCACTTTCAGGCCTTTTTTTAGCACATCATCAAAGGTAATAAAGTCGAATTTGGTTGCATTCGTATCCTTCTCGGGGTCGCTTGTGTAGATACCATCCACACGAGTACCTTTAAGGATAACGTCGGCTTCAATTTCGATTGCACGCAGAACGGCTGCCGAATCGGTGGTAAAATAGGGATTCCCAGTGCCTCCGGCAAAGATCACAACCCGTCCTTTTTCCAAATGTCGAACCGCTCTTCTACGAATGAATGGCTCGGCAACCTCATTCATTTTGATGGCGCTTTGTAAACGCGTATGGACACCTTCGTTTTCGAGGGCACTCTGCAATGCTAAACCATTAATTACGGTGGCCAACATGCCCATATGATCCCCTTGCACGCGGTCCATACCTCCTTGAACCCCAGACACACCACGGAAAATATTACCACCGCCGATAACAATGGCAACCTGTACCCCTCGATCTACAATTTGCTTTATTTCTTGAGCATAATCTTGCAATCTTTGGGGATCGATTCCGTAATTCTGTTCGCCCATCAAGGCTTCACCTGAAAGTTTAAGAAGTATTCTGTTGTAGTGCATGTCGTGGTTTTCTCACACAAAAATAAGCAAAAATTAGCTACAATTTGGTGCATAAAAAAAGCCGTTTTGAATCATTCAGAACGGCTTTTTAAATTTATATGGTTTTGAATTACGCTAGGGAAACTCTTTTGAAACCAGTTACGGAGACATCTCCTTGGCTAGCCACGTATTCCGCTACCGATTTCTTGTCATCCATGATGAAATTTTGATCCAACAAACATTTCTCCTGATCTAGGGTAGTGTTGTCAGCGATATAGCGCTCTAATTTTCCAGGAAGGATTTTGTCCCAGATCTGTTCTGGTTTACCTTCGGCTTTTAACTCAGCTTTGATTTCATCCTCAGCTTTTGCCAAAATTTCATCAGTAAGTTGAGCTCTGGAAATAAATTCAGGAACGTTTTTCAATGGTTTTCCAAGACGGGCCAATTCTTCATTGTCCTTTTCGATAGCTGCAATACGAGCTTCTGTTTCAGAAGCAACAAATGCAGGATCGAAATCTTTATACGACAAAGTGGTAGCACCCATAGAAGCTACTTGCATAGAAAGGTTTTTCGCTACTTCAGCAGCGTTGCTGATAGCGTTGGAAAGACCCACCAATGCAGCAATTTTATTTCCGTGGATGTAAGAACCTACGAAAGGAGCTTCCAAGGTCTCAAACCCGCCGATTTCAATTTTCTCTCCGATAACTCCGGTTTGCTCGGTCAATTTATCTTGAACGGTCATTCCATTGTAATTGGAAGCCAATAGCTCTTCCAAGGAATTAGTGTTCAATGCAATTTGAGCAAATTCGGTAGCCAATTTTACGAAATCGTCGTTCTTAGCTACGAAGTCGGTTTCACAGTTGAGGGAAACGATTGCTCCTTTTGTAGCATCCGCATTAACCTGAGCGATTACAGCACCTTCACTAGAATCACGGTCGGCACGTTTTTCAGCGATTTTCTGACCTTTTTTACGAAGAATGGAAATGGCCTGATCGAAATCCCCCTCGGCTTCTACCAAGGCTTTTTTACAATCCATCATCCCAGCTCCGGTTTTTTGTCTTAATTCATTTACCTGTGCAGCGGTTATTTGTACCATTGTATTCATGTTTTTTGAAGAAGTAAAAGTACACTAACGATTAGCAACCAGAACTTCTACTGTTTTATGTTTTTGTTATCTATTCTTCTTCGTCGGAAGTAATTTTGGCGGCAGCAACAGCACCTCTTTTACGTGCGGTTTTCTTTTCTGTTACTTCGTCCTCTCCTTTTTCTCCTTTTCCTGCCTTGCGCTCTTCAAGACCTTCAACAATAGCGTTAGAAACACTAGAGATGATCTTTTCAATCGACTTGGAAGCATCATCGTTTGATGGGATTACGAAATCGATAGGACGTGGATCACTGTTGGTATCCACCATTGCGAAAATTGGAATGTTCAATTTTTGAGCTTCTTTCACTGCGATGTGCTCACGAGTTGTATCTACGATAAACAAGGCGCCTGGAAGACGACTCATATCACTGATAGAACCAAGGTTCTTTTCCAGTTTAGCACGAAGACGATCTACGGCCAAACGTTCTTTTTTAGAAAGGGTGTCGAAGGTACCATCTTGCTTCATGCGATCGATCGAAGCCATTTTCTTTACCGCTTTACGAATGGTTACGAAGTTGGTCAACATACCACCGGGCCAACGCTCAGTAATATAAGGCATGTTTGCCTTCTTAGCTTGTTCGGCAACGATGTCCTTAGCTTGTTTTTTAGTAGCTACGAAAAGCACTTTTCGTCCACTGGAAGCAATTTTTTTCAAAGCCTCATTGGCTTCTTCCAATTTTGCAGCAGTCTTGTACAGGTTGATGATGTGAATTCCGTTACGCTCCATGTAGATGTAAGGAGCCATGTTCGGATTCCATTTACGGGTTAGGTGTCCAAAGTGTACACCAGCGTCAAGGAGTTCCTTGACCTCTTTGTTGTTTGCCATTTTGTTTTAGTTTACGTTCTGTCTTAGATATAGCAACCGATAGCTTACACTATTTGGGTTTAGATGCTAAACTAACGCCCTTCATACGAAGGACTAACAGCTAATTAAATAAATATATGAACTTGGTAACCTGCTGGGGCGCTTGGTGTACAAGCGCCCAAACAGGTTGAAAATATTAACGTTTAGAGAACTGGAATTTCTTACGAGCTTTCTTCTGACCGAATTTCTTACGCTCAACCATACGAGGATCACGGGTTAGCAATCCTTCTGGTTTCAAAACCACTCTATGTTCTTCATTCAATTCGCACATAGCACGGGAAAGCGCCAAACGGATTGCTTCCGCCTGACCAGTGATTCCACCGCCATATACATTTACTTTAATGTCAAAATCCTTTTCGTTGTTGGTCAACATCAAAGGCTGCTGCACCTTGTAGCGCAAGGTAGCAGTAGTGAAATAATTATCGAACTCTCTGTTGTTAACAGTGATGTTTCCTTTTCCTTTGGAAACGTATACACGAGCAACAGCAGTTTTTCTTCTTCCTATTTTGTGAATCGTTTCCATTACTTGTTATCGTTAAGGTTAATTACTTTGGGCTTTTGTGCTTCTTGTCCGTGCTCCGCTCCAGCATATACTTTAAGGTTGCGGAAAAGGTCTGCGCCCAATTTATTTTTTGGCAACATTCCTTTCACAGCCTTCTCGATAAGACGGGTAGGATCTTTTTCAAACAATTCTTTAGCAGTAAGGGAACGTTGTCCACCTGGGTAACCGGTGTGACGTACATACTCCTTAGCGTCCCATTTCTTTCCGCTCAAGGAAACTTTCGACGCGTTGATCACAACAACGTTGTCCCCACAATCCACGTGAGGGGTGTAATTTGGCTTGTTTTTACCGCGAAGCATTTTAGCAACTTCACTGGCAAGACGACCCAATGCCAAGCCGTCCGCATCTACCAATACCCATTCTTTGTTGACGGTATTTTTGTTGGCAGATACTGTTTTGTAACTTAATGTGTCCATAAGTTTTTTGTCAAATTGTTAATACTCATTGAGTTCCTCCATAAGAGGGGTGCAAATGTAGTGTTATTTATTTTAATTACAAACGAGGGATTCCCCTTTTTTTACCGGGCGCCGAGAAATGTTAAAATTCTCCTAACAACACCGTATTACTGTCACAATGATTGGTACTTAGCGTCTCTTAAGAACATCAATCAAAAACACGACCATCTTGTTTTCCAAAATTCCATTTTCAGTCAGTCTTTTATTGCTGCTCTTAATAGGAAGTTCTTGTTTTTCGCAAGAGGATTCCACCGCTACCCAACAAATTTCCTACGAGAAAAGAGTGTATACTACCCAATCCATTGTTGGAAAGGGAACCATTACCATCGATGGAAAAATCGATGAGGAAGCTTGGAACCTTGTAGATTGGACAGGAGACTATACCGAATTTGAACCGGATGTAGGATCGGCCCCTACCGAACAGACCAAGTTTAAGATCCTCTATGATGAGAAGAATTTATATGTTGCCTTCCGTTGCTATGAGCGGGATCCCTCCACGATCGAAAGACGATTGGGGCGTAGGGATTCTTTTTCGGGTGATTGGGTAGAGCTGAACATCGATAGTTATGGGGATGATCGAACCGGTTTCTCTTTTACCGTAACCGCTGCTGGGGTAAAAGGGGATGAATTTGTATCCAATAATGGTAATAATTGGGACCCAAGTTGGAATCCAATTTGGTATGTGAATACACAAGTGGATGGGGAAGGGTGGACCGCCGAATTGCGTATTCCCCTCACGCAGCTTCGCTTCGGAAATAGTGAGGAACAGGTGTGGGGCTTGCAATCCACTCGACGCTATTTCAAAAATAATGAACGCTCAACATGGCAGCCACTACCGGCAAATCCTCCAGGATGGGTTAGCGAATTTGGAGAACTAAGAGGACTGATTGGATTGAAGCCACAAAAGCAATTGGAAATCCAACCTTATACCGTTGCCCAATTGGATACCTACGAAGCGGAACAAGGAAACCCATACAGAGATGGAAGTGATGCGCGTCTTACAGGGGGACTGGATGCCAAGATTGGAGTTACCAATGACCTAACGGTAGATCTCACTATTAACCCTGATTTTGGACAGGTTGATGCCGATCCCGGTGCCATTGCCCTGGATGGTTTCGAGATCTTCTTTGAAGAACGTAGGCCCTTCTTTGTAGAGAATAAAAGCGTCTTTGATTATAATTTTGCAGGCAATCAGGATAATCTCTTTTTCTCTCGCCGAATAGGAAGAACCCCACAAGGGAGTCCCTTCGGGCCTACCACTGTATTTGCCAATAATCCGGTGAATACAACCATTCTAGGGGCAGCGAAATTAAGCGGAAAAACCAAGAATGGATGGACCATTGGGATTTTGGAGAGTGTCACCGATAAGGAATATGCCGACGTGTTGGATGAAAATGGAAATGAATCTGAAACTCTAGTAGAACCCTTGACGAATTACTTCGTGGGACGCGTTCAAAAGGACTTCAATGATAGGAATAGTTATATAGGAGGGATGTTTACTGCGACAACTCGAAATATGACCGATAATCTTCAGTTTTTGCACAGTCATGCGTATTCAGGAGGTTTCGATTTTCAACACAACTGGAAAAACAGAAAATATTACGTAGAGGGAAGTACAGTCTTTAGTAATGTGAGAGGTTCAGCAGAGGCCATTGCGGCTACACAGAACTCAATAACCCATCTTTTTCAGCGGGTAGACGCCGATCATGTCGAAGTAGACCCTACACGGACATCCTTAACAGGTACAGGGGGGCGCTTCGAAATCGGAAAGGGTAGCGGTGGGAACTGGAGATACAATGTAGGGGGAAACTGGAGGTCCCCTGAGCTGGAATTGAATGATATTGGATTTCTTCGTCAGGCCGATGAGATTCGTCAATATGCCAATATTCGCAGATTCTGGAACAAACCAACCACTTGGTTCCGCCAGGCGAATTTAGGATTCAATCAGTTTTCTTCCTTCGATTTCGAGGGAAATTATAATCGTATTCAGTATGAAATCAATGGGTATGTGAATTGGAAAAACAATTGGTGGACCGAAGGAGGAGCAGCACATAAGCCACGAATTTTTACCAATACTATTTTACGAGGCGGTCCGCGATGGCGATGGAGCGATGAAAATTTCTACTATTTGTTTTCTGGAACGGATGGCACGAAGAAATTCTACATGCATGCCGGCTACGTAAAATCCTGGGCAAAACAAAACAATTTCGGATTGGAACGCTATGTATTGCGGTTCTTCTACCAGCCATTGAATGCACTTAGTCTTTCGCTTATCACCGAATTCGAGCAGAATCCGAACAAGACCCAGTACGTAACCGAAGTAGACTATAATGGTACCCCGAGATACATAATGGGTGCAATAGATAACGAAACGCTCACAACTACTTTGAGGGTTAACTTCAGCCTGAATCCTAATTTATCGATTCAATACTACGGGCAACCATTTATCTTTAATGCCGAATTCAGTGATTTCAATTATGTCACAAATCCCATCGCTGAAGATTTAAGCGAACGCGTGAACTGGTATGGTCAAGATCAAATTATGTTGGAAAATGGTGTTTATAATGTGGATGAAAACTTGGATGGGGAGGTGGATTATGCGTTTGATGATCCAAACTTCTCCTATGTTCAGTTCCGGTCTAATTTGGTGTTGCGGTGGGAATATATTCCTGGCTCTGAAATTTTCTTGGTTTGGTCACAAGGCATAACAGGTATTGGAGACCCCACCAACGATTTTGAAACGATTTTGGATAACCAACTTTTTAGCCGGAAACCTCATAATACCTTCTTAATTAAGGCAACATATCGCTTCGTATTGTAAGAATATTCCTAATAATTCATAAATTTAATTTAAATTTGATATAAATCAGTTTTGACTTTTTTAGGAATTTATATATTTGACCACACCTAGTATTGATCTCCATAAAGAAATAACATTCAAAGCATTGAAAGTAATTATGGGATTAAACGCATTAATTTCATAATTGTAAGGTTGGCGCTCCCAACATACGGGAGCGCTTTTTTTTGCCTTGTAATGAATACATTTGTTAATGCGCCTCTAACCAATTAAGTCCGACCCCAAGATCCACGACCAACGGAACAGACAAGGAATAGGCACTTTCCATTTCCGATTTTATGATTCCTTTGAGTTCGTCCAATTCGTCTTTGTGAATGTCGAAGACCAATTCATCATGTACCTGCAACAGCATTTTACTCCTATATGACCCTTGTTTCAGCTTCTCGTGAATTCGAATCATGGCGATTTTAATGATGTCGGCCGCACTACCTTGTACAGGGGCATTCACTGCGTTTCGTTCCGCGCCACCACGGACCACAGGGTTTCTGCTATTGATGTCTTTTAGATAACGTCTTCTACCCAATACGGTTTGAACATAACCGTTTTCACGCGCGAAGTGAATTTGATCGTTGATATATTGTTTCAACTTCGGATAGGTCTTATAATAGGTGTCGATCAATTCTTTGGCTTCAGAACGACTCAGATCGGTTTGATTGCTCAATCCAAAGGCAGAAACCCCATAGATGATTCCGAAATTTACTGTCTTTGCATTGCTGCGTTGTTCTCGTGTGACCTCTTCCAAGGGCACATTAAATACCTTTGCAGCGGTAGAGGCATGAATGTCTTCCCCATGTCTGAAAGCTTCGATCATGCGGTCTTCTTCACTAAGGGCAGCGATGATCCGCAATTCTATCTGTGAGTAATCGGCAGATAACAACAGGTAGTTTTCGTCCCGAGGAATGAAGGCTTTTCGTATTTCCCTTCCCCGTTCGGTTCGAATGGGAATGTTCTGCAAATTGGGGTTATTGCTTGAAAGCCTTCCCGTGGCTGCCACGGTTTGCATATAATCGGTATGCACCCTTCCCGTACTGGGTTCAACCTGTTCCGGTAATGCATCAACATACGTGCTTTTTAGTTTGGCAAGCCCACGATACTCCAAGATGTCACGAATAATTTTATGGTCTTTGGCATAGTCCGTTAGGACGTCTTCCGCAGTGGAAAATTGGCCTGATTTGGTTTTTTTTGGTTTGTCTACCAATTTCAATTTTCCGAATAGAATGTCTCCCAATTGTTTGGGAGAAGCAATGTTGAAGGTCTCCCCAGCCTCTTCATAAATGGCTGCCTCGAGTGTTTTTATATCCTTCTCTAGATCCACCGACAAGCTTTTCAGAAATTCCGTATCCAACCGAATACCTTCCAACTCCATATCGGCCAAAACTTTTAGCAGTGGAATTTCGATATTGTCGAATAGCTTTTGGGTATTAGCCTGCCCAAGCTCCGACTGGAAATGTTGTTTCAACTGAAGGGTAATATCCGCATCTTCGACGGCATATTCTGTTTGTTGTTCCAGCGGAACTTCACGCATCGTTTTTTGACTTTTCCCTTTTTTCCCGATGAGGGTTTCAATAGGGATGGGTGAATAATTCAAATAGGTTTCAGAAAGCACATCCATGTTGTGACGCATATCCGGATTGATCAGATAGTGGGCAAGCATCGTATCGAAGAGTTTCCCTTTAACCTCGATGTGATATTTGGAGAGTACTTTTATGTCATATTTTAGGTTTTGTCCAATTTTTTCAATGGAATCTTCTTCGAAGAAAGGGCGCAACTTTTCAAGCACTTCTTGGGCAGCCTTTCTTCCCTCGGGAATGGGTAAGTAAAATCCACTGCCGGGAGACCAACTAAAGGCAATCCCTACCAATTCTGCAGTGAGTGGATCTAACCCTGTGGTTTCGGTGTCGAAGCATACCGATTTTTGCTGCATCAAGGTTTCAAAGAACAAGTCCGTGCCAATACCCGACGGGACGAATTGATAGAAATGTGGAACGGTTTTATAGGTGTTTCTGGAACTGAAATGGTTCACCGTAGCTGTAGTTCCATCTTCTTCACCAAAGAGGGAATACTGGCCGGCGCCAGCCATTTTTGGTGTGGAATCGGCCGGGCCTACTTGGGTTGGACTTTCACTATTTTGTGATTCTTTGGGTGCTCCAACATCGAAGGTATTCAAAAAGTTTTCCCGAAGCCTGCGGAATTCCAATTCTTCAAAAATATCGATGACTTCCTGGGTATTGGGAGCGCACATTTCAAAATCTTCCTCATCGAATTCCACAGGGACATCCAACATGATGGTAGCCAATTTTTTGGAAAGCTTTCCCAATTCGGCATTTTCTATCACCTTCTCCTTCATTTTTCCAGTGAGCTGGTCAGCGTTATCCAGCAATCCTTCCAAACTGCCGAATTCCTGAATGAATTTTTTGGCTGTCTTTTCTCCTACGCCGGGAAGGCCAGGAATATTATCGGCACTATCGCCCATCATTCCTAATAAATCGATTACCTGCTCGGGTCTTTCTACCTCAAACTTCTTTTGAACTTCTGGAATACCCCAGGTTTCATAGCCTCCCTTAAAACCGGGCTTGTACATGAAAATATTGTCGGATACCAATTGAGCGAAATCCTTGTCTGGGGTCACCATATACGTTTTATATCCTTGCTTTTCTGCTTTTTTAGCCAAGGTTCCAATGATGTCGTCTGCTTCAAAGCCTTCCTTTACCATGATGGGGATATTCATGGCTTTTAAAATGCGCTCTATGTAAGGAACTGCAATTCGAATGGCTTCTGGGGTTTCATCTCGGTGGGCCTTGTACTCAGGAAAAAGCTCATTTCGGGCTTCACTGCCACCTTTATCGAAACAAACGGCAAGATGATCTGGATTTTCTCTCTTGATGACATCCAAAAGGGAATTCATAAATCCCATGATGGCCGAGGTGTCTAAACCTTTACTGTTAATTCTTGGGTTTTTTATAAAGGCATAATACCCCCTAAAAATAAGGGCGTAGGCATCAACTAAGAAGAGTCGTTTTTTATCGGACATGAAAGAAAGATTGATTGAATTCCAAAACTACGAAACTTCTCATAGAAACCCTTTGATCGGGGCGAAGGATAATTGAATTAAATCATTCTATCGGAAATTCAAAAAACACCCGATTATTTCTTTTGCAATTTGTACTTTTCAAGTCTCAAATTGCATTAAAATGGGAACCTTTGCTATAGCTATTCATGGAGGCGCCGGAACCTTGATTAAAGGGATGATGACTTCGGAATTGGAAGAGAAGTATCGTGGGGTATTGAATCATTCCCTGGAGACAGGGTATGCCCTCCTTGAAGCAGGAGGTACAGCGATTGACGCTGTTGAATCTGCCGTTAAAGTTTTGGAAGACTCCCCGCTTTTCAATGCGGGAGCAGGCAGCGTCTTTACTGCCATGGGTACCCACGAAATGGATGCTGCAATTATGGATGGGTCCAATCTGGAAGCGGGAGCGGTTTCCCTCATTACTGGAATCAAAAACCCCATCAGTTTGGCTAAGGATGTCATGACAAAAAGTGAGCATGTATTCTTAGCAGGAGCGGGTGCCATGGAATTTGCCAAAAGCCTCCATTACCCCTTGGAGGATCCGAGTTATTTCTATGATGCCTTTCGTTACCAGCAATGGCAGGAAATCAAGGAAAGCGACGTATTTCAGCTGGACCATACCATTAATAAAGATCGCAAATTTGGAACTGTAGGTGCGGTTGCGCTCGATATTCATGGAAATGTTGCTGCGGCTACTTCTACAGGAGGAATGACCAATAAAAAATGGGGTCGGGTAGGTGATAGTCCGATGATTGGGGCGGGTACCTATGCCAATAATGCTACCTGTGCGGTAAGCTGTACCGGAAGTGGCGAATATTTTATTCGGGGTGTGGTAGCTTATGATGTATCCTGTTTAATGGAGTACAAGGGCTACACACTTTCCCAGGCTACTCAGGAGGTTGTTCAAAATCGTTTGCTGAAAATAGGTGGTGATGGCGGGTTAATTGCCGTCGATACGCAAGGTGCCATTGCCATGACTTTCAATACAGAAGGAATGTATCGTGGTAGCAGAGTAAAAAATGGAGCGGCGTTTGTTGGTATTTACAACGATTAAACGAAAGGAGCATCCAGCGGAAGTACCTTAATTTTACGATCCTTGATATTGAACACATCCCCATTGGCCAATACATGTGTCTTTAGGTTGGTAAGGGTCATCGGTGTTCCAACTTTCAAAATTTTCTCGTTATTGTGCTTTAGCTTTCTTGGATCGAAAAGTACAACCATTCCAGAACCAATTACTTCAAAAGTGCCACAATTCCGAATAATAAGTCCGGTGTCTTCCGCCAATCCTACCCCAATCAAATAAGGATACTTGGCTACGGCTTCTGCCAATCGCCCAAATCTACCTCTTCTAATGAAATGCGAATCGATGATAAGCCCAGGAATAAAGCCCATTCCTTTACTCATTCCAACGGCTCCTTTAGTGAATGCTTCCTTTATATTTCCACCAGTAATCATTTCTTCCGACATGCACATGGCACCCGCACTGGTTCCAGCAATAACAAACTGCTCGTTGTGGTACTTCTCCAATAAGATTTTATGAAGGGTGGTGCCACCAATCTCACGGGTGATGTTCGATTGATTCCCGCCCGAAAACATAACGCAGTGAGCTTTCCTGATAATTTCAACGTTTTTGGGGTCTTCGCTTTGTTCCCGGTTTCGGATGTCCAACACCTGTACGTTGGTACACCCCAATTTTCCAAAGGCGTGTAAATAATTTTCACTTACTTCTTCGGGAATGCTGGAAGCGGTTGGAATGATCACGATATTGGAATGAATACCTCCAGACTGTTTTACGACATGGAAGAGAATCCCTTCACTGATAAACTCCATGGTATATTGTTCGTTTACCTCAATGCCTTTATCTTCATTTCCTCCAATGGGAATAAGGATTCCTTTCGCGCTCATAAATTTATTTCAATAGAGCAAAAATACAGGATTTTGCACTAAAAAAAATCATATATTTAAATCTTTCACTACAACCAAATTAATTTCGATTTACTATGAGAATACGCGAAATAAACGCGATGCGAGGCCCCAACTATTGGTCCGTGCGCCGGCATAAATTAATAGTGATGGTGTTGGACTTGGAAGAGATGGAAGACCGACCTTCCAATACCATTGAAGGGTTTAAGGAGCGTCTGGAAACCATGTTCCCATCTATGTACAGTCATCGTTGCTCTGTAGGGACACCTGGAGGATTTTTCCAGCGTGTGGAAGAGGGGACCTGGATGGGCCATATCATTGAGCACATTGCCTTGGAAATTCAAACTCTAGCTGGAATGGATACGGGTTTTGGCCGTACGCGCGACTATGGGGAAAAAGGGGTGTACAATGTGGTATTCTCTTACATTGAAGAATCTGTTGGGCGATATGCAGCGAAAGCGTCCGTTGCAATTTGTCAAGCCCTGATTGATGGTAAGGAATATGATCTTGAGGAAGACATACAAAGGATGCGTGAACTAAGAGAGGCAGAACGCTTGGGTCCCAGTACGGGAAGTATAGTAGAAGAAGCGGCTAGTCGAGGAATTCCATGGATTCGGTTGAATAAATATTCTCTATGCCAATTGGGGTATGGGGCGAACCAAAAGCGAATTCAGGCGACCGTAACCAGCGAAACCTCTAGCATCGGAGTTGAATTGGCCTGCGATAAAGAGGATACCAAATATCTGTTGGAGCAAGCGGAGGTGGAAGTACCAAAAGGGGACATCATTCGCAGAGAGAGCAGCTTAGAGGCGGCGTGTAAGTACGTTGGCTTTCCTTTGGTGGTGAAACCTGTGGGAGGAAATCATGGTCGTGGAATCACTGTTAATATCCAAAATTATGAAGATGCCTTGGTGGCTTTCCGTGCTGCAAAGGAGGTTTCAAATTCTGTGATTATTGAAAAATTCATCACCGGTGAAGATTATCGCTTGCTGGTAATTAATTTTAAATTGGTGGCTGCGGCGAAGCGTACCCCTGCCCATGTTATAGGAGATGGTGTTTCAACCATTCGGCAGTTGGTAGATAAGGTAAATGAGGATCCTCGCCGAGGGTACGGCCATGAGAATGTACTAACTCAAATCACCATCAATGATTTAACTAAAACCATCATTGCGGCCAAAGGTTATAATGAAGATTCAGTAATACCAAAGGGCGAGCGACTTATTCTGAAGGATACAGCCAATTTGAGTACAGGGGGAACTGCCGAGGATGTTACAGATATCGTTCATCCAAGCAACGTGGAAATGGCCGAGCGCATCTCGAGAATCATCGATTTGGATATTTGTGGTATCGACATCATGACGACCGATATCAGTAAACCCCTGGAGGAAACAGGAGGTGCCGTTTTAGAAGTGAATGCCGGCCCTGGTTTTCGAATGCACTTGGCACCTACTACTGGATTGCCTCGAAATGTAGCCGCTCCTGTGGTAGATAAGCTGTTCCCTAAAGTGGGAGACACGGGGCGTATCCCGATAATTGCGATTACCGGCACAAATGGTAAGACCACTACCAGTAGGTTAATTGCCCACATCGCCAAAATGGATGGTTATCGTGTAGGGTATACCACCAGTGATGGAGTGTATATTCAAAACCGATTGCTAATGAAAGGGGATTGCACTGGGCCCGCGAGTGCCGAATTTGTTTTAAAAGACCCCACTGTAAACTTCGCCGTTCTTGAATGCGCGAGAGGGGGATTGCTACGAGCCGGATTGGGCTTCCATAAATGTGACGTAGGAATTGTCACCAATGTAGAAGCCGATCACCTTGGCCTGAAAGGAATCCACACGATTGAGCAACTGGCCAAAGTGAAGGGGGTCATTCCGGAAACCGTTTTGCCAGATGGGTATGCCATTCTCAATGCCGACGACGATTTGGTGTATGATATGCGACGTTCGGTAAACTGCAATGTAGCCTTGTTTTCCATGAATGAAAACAATCCAAGGATACAGGCCCTACAGCGATTGGGTGGGATCACTGCGATTTATGAAAACGGCTTTGTGACCATTTGTAGAGGGGTTTGGAAAATGCGGGTCATGCCTGCTGAGCTCATTCCATTAACTTATGGCGGGAAAGCCACATTTATGATTAAAAATGTACTGGCGGCTGTATTGGCGGCACATGTAAGGGGGATAAGCATACAAGACATTAAGGCTGCCCTGGAAACTTTTATTCCTTCGGCTTCGCAGACACCAGGCCGACTCAATCTATTCCATTTTGAGAATTTTAAGGTGCTTTTGGATTACGCCCATAACCCAGCGGGGATGAGGGCTTTGAAAGAATTTATCAACACCATTGAATGCACCAAAAAGGTAGGCATCATTGCCGGAGTGGGGGATCGAAGAGTTGAGGACAATAATGAAATGGGAAGTTTGGCTGCGGAAATGTTTGATGAAATCATTATTCGACAAGACAAGAACCTCCGAGGAAAAACTGAAGAGGAATTAATCAAGATGCTGAATGATGGTATTCAGATGAAGGACCCTTCCAAAATGACAACTATCATACCTTCTGAAAGGGAAGCCATAACCCACGCCGTTAACAATGCTGAAAAGGATTCCTTAATTGTCTTGTGTAGTGACGTTATTCCCGACGCTCTTGAATTGGTAAAACGTTTTAAGCAGCAAGAGGCGAGTGGAGCAAAGACATTTAGTTATTGAAAAAAAACCCTTCTGAGTGAAGGGTTTTTTATTTAATGTTCTTACATGGCTGGTGGCGGAATATACGCAGGCACCACGTTTTCAATTGGTTTAGTGGATTGGAGGTATTCGAAAATGGCCCTTAAGTCATCTTCATTCATCATTTTGAAAGATTCCCACGGCATGGGAGGCATAATAGGACGACTGTTATACATACCCTTGTATTTCCCTTCCGTCATAGCTTTTTTGAACTGATCAAACGACCAAGTCCCAATTCCAGTATCATCCGAGGTAATGTTCGCACCAAAACTTACACCCCATGGACCAACAAACGCGGTAAGATCGTTGTTCATCATTATCCATTTACCAGGGCCTAATTCCTCCTTGTTTATAGTTGCTAAGGAATCCGAAGCTGGAAATCCCATGTACCAGCGATCCAAGTCGGGTACGGGTCCATGCTCCGTCATTTTCTTTGGAGTATGACAATGATCACATCCAATAATAAGGGCCAAGTATTCACCGCGTTTAATCATCTCTTCTTTCGAAAGGGCTTTTGCTTCTTCGGCACTGGCCTCCTGATAATCCGATTTATTCGAATTGCAAGAATAAATAAGTGTAAGACATAAGAATGCCCACACTGAAAAATGTAGTTGTTTCATTTGATTGGTTGTTTAGTTTATGTCTAAAGTTACAAATAATTGTAAATCAATGGATTCTTTGAGCGAGGTCAAATCAAATTACTTCATTATTCAGACAGGGAGGCTTTGTAGAAGGGGTTAAATAAGAAAAGTCACCACTAGGTGATGACTTTTCGCCCCAAATTTGATTAACCCCCGAAGCGGGATTAACCTACTTATGTCCGACAAAAATACGAAAATTTCGCATTCTACAGGTGTGCAAATGAAATTTGTGAAAAATTTAGTACCAATAGGTGTCTTTTATTTTGAATATCAAATAATTGAAAGACAATTTATTATGCTTCTTCCAAGTAATGTTGCGAGGGTATGTTTTCGTTTGTTCCCTTGCGGTATTGGGTTACCGAAAAGCCTGGATGAATTCCATAAAAACCAACGTCACCTTGCTTATTTACGGCAATATAGCCAACTTGAAAATCCTTGTGATTTGGATTCTTCCTTACGATGCGTTCGATGGCTTCCTCACAGGCTTCTTGTGGACTTTTACCCTGTCGCATTAATTCTACAATAAGAAAACTGCCCACCGTTTTTAACACTTCTTCACCTAGGCCTGTCGCCGTGGCAGCACCCACCTCATTGTCTACGAAAAGTCCAGAACCAATAATAGGAGAGTCCCCAACACGACCTGCCATCTTGTACGCTAGCCCGCTTGTGGTGCATCCTCCGGATAGATTTCCATCCTTGTCGATGGCCAGCATGCCAATGGTGTCATGGTTCTCGATATTGATAATGGGTTTGTATTCCGATTTGACTTTCCATTCTTCCCAAGCTTTTCGGGAGGCATCGGTTAGTAGATTTTCCCTTGGAAACCCTTGTGCAACTGCAAACTGTTCTGCCCCTTTACCCGCTAACAATACATGAGGGGTATCTTCCATTACCTTACGTGCAACGGAGATCGGATGTTTGATATGTTGTAAATAAACTACAGCTCCATAGTTTCCATTGGAATCCATTATGCTGGCATCCAAAGTGACATTCCCATCCCGATCGGGAAGGCCGCCAATGCCAACGCTCTGGCCCTCTGCATTAGCTTCTTCAACTCGGCAACCTTGTTCAATAGCATCCAACGCACTGCCACCTTGTTCCAATACTTCCCAAGCCCTTGCAGTTGCCTCTTTAACATTCCAAGTGGCAATCACCAAAGGATATTCAGGCTTGGTATTCTCCGTTTTAGCAAGAGGTACTTCCTCTGAATTTGATTCTTTACAACCCAGTAGGGCGGCTCCTGCGACCAGGCCCATGCTCCCCACCGAAGCATTTTGAATAAACTTTCTTCGTTTCATATGTTTAATCTATTTCAATTTCATCTACAAAGACCCAAGCCCTTCCTTTATGCTCATTACCTATATGCCACTCGGGTAGTGGGCCAAGGGTTGTTGCTTTTATTTTTATATAACGGGCCCGATAACCCTTCATTTCAAATATCGCATCTTTTATTTGAACGGTTTCGGAAGGTTCTAGCGGGCCAAAAGATCGCTTTCCCAATTCTTTGAAGTGACCATTGGCTTGATCGGAGGTCCAGCATTTTATTTCCGTTGGAAAGAAAATCCAACTGCGTTGGTCTTCCAGGAAGGATACTTTTATGGTATCTATGGGTTGTAATTCTCCTAAATCAACAATGAATTCCACATCGGTATCATGGTAGCCCTGCCATGCCCCAGTTCTAAAGTCCTTCGATCCCTTAATGCCATCTATCAGTGCATTCGGGCCACCCCCATTGTATTGATTCGCGTATTCCGATAAAAGGGCAATCGATCTATTGGGGTCAACTTTATAAAATGGGGTCGCTAGGGTTGCACTTTTGCCGTTTTCATTTTCACCGTAGCATTCCAAAAGACTTTCTTCGGTGATGGTAAAAGGCGTTTCATATTTTTTGAATTCCCCATTGTTTAAACGATAAAAAATAGTACCATCACCCACCATTCCCAGGGCTATTTCCGTACTATCCTGAAAGGCAACGGAACCTTTCAGTAGATAAGGGGCGGGTACTATATGATGGTCATTTATGGAGGTGATAGGTTCGTCTCCATCCATTGTGCCCCAGGTAGACGGCTGGGTTCCCATAGTAAATTCCAAAACACCCCCTTTCATGATTTCTTCGTGCATAAGAAAGCTTCGTGAAAGGGGGTGGCCATTTAAAAGGACCTCTTGAACATAGGAATGTTCAGGATCAAAATTCTGTGCTATAACGGTAAAGGTATTTCCGTTTTCTAAAAAAATGGAGGCTTTTTCAAACAAGGGTAGGCCAATGATATACTGATTGATCCCCGGAGTTACAGGATAAAAGCCCAGACTGCTAAAGACATACCACGCACTCATTTGTCCACAGTCCTCATTTCCAGAAATGCCATCGGGAGCATTAGAGTACATTTCCTTTCGGATTTGTAGCACTTTCTCTTGCGTTTTATCTGGCCGATTTACAAAATTGTAGAGATAGGCCATATGGTGACTGGGTTCATTCCCATGAGCGTACTGACCAATAAGCCCTGTGATATCCGCCTGATCCCGTCCAGAGGTGTTGGTCGGTGCAGTAAATAGTTTGTCCAAATGTTGCTCCAATCCTTTTTTCCCCTTCATCAAATTCATCAACCCGGAAATATCCTGAGGGGCATACAGACTGTACTGCCAGGCGTTGGCTTCCGTATAATTGAAGTTTACCTCATAGGGATCGAATGGGGAGAACCAACTATTTCTGAAACGCCCTCGCATAAAACCAGATTCGGGGTCAAACACGTTTTTATAGGATTGTGCCCGTTTAAGGAAACGTTCATAGTCCTCCAATTTACCCATCGATTTGGCCATTTGAGCAATCGTCCAATCGTCATAGGCATATTCCAAGGTTTTGGAAACGCTCTCGCTTTCCTCTTCTACAGGGATAAAACCAAGAGATACATAGGAAGCTAGCCCCAAATGCTCCTGTTCGGCACTGTGTTTCATCGCTTCAAAAGCTTTTTCTGCATCATATCCGCGAATATTCTTTAAGTACGCATCGGCAATTACTGGGACCCCGTGATACCCTATCATACAACCCGTATAATTACCTGCTAAGTCCCAAATGGGGAGGATTCCCCCCTCATCGTATTTAGCTAAAAAAGTATTGATAAAATCATTGGTCCGGTCCTGTTCGATAATGGTGTAGAGGGGGTGGGCTGCTCGATAGGTATCCCAAAGAGAAAATACTGTATAGTACTGGAAGCCTTCAGCCTTATGGATATTCAAATCCATGCCTCGGTAACGGCCATCCACATCGCTATACAGGTTGGGGGCAATCATGGTATGGTATAATGCTGAATAGAAGGTTGTTTTGTCATCAATGGATGCCCCTTCCACAACAATTTTTTCCAATTGATTTTCCCAAATTTCGGTCGCTTCTTTTCGTACTTGATCGAAGGTTTTATTTCCGATTTCTTTTTCCAGATTTTTTTGAGCCCCCTCATCATCTACCGCCGAAATACCTATTTTAATATAAACGGGTTCGTTGTTCGGATTATCAAACTGCAGCGCCGCTTTTTTGGTGTAGGGAAGCGGTTCGCTCAGACCTAAATCACCTAGTAGTGGGTGGGAAAATTTAATATGGAAATAGAGGCGTTGATCTTTTGCCCAAGCTTCAGAAAATCGATGGCCACGAATCTCGAAGTCATTGACCTTTTCCATGGAGGCACTATGCAGTTTGTCACGATGTTCCAAATCCAGTATGAGGTATTGATTTTCAGATGATGGATATTGATATCTATGCATGCCTGCTCGATAGGTGGTTGTAAGCTCCACCTGAATGTTCGTAGAATCGAGCAATACTTTATAATAGCCTGGAGAAGCTACCTCATTTTCATGCGAGAAATGAGCACGATAGCCAGGCTTGCCATCAGCTCCATTATGAAGGTGCATTTCAGTAGTGGGCATCAAGAGAACATCTCCATAGTCACTCACGCCCGTGCCGCTGAGGTGAGTATGTGAAAAACCATAGATATAATTGTCGGAATAATGATATCCACTGCAACCATCCCAACCCTCCAGTCGGGTATCCGGACTCAATTGTATCATTCCAAACGGGAGGGTTGCGCCTGGGTAGGTGTGGCCGTGACCTCCAGTTCCAATAAATACATTCACATAGCTGGTTAAGGGTCCCTCTTTTTTTGCAGGCGGAACTTTTTGGTTTTGGGAACAGGAGAATAAAACGGAAATTAGAAGTAGGAAAAATGCGGGCCTCATGAATGCGATTTGAAAGGGAAAGGTACGAAATCACGTTAAAAAAAAGTAAATACTTCGTGCAGGTGCTGTAAACCCCATATCTTTATCAAAAATTATTGCTATGATCCGCTGGATTATATTCATTTTCATTTACTTACTCATTGATATCTATGCCTATCAAGCCTTTCGAACCCTAACCAAAAACACCTGGGTTCAGTGGTTGTATTTTCTGGTTTCCATCGGACTTTTAGGGTTATTTATCTATCAAATAAGTGGAGGGACCCATTCACGGCAAATGACTCCTTTCCGAATGTATACCTTCGGCTTTTTTCTCTCTTTTTTAGTGCCCAAACTCCTTATCATTTTGTTCATGTTTGGGGAAGACCTATTCCGTTTGGGATTTGGTGTCTTTTCAAAGGTGGCTGGGAATAAGGAAGGTTTTCATATGCCTTCGCGCCGGCAGTTCATCAGTACTGTTGCCTTAGGGGTGGCTGCCATTCCTTTTACCTCCCTTTTGTATGGAATGTACCGCGGAAAATACAATTATCAAGTGCTAAAATATGCATTGGAATTTGATGACCTGCCAGATGCCTTCGACGGTTATACCATCACTCAAATCAGCGATATCCATAGCGGCAGCTTCGATAATGAAAACAAGGTGGCATATGGAATCGATTTGATCAATGAGCAAGAGAGCGATCTCATCCTTTTCACAGGGGATTTGGTGAACAATCAAAGTGATGAGATGCTACCATGGAAAGAACATTTCGCCAAATTGAAAGCAAAGGATGGGGTATATTCCGTTTTGGGAAATCATGACTATGGGGATTATATGACTTGGCCTTCGGAAGCTGCCAAAAAAGAAAATCTGGAAACTCTGAAAAGCATTCAAAAGGAAATGGGTTGGCGTTTACTTTTAAATGAAAACGTATCTCTTTCAAAAGGGGAGGCTTCCATCAAACTAATTGGCGTTGAGAACTGGGGCGCTGGGGGATTCAAGAAAGCTGGCGATTTGGAAAAGGCATGTGAAGGCGTTTCCGATGATGATTTTAAGATCTTATTAAGTCACGACCCATCGCATTGGACAGAAAAAGTTAAGAACGATCGCAGGCACTTTCATCTTACCCTATCAGGGCATACCCACGGAATGCAATTTGGAGTGGAAATTCCTGGTTGGATTAAATGGAGCCCCGTAAAATACCGTTACGATTACTGGGCGGGTATCTATGAAGAACTTGGACAATACCTTAATGTAAACCGAGGATTTGGCTTTATTGGTTACCCAGGACGTGTAGGAATTTGGCCTGAGGTATCAGTTATCCAGTTGAAAAAGCGCCGAAATACTGCATAATTTCTCGGAAATGTTATATTTGTAGTGAGCATCTGTTAAAGAAATCAGCCTATGTCTAAGTTTGGCGATTTAATCGAGACGCACGTACCTGTCCTATTGGACTTCTACGCGGAATGGGATCAGGCCTGTAAGGATATGCATCCAGTGCTACGTGACGTCGCAGCAGCCTTGGGGGACAAGGCTCGTGTTATCAAAATAGATATTGAAAAAAACAAGGAACTTTCCGAGGCACTTCGAGTAAAGGGCCTTCCTACCCTGATGATCTACAAGGACGGTGAAATGAAATGGCGCCAGAGTGGAGAACAGGACGCCAACACCTTAATTGGGTTGGTTAAGGAATACGTCTAGCGGAGGTCTAATCCAATCTTTTTTGCCTTCCACCCTTTTTTATCGATATAGTCCAAAACTTTCGGTAGTGCATATCGCATATTTCGTTCGGCCTTCAAGCTGTCGTGAAATACAACGATGCTTCCGGGTTTAATGTGGTCAAGGACATTCCTTAGGCATTTTTCCTCTGGAACGTTGCTATCCCAATCGTAACTCAGTACATCCCACATTACAATATGGTACCCCAGAGCATTGAGGGCTTTTGCCTGCTCCTTGGTAATTTTTCCATAAGGTGGGCGGAATAACCAAGGACGATAGCCTATTAGTTTTTCTACCTTTTGAGTGTCTTCCAAATAAGAAAGAGTATCAGCATTTGTCCCTTTAAGATGATGGTAGGTATGATTGCCAATTTCATGGCCTTGATTTCGGATTTGGGAAAAAATATCTGGGTTTTTTAGAATGTTCTCCCCAATGCAGAAAAAAGTGGCTTGAGCATTGTGGGCTTTCAACTGTTCCAGCACCCAGGGGGTTACTTCTGGTATAGGGCCATCATCGAAGGTGAGGTAAATGTTCGGTTCTGAACGCGAAAATGCCCAAATTCGTTTGGGATACAACCAAGTTACGAATTTGGGCATTTTTGGCAGATAGACCTCCATGATTATTCCACGCCTATAGTGTCATTCATCAGAGAATCCAGGATCTGTTCAGTTACCCGTTCTTTTTGAAGGAATTCCTCATCGATATCCATTCCCAATTGTCGGAAGAGCCCGCTAAAGGGTTGTAAATGGTTTTTGAAAATTGTTTTTTGCTCCTGATAATACTCTGGAGCGTCAAAGGCGTATACAATTTCCATCAAGCTTTCATACATATTCATCTTGGAATAAATATCCTCCAAGTTATCAGCTTGTTCCCCGAGACTCATACTGCCGAAATAACGAAGATATTCTTGATGTTTTTCAGCGGTTTGTTCAAATACCGTGCGCGCCTTTTCGTCGGCACCTAATTCATAATACGATAAAACAAAGGGTTCCAGCAGCGAATAGAATTCAAAATACTTAACGGGCATTTTCTCCATCGCCAAATCCAGTACAGCTTCCGCTTTGTCGTCTTGTCCTTCCTTCATTAATTGGTCGGCCAAGCGCGAAAGATTGCTACGATAAGTAATACTGTTTCTTCGGGTTTCAGTATCGTGGTAGATATCTGGATTTCCACTATTGCCCCAATCCCAACTCATCACGATATCATACATTTTATCGGCATCTACACGTCCCATTTCAAATGGGTTTCTGGGATCGACCGGCGTGCGGATGGGCACTAATTTATAGGCCACCCCATCCAATTGAAGATAGTCTTTCAACCATAAATAGTCATCATCGCCAAAGGCACCTCCGCTGAAATAAATTGGACGTTCCCAATTGTTATTGGCGAGGATATCCAACATCAAAATGCGGTTCTTATAAATGAAATCACCTTTCAATTTGATATACATATTGTCCACAATCTTATCGGCATCCTTCGGATCGACCAAGCCATTGGCCAATACTTTTTCCTTATCCACGGGGATACGAATGATTTTGGAGGGGAAAGAACTGATAGCTTGACCGCTATTCAATTCGACCTTTGTAATGGGATTTTCACTAGCCACCCAGTTCATCCAGGTTTGAATATCTACAGTGTCTTCTTTGGTTTCTTGGTAGGCAATCACATCCCGAACCCCATATCGATATTGTTCATGTTTTAATTGTGAAGGCACAGGCTCACTTTCAAAAGCCTTTTTCTTCATGTCGTCGATATACCAATCGGTTTGGAAGAGACTGGTATTGACTACGCGAACATCTCTTCGATAATGCTCTACATTTTGTTGGTACCATAGTGCGAACGTGTCGTTATCACCGATGGTAAAGAGGATAGCATTTGGATCGCAGGAGTCTAAATACATGCGGCCCATACTGTTTGCGGTGTAACGTCCAGAACGATCATGGTCATCCCAGTTTTGGGTGGCCAATAGAACGGGTCCTGCCAATGCGGAAATAAGCAGAACGATGGGCAGAGCCATTTTGGGTTTTAGATAGTCTTTGACCATATCAAAAAGGGCATAGGCGCCAAAGCCTATCCACATGGCAAAAACATAGAATGAACCTACCACTGCGTAGTCTCGCTCCCTAGGCTCGAAAGGACGTTCGTTGAGGTAAACTTTTAAGGCCAATCCAGTAAACAGGAAGAAGACCATTAGCACCCAGAAACTTTTTAGGTCGTTTTTGCCATGAAATACCAATCCTAGAATTCCCAACAATAAGGGTAAGAAGTAGTAGGTATTTCGTGCTTTATTATCTTGAACGTCGGAAGGGAGGTTGTCTTGAGATCCCAATCGCAATTCATCAATAAATTGGATGCCGCTAATCCAATTTCCGTTCATAGTACCACCCTGCCCTTGAACGTCGTTTTGACGTCCCACAAAATTCCACATGAAGTACCGCCAGTACATATAGCTAAACTGGTGTACAAACATAAATTCCATGTTTTGCACAAAGGAGGGTTTTTTGATATCGAGGAAAGGACCGAATTGATTTAAGAATTTATGGTATTTATCCCCATCTATTAGTCCGTTGGCATGGGCTTCCTTGAATTTAGCCACTTCCTCCACTAAACGTTCCTCATTTCGGTATTGGCGTTTAATGCCAAATTCGAGACCATCTGTGAATTCCAAATAATTCGCACAATGTTCTATGCTCCACATACGGGGCAGGAAGGCCTTTTGGGCGTCATCTGTATTTTGGGCAGCATTTTTCCATTCATTTACAATAACATACTTACCCGCCGTTTCGTCTTTTTCGTATTTGGGTTTGTCATCCTTGTACGGATTGTCTGGATCTAACCCTACGTAAGCTTCTGTGAATTGAGGGCCATAGAATAGGTGGGTTTCAGGGTACTGCTCCCTATTGTAGTATGCCAACAATTCGCGTGCGTTATTTGGATTGTTTTCATTGATGACGGTTCCAGCATTTGCTCTAATGGGCAACATAATCCAGCTAGAGAACCCAACGAAAATGAAAAGGATGCAAAGAATGAGTGTATTGGCATCCACCAAACGGTGTTTACGGGTATATTTAAGTCCGAAGTAAAATAATGCGATAAAAATCAGTGCTGCAATCAAGGTTCCAGAATTGAAAGGAAGCCGGATTGTATTTACAAAGAACAGCTCCATCGCGCTGAAAAACTTCATGGTCATAGGGAGAAGCAGCTTGAAGATAAACAGGAGAATGGCCACGACTACCACATTGGCAATGATGAAATTCTTGATGGTGACTTTCGGGTATTTTTTGAAATAGTAGAGAAAACCAATGGCGGGAATGGTGAGTAACCCCATAAAGTGTACCCCGAAGGAAAGTCCAATAATAAATGCGATAAGGATTAACCATCGATGCCCTCGCTCGGAAAACATTTCCTGCTCCCATCGAAGGCCGGCATAAAACATGATCGACATAATACAGGCTGCCATGGCATATACTTCTGCCTCAACGGCTGAAAACCAAAAGCTATCGGTAAAGGTAAAGGCCAAAGCACCCACTGCAGCACTTCCCAAAATGGCCACAGCCGTCGTTTTATTAATTTCATTGTGTTGGGACACTACTTTTCTGATAAGAATAGTAAGCGACCAAAACATAAAGAGGATGGCGAAGGCCGAGGCAAAGACCGACATAAGGTTTACTGCAATCGCTATACTGGAGGGCTCAAGAGCGAATATTGAAAAGAAGGCCCCCATCATCTGATAAAGGGGTGCTCCTGGGGGGTGACCCACTTCCAAGTTGCTCGCGGTTGTTATATATTCTCCGGCATCCCAGAAACTTACGGTGGGTTCTACAGTAAGCCAGTAGGTAGATAAGGCAATTAAAAAGACCACCCAACCGGTGATTTTATTCCATTTGCTAAAATTGAATTCGGCCATGAGGCGTATGCTTTTTGGTTGGGGCGAAGTTAACAATAATATGCATAGAGGGGTGATAAAAATATGCTAACGCGAAATAGGGGAAGTTTATTTTTCTAAAAAAATTGTTTGCGCAAGCCAAAGTTTGTTTTAAATTTGCGCCCACATTATGGTATTGGCCCATGGTGTAACTGGCAACACGTCTGATTTTGGTTCAGAAGAGTCTAGGTTCGAGCCCTAGTGGGCCAACA